>NZ_JAYRDJ010000014.1:0-107125 GCF_041909475.1 Niveibacterium sp. | reverse complement strand
AACATGCCCACGCTGATCACTCCTGTTTCCCCCGCTCAGCTCAGAGCGGGACAGTGTCTCTACGTGGGTCAGTTTTCGGCGATCGCGGACCCTATAAGTGGGTCAGTTTTTGGTGATCCTCAACAGACAAAGCCCCAAGAATCGCCGCAAACCGCACCAGTAGTGGGGTGCTGTTTCAACCATTTTGCCCGCAGGGTTTTCTCCGTTTGCGCCCATTTTGAAACGTTTGCATCTCAAGTAGGACGCACCACCAGGGCGACTAGACCGATGCCCCGTTTCGCGCGCAGGCTCCTACCGCTCAAGATCATTGGCGGCTGTCACGACTCCGGGTGATCAAGTCCACCGGAATGCGCAGCCTTTGCTAGTCGCACTTTAGCGGACGGCTCTCAAAGTGAATGCCAATTGCTCTCAAATTGAATGCCCAACGACAAAATACAAATTGAGTTTGACTCTACCGTAAAGGCATGCTTAATTACTGACTGGTTAGTCATTACATGCCGCGCGATCCGCGCGGCTTTTTGTCAGCGCCCATGAACGCCTCATCCAAGACATCCGAGCCGCTACGACAGCGGCGCAAGCAGGCCCGCCCGAGCGAGTTGTCCGCCGCGGCGCTGGAACTGTTCGTCGAAAAGGGCTTCGCCGCGACGCGGCTGGACGAGATCGCCGCACGCGCGGGGGTTTCGAAAGGCACGCTGTACCTCTACTTCGACAGCAAGGAAGCACTGTTCACTGCGGTGATCCGCGACGGCATCGTGCCGCTGATCGAATCCGCCGAAGCGCAGCTCTCCGGCATGCTGGACGATCCGGAAGGCATGCTGCGCGCGATCCTGTTTGCGTGGTGGGACAACGTCGGTGCCACATCGCTCGGCGGTATCCCGAAACTGATGATCGCCGAGGCGATGAACTTCCCCGATGTGGCGCGCTTTTATCACCAGAACGTGATTGAGCGTGGGCGCCGCATGGTCGAAGCGGCCATCACGCGCGGCATCGAACGCGGCCTATTCCGTCCCATTAACCTCGACCAGACCGTATCCCTGTTTTTCGTGCCGGCCATGCATATCGCGGTATGGCGGCACTCGCTCGCGTTCTGTGAGGCCTGCCAGCAGGACCCGCGAGAATTCCTAGAAAACTTCCTGCAGATTTTCTTGCGCGGCCTTCGCGCCACCGAGAAAGGAACCCCCGAATGAGAGAGAGTTTTGTTTGGGCGCTCACGGGCGTCCTCGGACTGACGCTGGCCGCCTGCTCCCACGAGGCGCCTCCGCAGCCGGCCCCGCGCGCCGCGGTTGTGCGCACGGTGGGCCTCGGTGATACGGCGCAGCTGGCCGTCTATGCCGGCGAAGTGCGCGCACGCCATGAGATCGACCTCGCATTCCGCGTTGGCGGCAAGGTGCTCGAACGCAATGTCACCCTCGGTAGCCGCGTGAAGAAGGGCGACTTGCTCGCCCGCATCGACCCGCAGGATGTGGAATTGAACGCCGAGGCCGCCAAGGCGCAGGTCGTCGCCGCCTCCGCAGACCTGGCGCTGGCGAAGGCGGAGTTCGATCGCAGCAAGGCACTCAGCGATCAACACTTCATCAGTGGCTCGGTGCTCGACCAGAAGCGCGCCGCCCTGCTCGCAGCGCAAGCACGCCTGCAACAGGCCCGCGCCCAAGCGGACGTGGCCAGCAACCAATCGGGCTATTCGCGCCTCGTGGCGGATCGTGACGGTGCGATCACGGCAACGCCAGTCGAAGCCGGCCAGGTCGTCGCCGCCGGGCAAACCGTGCTGCGCATCGCCGCATCGAACGAGCGTGAAGTGTTGATCTACGTACCGGAACAGCGCATCGCCGGCATCAAGACCGGCACGCCGGTTGGCGTACGCCCTTGGGCGGCCCAGGATCAGGTGTTCGAGGGCGCCGTGCGGGAAGTGGCCGCCGCCGCCGACACGGCAACCCGCACGTACGCGGTGCGCATCTCGGTGCCGCGTGCCGACGACAAGCTCGCGCTGGGCGCCACCGCCGCGGTCGCCTTCCCCACGCAACAGAAGTCGAGCATCGTGCTGCCGCATGGCGCGCTGGTGCAGAAGGCTGGCGCGCCAAGCGTCTGGGTAGTCGGTACCGATGGTGCGCTGCAGGCACGCAGCGTGAAGATCGGCGCCTGGAGGGAAGACGGCGCCCTGATCGAAAGCGGGCTGGCAAACGGCGACCGCGTGGTCATTGTCGGCGCGCATCGCCTCGCTGCCGGTGACAAGGTCAAGCCGATCCCCGACAACACGCCGGTCGCTCTGGATAGCCAGCGATGAAGCGCTTCAACCTCTCTGACTGGGGCTTGCGCCATCAGGCGCTGGTGCTCTACCTGATGGTGGTGCTGACGCTCGTCGGTGTCATTGCCTACACCAAGCTCGGGCAATCGGAAGATCCGCCCTTCACCTTCAAGGTGATGGTGGTGCGCACCAACTGGCCAGGCGCCAGCGCCACCGAAGTGGAAGAGCAGGTCACCGACAAGCTTGAGAAGAAGATCCAGGAACTCGGCGCGACCGACTTCATCCGCAGCTACTCCAAGCCGGGCGAGTCACTGATCTTCCTGATCTTCAAGGACTCGATGGCGTCGACCAAGATGTCGGAGATGTTCTACCAGGTGCGCAAGCGCGTCGGCGACATCCGCTACACCTTGCCGGCCGGCGTGCAAGGCCCTTACTTCAACGACGAGTTCGGCGACACCTTCGGCAACATCTTCGCGCTGGTCGGCGAAGGCATGAGCTATGCCGACCTGAAGCGCTACGGCGACACGATCCGCGGTGAGTTGCTGAAGGTGCAGGACGTCGCGAAGGTCGAGTTCTTCGGCGAGCAGGAGCAGCGCGTCTACATCGAGTTTTCGAACCTGAAGCTCGCGACGCTCGGGCTCGATGTGCGCACGGTTGTCGACGCCATCGTCGGCCAGAACGCGAAGGCCGCGGCCGGCTATTACGAACTGGTGGACGAGCGCATCTTCCTGCGCCCCACCGGCCAGTTCGAGAACCTCGATACGATCCGCGAGCTGCCGATACGTGCGGGCGGACGCAGTTTCCGCCTGGGCGACGTGGCCGAGGTCAAACGCGGCTACATTGATCCGCCCAGCAACAAGATGCGCTTCATGGGCCACGAAGCCTTCGGCATCGGCGTCGCGATGCGCAGCGGCGGCGACATCATCGCGCTGGGCCATCACCTCGACGAAGCGATCAAGCGTATCGACAAACAGCTGCCGGTCGGGGTACGCCTCGAACGGGTGGCCGATCAGCCCCACGCAGTGCAGCACGGGGTGCAGGAATTCGTGCGTTCACTGACTGAGGCGGTCGTGATCGTGCTGGCGGTGAGCCTGATTTCGCTTGGCCTGCGCACCGGCATCGTGGTCGCGATTTCTATTCCGGTCGTGCTGGCAATCACCTTCGTCTTCATGCACCAGCTTGAAATCGGCTTGCACAAGATCTCGCTCGGCGCGCTGATCCTCGCGCTCGGCCTGCTAGTCGACGACGCGATCATCGCGGTCGAGATGATGGCGACGAAGATGGAACAAGGCTGGGACCGCGCCAAGGCGGCGAGCTTCGCCTACACCTCCACCGCGATGCCGATGCTCTCCGGCACGCTGGTCACTGCGGCGGGCTTCCTGCCGATCGCCACCGCGCAGTCCAGCACCGGTGAATACACGCGCTCGATCTTCCAGGTCACCGTCATTGCATTGATGGTGTCGTGGGTGGCTGCGGTGCTGTTCGTGCCCTACATCGGCTACCATCTGCTGCCCGACTTCGCCGCCGCGAACGGCAAGCCGAGCCGCTTCAACCGCTGGCTGGCACGCTATGCGCCGGGTCTGGCTGCACGCCTGCAGGCGCGCGCAGCGGCGCATCAAGGCATCCACGGCGAAGACGCGATCTACCACTCCGGCTTTTACCGCACTTTCCGCCGCGCAGTGGAATGGTGCGTGCGCTTCCGCTGGATCACCATCGGCGCGACGCTGGGCACCTTCATCATCGCGATCTGGGGCTTCAAGTTCGTACCGCAGCAATTCTTCCCGGATTCGACGCGGCCGGAACTGCTGATCGATCTGCGCCTTGCGCAGGGCGCCTCATACCACGCGGCGGAGAGCGCCGTGAAGCGCCTCGAAGCCGTGCTGGCGAAAGAGCCGGGTATCGAGAACTACGTCGCCTACGTCGGCACCGGCAGCCCGCGCTTCTACCTGCCACTCGATCAGCAACTGCCGCAGGCCAACTTCGCGCAGTTCGTCGTGCTGACGAAGGGCGCGGCCGAACGCGAGGCGCTGCGCAGCAAGATGATCACGCTGTTCGAACACGATTACGGCGAACTGCGCGCATCCATCAACCGGCTCGAGAACGGCCCGCCGGTCGGCTTCCCGGTGCAGTTCCGCGTCAGCGGCCCGGACCATGCGGTGGCCCACAAACTGGCCGACGAAGTCGCCGACGTGATGCGCAAGAACCAGAACCTTGCCAACGTGCAGAAGGACTGGGACGAAGCCTCCAAGGTCGTGAAGGTGCATGTCGACGCCGAGAAAGCGCGCTTGCTGGGGCTCTCGGCGCAGGACGTGGCGAACTTCCTCAACACTTCGGTGAACGGCCAGAACATCAGCGAACTGCGCGAAGGCACCGAGACAATCCAGATCACGGTACGCGGCGCACCGGTCGAGCGCGAACATCTCTCGCTACTGTCGGAACTGATGCTGCCAACCGGCAGCGGGCGCGGCGTGCCGCTGACGCAGGTGGCGACGCTGGAATACAGCTTCGAGCCCGGCATTGTGTGGCGACGCGATCGGGTGCCGACCGTGTCGGTGCGCGGAAACCTTTATGGCACCGTGCAGCCGGCCACCGTGACTGCCCAGCTCGAACCCGAGATCGCCAAGCTGCGCGCGAAACTGCCGCTCGGCTATCACATCGACGTTGGCGGCTCGGTGGAGGAAAGCGCCAAGGGCGGCAAGTCGGTCGCGGCCGGGATGCCGCTGTTCATCCTCGTCGTGCTGACGGTGCTGATGATCCAGCTGCAGAGCTTCTCTCGCGTCGCGATGGTGGTGCTGACCGCACCGCTCGGCATGATCGGGGTCACGGTGTCCCTGCTCGCCTTCAACAAGCCTTTCGGCTTCGTCGCGATGCTGGGCACCATTGCCCTGTCGGGCATGATCATGCGCAACTCGGTGATCCTTGTGGACCAGATCCGGCAAGACCTGCAAGCCGGTCGCACGCCGTGGGAAGCAATCATCGAATCCACCGTACGGCGCTTCCGCCCGATCATGCTGACGGCGGCAGCGGCGATCCTGGCGATGATCCCGCTCACGCGCAGCGCCTTCTTCGGGCCGATGGCGGTGGCGATCATGGGCGGCCTGGCGGTCGCAACGGTTCTGACGCTGCTCTTCCTGCCGGCGCTGTACGCCGCGTGGTACCGCATCGCTGCGCCGGGCGCAAAGGGTTGAGGGCGCTGTGTATCAAAGCTCACCGAGCGCTACCAAACGTTACACAGGGCGGCCTCAGGGCCGCAGCCTGGGCTAGAATTGCAGGCTTAGAGCATTGGCTTAACGCATTGATTTCAAGGCATTGTCGAGGAGCAAGAAATGGATTTCGAACAAGCGCGCTTCAACATGGTCGAGCAACAGATCCGGCCATGGGAGGTTCTGGACCCCGAGGTGCTCGACACCCTGATGACTGTCCAGCGCGAGCGCTTCGTCCCCGAAGCCTTTCGTAACCTGGCCTTCGCTGATATCGCCGTGCCGCTGCCCGGTGGCGCCGCGATGCTCGAACCCAAGCTTGAAGCCAAGGTGCTGCAGGCCGTCGCACCGAAGAAGACGGACAAGGTGCTCGAAATCGGCGCAGGCTCCGGCTACATGGCCGCGCTGCTCGCGGCGCGCGCCGACTGGGTCCGCTCGATCGAAATCGACCCGGCACTCGCCAGCCTTGCCGCAGCAAACCTCGCAGCGGCGGGCATCGAGAACGTGATCGTTGAAGAAGGCGACGGCGCCGCCGGCTGGCCTGAGCGCGGCCCCTACGATGTCATCGTCGTATCCGCAGGCGTGACCGAAGTGCCGAAAGCAATGCTTGAACAGCTCAAGCCCGGTGGCCGCCTGTTCGCCTTCGTCGGCAGCGCGCCGGTGATGGTCGGGCAACTGATCACCTGCACCGGCGAAGGCCAGTACAGCACCGAGAACGTGTTCGACACCCTGGTGCCGGCGCTGCGCGTGCCCGCCAAGAGCGCCTTCAGCTTCTGATGCAGCAGCTGTCGCCCCGCGCGCTGGCCGAATGGCTGGCGGATGAATCCCGCGCCAAGCCGCACCTGCTCGATGTGCGCGAGGCGTGGGAGTACGACATCTGCCGCATCGCCGACTCGCAATTGATGCCGATGGCCAGCGTGCCGATGCGCGCCGAAGAGCTGGAGCCGGACGCGCCGGTCGTGGTGATCTGTCACCACGGCGGCCGCAGCATGCAGGTTGCCTATTTCCTTGAACGGCATGGTTTGACCCAGGTGTTCAACCTGGCCGGCGGAGTTGCCGGTTGGGCCGAACAGGTCGACCCGACCATGCCGAGATACTGACGGAGTGATGGATTCATGAAGCGAGTGCTCAGCATCGCGATCGCAGGCCTGTTCGCAGGCAGCGCCCACTCGGCAGACCTGATGCAGGCCTACCGCGACGCACTGGAAAACGACGCGCAGTTTGCCTCCGCGCGCGCCGCCTCTGAGGCTGGCCGCGAGCGCAAGGCGCAAGGCTTGTCCGGGCTGCTGCCGCAGATCGGCGCCTCGGCCGGCACGCAGTACAACGATACCTCGCGTGACCTGCCGCTTCCGGAAATCTCCGGGCGATACAACAGCAACAACTGGGGCGTGCAGCTCACGCAACCGATCTTCCGGCTGCAGAACTGGTACCAGTACCGCGAAGGCGAGCTCGCCGCAACGGTCGCCGAACTGCAGGCGCAAAGCGCACGCCAGGATCTGATCGTGCGTGTTGCAACCGCCTACTTCGATCAGCTCAACGCCGCCGAAACGCTGGCCAGCATCGAGGCGCAGAAAGCCGCCAACCTGCAGCAGCTGGAGCTCGCCAAGAAGAGCTTCGAGGTCGGCACCACCACCGTCACCGACGTGCATGAAGCGCAGTCGCGTTACGACCTCACGGTCGCACGCGAGGCGGCAGCGCAGGCGGACCTGATCGTCAAGCGCCAGGCATTGCAACAGGTGACCGGCAAGGATCAGGGCGCCCTTGCCCCGCTGCGCGACGGGGTTCGTTTCGATCAACCGCAACCGAACGACATGTCGCAGTGGGCAACGACCGCAGCACAAGGCAACCTGACCGCACAACAAGCACAACTGGCCGCCGAGATCGCTGATCGCGAAGTTTCCAGCGCTCGTTCCGGCCACCTGCCGACCGCTGACGTGGTGGCCAAGTACGGCTACAACCACAGCGGCGCACTGGCCGACATCATCGCAACCGAGGCCAAGACCTCCGGTGGCTCGATAGGCGTGCAGATCAACGTGCCGATCTTCGCCGGTGGCTACACCCAGTCGAAGGTGCGCGAGGCGGTTGCGCTGCGAGAGAAGGCCCGTTCCGATCTGGAATACGCGCGGCGCAGTGCCACGCTCGGCGCGCAGCAGGCCTTCCTTGGCGTAAGCAGCGGTATCGCGCAGGTCGCCGGCTACGAAGCCGCGCTGATCTCGTCGAAGAGTGCAGTCGAGTCGAACAAGCTCGGCTACCAGGTCGGCGTGCGCATCAACATCGACGTGCTGAACGCCGAGACGCAGTACTACGAGACCTTCCGCCAGCTGGCGCGCGCGCGCTACGACACCGCGATCGCGCAGTTGCGGCTGAAAAGCGCCGCAGGCAGCTTGAGCGAAGACGACCTCAAAACCATTAACGCGCTGCTTGACCCCGCCGCGGCAGGCCGCCCGATCGTGGTGCCGGCAACCAACCCGCAACCGCTGGTTGAGCCGGGCAAGGCTGAGCCAAAGAAAACCGAGGCAGCCCCGGCAACCAAGAAGGCAGAAGCCCCGGCCAAGCCTGCGAAGAAAAAGTAAGCGCTATTCGCGCAGCCAAAACAGGCCCCTCTTGCAGGGGCCTGTTTCATTTGGGCGCCAGGGTGTCGACGAGGCTTAGTGTCGCCGCCAGCGCGCCGCGGTGATGGGCACTGAAAGCCCGCCCCGCCTCGCCGATTGCCGTACGACGCGGCGCATCGGCAAGCAGTGCCAGCGCCGTGCGCACGGCCTCGTCAGCATCGGCGCAGCGCAGCGCTGCGCCCGCCGCAATCGCATCCACCGTCGCCTGTGCGAAGTTGAAGGTATGCGGCCCCACGATCGCGGGCACCCCCACCGCGCAGGCTTCGATCAGATTGTGGCCGCCAAGCGGCGCCCAACTGCCACCGACAATCGCCACATCGCCGCTGGCGTAGTACGCGAACATCTCGCCCATGCTGTCGCCCAGCCACACGCGGGTCGCCGGCGCGATAGACGCATCTGCAGCACTGCGGCGTTCAAACGCCAGCCCGCGCTGCGCAATCAGGCGCGCCACCTCGTCGAAACGCTGTGGATGGCGCGGCACCAGCACCAGCAAGGTATCTGCGGGCGCGTGCCGCAAGAACGCGTCGAGCAAAGGTCCCTCTTCGCCCGGCCGCGTATTGCTGGCCACGAGCACGGGCCGGGCGCCGAAGCGCTGGCGAAAGGCTGCGCCCAGCGCCAGTTGTTCGGCCGGCGCCGTGATCTCGAACTTGAGGTTGCCGGTCACGCTGACCGGCTGCGCCCCCATCGCCCCCAGCCGCGCGGCATCCACTTCAGTTTGCGCGCCGCAGGCAGCCAGGTCGGCAAACACGCTGCGGGCGAAAGCGCCAAGCCGCGCGTAGCCGCGCGCAGAACGCTCGGATAGCCGCGCATTCGCAAGCAAGACTGGCACCTTGGCCTGCCGCGCACCGCGCAGCAGGTTGGGCCAAACCTCAGTCTCCATCACGACACCGAAATCCGGCCGGAAGTGACGCACGAAACGCCGCACACAGCCCGGTGTGTCGTACGGCAGATAGGCCACGGTCACGCGTGGCTCGGTACCGAAGAGTTCAAGCGCCGTGGCGCGGCCAGTTGGCGTCATCTGGGTGAGCAGCAGCGTGTGCTGCGGGTATTGCGCCAGCAGGCCGCGCACCAACGGTTGTGCGGCGCGGGTTTCGCCAACCGACACGGCATGCACCCACATCAGCGGCGCCGCTGCGACTTGCGGATAGCAGCCGATGCGCTCGCGCAGGTTATGCAGATATTCCGGCTGGCGGCGCGCACGCCAGACCAGACGAAGGAAGATCAGCGGTGCGGCGAGATACCACGCTACCGAGTACAGCAGACGGCCGATCATGCGACCCACGGCGCGAGTGTCTGCAGCACCTGTGCCACGCTGGGTTTCTGCCCCTTGCCACCCAAGTTCACCGCGTTGCGCCCGCCAGCGACGCCGTTCGCGCCCGGCTCGGTCGCGAGATACAGCGCCACCACCGGCACCTTGAGCGCCGCCGCGAGATGCGACAAGCCGGTATCCACGCCGACCACGCATTGCGCGCGCTCGAGCAGGGTCGCCAGCGCATCGAGCGGCATCGGCGGCGCCACCAACGCATGCGGCAGTTCTGCGGCGATGCGCTGGGCGCGTGCGCGCTCCACCTCGCTGCCGGCAGGCAGCACGCAGTTGAGGCCGCGCCGGTTCAAGGCGCGCCCGAGTTCAATCCAGTTCGGTTCGGGCCACAGTTTTTCGTCGCGACTCGTCGCGGTCAGCAGCACCGCGTAAGGCTCAGCGGGCCGCCAGGCATCCTCACCCGGCGCGGGCGCGACGATGCCGTAGTCGAGCGGCAGGTCAAGGCGATAGTCGAAGATCGCGGCGGTCAGCCTGCGGTTGCGCTCCACCGCGTGCATCTGCCATGACACGCGGTACTTGTCCGCATACAGGCGCGTGGCGATCGGCTCACGTGCGCTGTCGGGCATGTAGCCCGCCACCGGCGCGCCGCTCATGCGAGCGAGTACTGCACTCTTGAGCAAGCCCTGCGCGTCAATCACACGCTCGTAACGCACTTCGCGCAGCGAGCGGCGGAACTCGCCGAATGCCGACCAGGTCGCGGGCGCCAGCAAGCGCTTGCGCCAGCTACGCAGGGCGACCGGGATCACGCGCCGCACGCCCGGGTGCAAACGTACCAGCGGCGCGAACGGCGCCTCGACCACCCAGTCGATCGCCAGGTCCGGCACCCGTGCGTGCATGTCGGTCACCGCCGGCAGGTACTGGATGACGTCCCCCATCGAGGAGGTTTTGACGATCAGGATCTCTCGCATGGCCCGGATTATTCCGGCGGCGGCCGTTATCGGCAAATCGCGTCGACGCCACGACGCCTATAATTGCGCGCATGAGTGAACGCCAAGCCCTTTCCGCCGTCCTGATCACGCGCGATTGCGCGCCAACCCTCGCCGAGACCCTGACCTCCCTCGCCTTCTGTGACGAGATCGTGGTGGTGGATTCCGGCAGCAGCGACGACACCTGTGCCATCGCAGAACGCGCCGGCGCCCGCGTGATCCACCAGGACTGGCTCGGCTTCGGCCCGCAGAAGCAGTTCGCCGTGGATCAGGCGAAAAACGAGTGGGTGCTCTGCATCGATGGCGACGAGGTGGTCACGCCCGCGCTTCAGGCCGAGATCCAGCGTGAGCTGGCTTCGCCAACGCATCGCGCTTTTGAATTCCCGCGCTGCAACCGCTTCCTCGGGCGTTACCTGCGCCACGGCGAGGGCTATCCGGATCTGTCGCTGCGGCTCTTCGACCGCCGCCACGCCCGCTGGTCCGACGATCTGGTGCACGAGAAGGTCACCGCGCTGGGCGACGTTGGCCGCCTCAAGGGCGACCTGCTGCATCACTCCGAAGAAGGGCTGGAGTCCTACCTAGCAAAGCAGAACCGTTACACCACGCTCGCCGCCGAGGCGCTCGTCACCGAAGGGTTCGAGCCGAGCGCAACGAAGCTCTGGCTGAGCCCGATCTTCCGCTTCATCAAGTTCTACGTCGTGCGGCGCGGCTTTCTCGATGGCGGCGCCGGGCTGGTACATATCGGCATCGGCTGTTTCAACAGCTTCATCAAGTACGCCAAGGTGATCGAGATTCGCGCCACCGCGCGCGATTCGCGCAAGCCTTGATCCGGCCCGACAAACAGGAGCGCCACGCATGAGATTCGCCGTCGGCGACCTGCAAGGACAACTCGAACCGCTCGACCGGCTTCTTGACGCCGCCGGCTTCCAGCCCGGTCGCGATGAACTGTGGCTGACCGGGGACCTTGTAAACCGCGGCAAGGACAACGCCGCGGTGCTGCGTCGCATTCGTGCGCTCGGCAAGAGTGCCGTCACGGTGCTCGGCAACCACGACTTCTATCTGCTGGCCGTCGCCAGCGGGGCGATGCGGCGCGGCGCCGACGACACGCTCGACGACATCCTCGATGCCCCCGACCGCACGGCGCTGATCGATTGGCTGCGTTTCCAGCCGCTGATGCATGTCGACGAGCGCTTCGCGATGGTGCACGCGGGGCTGCTGCCCGGTTGGAGCGTGGCGCAAGCCCGTCTGCTAGCGCATGAAGTCGAAGGTGCGTTGCAGGGCCCCCACTGGCAGGTGTTCCTGCAGAACCTTTGGGGCAGCCAACCGCTTGCATGGAATGACGCCCTCGAAGGCTGGGATCGCCTGCGCGTCATCGTCAACGCGATGTGCCGCATGCGCCTTTGCAGCGCCACCGGTGAGATGGCGCTCAAGTACAAAGGCCCGATCGACGCAGCGCCCGCCGGAATCCTGCCGTGGTTCGCGGTGCCAGGGCGCCGAAGCACCAGCCACACCGTGGTGTGCGGCCACTGGTCGGCGCTCGGTTACTACAACGCGGATGGCGTGCTGGCGCTGGATACCGGTTGCGTGTGGGGCGGTTGCCTCACCGGCGTCTGGCTCGAAAGCGGCGAACGCGTGCAGGTGGCCTGCGAACAGGCGGCGGCGCCGAGCGGCTGGGACTGAACCCGCGCGCCCAAAACAAAAGGGCCCCGCGGGGCCCTTTTTGCTGTGACAACAACCGGCCAATTACTTGACGCGGTTCTTGTACTCGTCGGTGCGGGTGTCGATTTCGATCTTGTCACCGATTTCAACGAAGGCCGGCACCGGCAGTTCGAAACCGGTCGAGATCTTGGCCGGCTTCATGACCTTGCCCGAGGTGTCGCCCTTGACGGCCGGCTCGGTGTAGATCACTTCACGAACGACGCTGTTCGGCAGTTCGACCGAGATCGCCTTGCCTTCGTAGAACACCACTTCCAGCGCCATACCGTCGACCAGGTACTTCAGCGCCTCGGTCATATTCTCGGCTTCGACTTCGTACTGGTTGTACTCGGCGTCCATGAACACATACATCGGATCAGCGAAGTAGGAGTAAGTCACTTCCTTGCGATCCAGCGTCACGACTTCGAACTTGTCGTCAGCGCGGTAAACGGTTTCGGAACCCGAGCCGGTCAGCAGGTTCTTGAACTTCATCTTCACAACGGAGGCGTTGCGGCCGGACTTGCTGTACTCGGCTTTCTGGACGACGAGCGGCTCGGAGCCGACCATCACGACATTGCCGGCACGGAGTTCTTGGGCGGTTTTCATCGGGGCACCTGATATAACGGAAAAGGCGCCAACCGGCGCCACAAACATGGATAACTTATTATTGTAACTTGATTTTTGCGAACTGCGCCAGCCCTGCCGCCAGATCTCGCTGCGCCGACAAATCTCTGCACCAGGCTTCCGCGTGTTCGCGCAATCGCGGCAGCGCCGCCATGAAATCAGCCCAGACAGGCACGATCGCACCACCCGTGTTCCAGACGTGCTGCATCTGCCGCAGCACTGCCGCATCGCGCTCGGCCAAGCTGGCGACCTGACGCGCAAGGAAGGCCTCCAGTTTGACCAGGTGCGCCGCCTCGTCCTGCGGATAGATGTGCCAGACCAGCGGACGCCCTGCCCATTGGGCCCGCACGAAGGAATCCTCGCCGCGGACGAAATTCACGTCACAGGACCACAGCAACTGGTCGTAGCGCGGCTGATCGACGAAGCGAAGCGGCGCCAGCGTCAAGCTGCCGCGACGCACCTCCCGCCCCAGCACCAGGGGCGCACCGAGCCACGCCTCAACCGACTTCCACACACGCCCTTCCGGCACACCGCACCAGATTTCGCGCTCGCCATCCGCCCACGCCTGCAGCAACTCGGGTAGCGCCGCGTTCTCGTATGCAAACAGCGAAATGCGCAAGGCTTCCGGCGGTGGCGGCGCGGTGCCGAGACTTTCCCAGAGCGCCGCTTGCGCCGCACCGTCGGAACGATAGGCGTCGCGTGCAGCGAGCAGCCCAGTCTCGCGCAGCAGGCCACCCGTTTTCGGCGTGAAGCCGGGGTAGTAGAAGTGTTCGGTCAGAGGCAGACGGGGGTGCGGCGAGGGCAACAGATGGCAACCCTCGACCCAGGCCTCCGCCGACAGATACTCAAGATTGATCCACACCGGCGGCCGCGACCTAGCCGCCATCGCGGCGACGTAGGCTTCCGGCAGGCGGCAACCGAAGCCGGCCACGACCACATCGGCAGACGCATCGGGCGACGCATCCGGGCGCCAGTGATGCACCGTCACGCCTGCTGCGGGCGCATCGCCATTGTCACCGAGCAGGCGCCGGTGGCTGGCGAGTTCATCCACCCACAGCCGCACATCGGCGCCGTGCTCACTCGCGAGTTGTCGAGCGAGCCGCCAGCAGACGCCGATGTCGCCGTAGTTGTCGATGACCGTGCAGAAGATGTCCCAGCGCCAGACGCTCATGCGGCCATTGTCGCACTGGCTGCGGGCGACACCCATGGCGCGATGCCGCGTAGCCGCGCCATGCGGTAGGCGTCGACCAGCACGCCGTTACGGAGCGCGAAACCGCGCGAGCAGCCTTCGGTATCGAACCCGCAGCGCCGGTACAGCGCAATCGCCGCGATGTTGTCGATGAAGACTTCCAGCTCGGTCCGCCCTATCCCCAGCCAGTTGTCGGCCAGATCAAGCGCCGATTTCATCAGCTGGGCACCGACGCCGCGCCGCTGCCAGTCGTCGCGCACCACGATCGCCAAGCGCGCGCAGTGCGCACGACGGGCCGGCCCCTGCGGCATCAGGATCACCGCGCCGACCGCCTCACTGCCCGCGCAGGCCAGCAACCAGTGGTCCTGCCCGGGCTCCGCGAGTTGTCGCCGATAGCGTTCCGGCCCCTGATAAGGCGTACCAAAGGCGCACGCGGCAGCGACCGGGGCCGTCATGATCGCGTGCACCGCTCGCCAATCATCGGGCTCTGCGGCCCGGACATGAATGACTTTCTGTTTGTTCATTTCATCACTCCCTGTTCGGACAATTCATAAACCATCGGGGCATTGCGGCGCGTCGCCGGCATCCAGCGCGCGGCACCGAGCGCCAGCAGGCAGCCCAGCACGGCAACACCAAACAGCGTGGCGTGCAGACCGGCCACATCCCCCATTCGCCCAGCCGCCGCAGAACCGATCGGCGCAGCCGATACGCTGAGAAAGCGCATCGTCGCCGTCATGCGGCCCAGCATTGCGTCGGGCGTGACCTGCTGACGCAGACTGATGTAGGTGATTGAGTACATCGTCGCGCCAAAGTCGATCACCAGCATCGCGAGGCCCGCGCCCAATGCCGTGAGTTGCCAGCCCGGCTGCATCGCGGCATAGGCGCCGTAGCCGACACCACACAGCAGATAACCGAGGATCAGCGTCGGCCGGGCGCCACGCGCACGCTCAAGCCGGTGCGCCGCGGCAGCACCGAGCAGCGCGCCGAGCGCACCCAGCGTGTTGATCAGCGCCAGGTCCTTGGCCCCAAGCAACAGCTCTCGTGTGGCGAAAAGCACGTACAGCGCGCGGAAGCTGTCGAACAACATGATCCAGATCGCCGCCGCCACGGCGAGCGAACGCAGCAAGGGATTGCGCCAGACCATGCGCAGGCCGTCGGCAATCTCTGGCCACATCGGGCGCCGCTCGGCGGCCACCGGCGGATCGTCTCGACGGATCGACAGCACCAACAGCCCCGACAGCGCGAAACCGCACGCGTCCAGCGTGATCGCCAGCGGCGCGCCGACCGCATCGACGACGATCGCCGCCAGCGCCGGCCCGACGATCCCTGCGATCGACCCTGCAGCCGAAAGCTTGCTGTTCGCCTCAACCAGGCGATCCCGCCCGACCAGCTGCGTGATGAAAACCTGCATCGCGGTGCCGCCAATCGCAAAGCTGCAGCCGACCATGAAGCCGGCCACGTACAGCACCGGCAGTGACAACACGCCAGCCAGATGTGCGATCGGCACCAACGCCAGTGCCGCGGCGCCAAGGAAGTCAAACGTGGCCGACAGGCGCTTCTTGCGCGAACGATCCACCCACACACCGGCCGGCAGGCTCAAGAGCGCAAACGGCAGCAGTTCGCACGCGGCGAGGATGCCCATCTGCGTGGCGCTGGCGTCGAGCAGTTGAACAGCAGTCAGCGGCAGCGCCATCTGTGAAACGGTCGCCCCAAGCGTCGCAAGCGTGCTGGCCAGAAACAGCCGCATGTAGTCGCGATGCCGCCAGAGGCTGCCCTCGGGTGCGAGGGCGCGCATCCAGTACGCAAACATATTCGTCTCCTGGCGGCCGGATCACGACACGCCGTCGAGATTCGCGCGACGCGGATAGCGTCACGCGCACTTCAATCAGTGCGGGAAAGAAAGGAGTTTTTGGCTACAGCCTGCCTTCGTTCCCGCCCACATGGGTGGCGGGAACGGAGCCCGCCGCTAGCTAAACAGAGCCGGATGAATGCACGGCGTGCCGCGTCGAGCGGCCGCAATCAGTGCATTACCCACAAAGCCGGAATGGGAGGCGAGCATGCGCACGCCGCCGGCGTTGGGGCCGGATTTTTTGGCGATGTCGTTGAACTTGCGCATGAGTCGCTCCTTGGGGAACGGGATTGAACAAAAAGTGCTTTGCATTCTCTGGGCGACGATATGCACGCGTCAAGCCGACGTGTATCGGAGTGTTGCATTCTTCACTCTCGCGCCGTCGCGCACGATTGTTGCGAACATTCCGCTGACGACGGCGACTGTCGCCCACGGGCTAGAATGACGCTTTGCCCTTGCAGCAGAGTTTCCAAGTGGATATCAAGACCTACATGCAGACGGTCGGCCGGCAAGCACGCGCAGCGTCACGCGCGATGGCCGCCGCCTCCACCGCCAGCAAGAATGCAGCGCTGAATGAAATCGCGCGGCTGATCCGCGAGCGCGGCGACGCGCTGCTCGCCGCCAACGCCCGCGATCTGGAACAAGCCCGCATCGATGGCCTTGAGCCGGCGATGATCGACCGCCTGACCCTGAGCCCCAAGACAATCGAATCGATGGCCGCCGGCCTTGAGCAGATCGCCGGACTGGCTGACCCGGTCGGCGAAATCACCGACGTGAAGCGCCGCCCGACCGGCATCCAGGTCGGCAAGATGCGCGTGCCGCTGGGCGTCATCGGCATCATCTACGAGGCGCGCCCGAACGTAACTGCGGATGCAGCCGGCCTTTGCCTGAAGAGCGGCAACGCCGCAATCCTGCGCGGTGGCAAGGAAGCCCTGCAGTGCAACCAGGCAATCGCTGCCTGTGTGCGCGACGGGCTGGCCCACGCGGGCTTGCCGCAGACCGCGGTGCAAGTCATCGAAACGACCGATCGCGCAGCGGTCGGCGAATTGATCACGATGCCGGAGTTCGTCGACGTAATCGTGCCGCGAGGCGGCAAGGGGCTGATCGAACGCATTTCACGCGACGCACGCGTGCCGGTGATCAAGCACCTCGACGGAAACTGCCATGTGTACGTCGACCTGGATGCGGATCTCGACAAGGCCGTGCGCATCGCGGATAACGCCAAGACCCACCGCTACGGCACCTGCAACACCGCGGAATCGCTGCTGGTCGCGAAAGCCGTGGCAGCGGAATTCCTGCCGCGCATCGGGCGTATCTATGCCGACAAGGGCGTTGAAATGCGCTGCTGCCCTGAGTCGAAGGCGATCCTCGAAGCGGCGGGGCTGACTGGCATCAAGCCGGCCAGCGACGACGACTACCGCACGGAATTCCTCGCGCCGATCATCGCAATTCGCGTGCTGCCCGGCGTGGATGAGGCGATCGCGCATATCAACGAATATTCGTCGCAGCACACCGAGGCGATCGTGACCGAAAACCACACCCGCGCCATGCGCTTCCTGCGCGAGGTGGATTCCAGCTCGGTGATGATCAATGCCTCGACACGCTTTGCCGATGGTTTCGAATACGGCCTGGGCGCGGAGATCGGCATTTCGACCGACAAGATCCATGCACGAGGGCCGGTCGGCCTCGACGGGCTGACAAGCCAGAAATGGGTGGTATTCGGCGACGGTGAAATCCGCAGTTGAAACGCGCGACTAAATGAAACAAACCCTCCCGCGCGGAGGGTTTGTTTTTTGGGGCGCATGCCGTACGCTACAGTACGGATGAAACCCCGCGGTCGATCGACCGACGGCAAAAGAAACCAATACGAGGAGACAAAACATGCGTCATCGCACCCTGGCTGCCCTGCTGCTGTCGGCCGCCCTGATCACGCCGGCCTTCGCCGCCATCGACGTCGCTGGCGTCAAATTCGAAGACAAGGCCAGCGCCGGAACCGCCGAGCTGGTGCTCAACGGCGCCGGGCTGCGCAAGAAAGCCTTTTTCAAGGTCTACGCGATTGGCCTCTACCTGCCCGCGAAGGCCGACTCGGCCGGAGGCGTCATCGGCACGAAGGGGCCGAAGCGAATCCAGATCGTCACGCTGCGTGACCTGTCAGCTGAACAGCTCTCCGAAGCGCTCGAGAACGGCGTACAGGAAAACAGCAGCGAGGCCGACATGGCCAAGATCAAAGCGCGCCTGGAAGAGTTCCGCGCCAACCTGCTCGCGATGGGCAAAGTGCCGGAGAAGAGCGACATCCGCATCGAGTGGACTGGCAGCGCGACCCGTGTGCTGATGAACGGCGCCGCGAAGGGCAAGGAGATTCAGGGCGAAGACTTTTACGGCGCTCTGCTGAAGATCTGGTTCGGCGACAAGCCGGTGCAGTCCGACCTGAAAGACGCCTTGCTCGGCAAGAAGTAAGGCCATCCAAGCATCGATCTGGGCGTTTTTCACATTTCACTACCAAACGCCAAGAGCTGCTGATATATTCCTCGCAAATATCAGTTTCATCGCTCTTGGGGTAGAGAGCATGGGCCGGTGGTGCGCAAGCATCGCCGGCTTTTTCTTGCCCAGCGGTCTGCCCGCACAGCGCACAATGCGGCGCTGTCTTCATCCGAGTTAGGCGCCATGACTAGGGCTCATGACTTCACCGCCATCCTGGCAATGCCGACCTGCCGTCTCGGTGTTGTCGTCGCAGGCGATCAAATCCACACCCTGGAGTTCCTCGCCCCCGACACGGCGACAATTCCCGCTCGCGGGGCGCTCAGCGAGACGATCGCCGCCGCACTGGAAGCGCATCTGCTTGAAGGCACACCCTTCCCTTCCCTGCCACTTGAACCGCGCGGCACGCCATTTCAGCGACGCGTTTGGGACGCAATTTCGGCAATCCCGGCAGGGCAAACGCGCCAATACGGTGAAATGGCCAGCGCGCTGAGCAGCGCCGCTCGTGCGGTGGGCCAGGCCTGCGGCGCCAACCCGTTTCCGCTCGTAATACCCTGCCATCGCGTACTTGGCAGCAAGGGCATTGGCGGATTCGCAAACCACACCGAGGGTTGGCTGATCGAAACAAAACGTTGGCTGCTTTGGCATGAGGGCGTGCTGGCATGAGCGACGACATCACGGCGGAGGAAATGGAGTCCGACGTCGACGCGTTCTGCGAGACCTTGTGGCTGCAGGACGGGCTGGCGCAAAACACGTTGACTGCCTACCGAAGTGATCTTCTCGCATGCGCGAAGTGGCTGTCGGCACGCGGCACGCGGCTCAGCCTCGCGACCGGTAGCGACTTGCAGGCTTATTTGCACGCATTTGCGCCCAATTCGCGGGTGGCCACGCAGCGACGTGTGCTCGCAACCCTGCGCCGCTATTTCCGGCTTCAGCTCGCGGAAGGGCGTATTCAGGTCGACCCGACGCTAGACCTATCCACGCCCGCCCGCGCACCGCGCGTACCGAAGACCCTATCGGAACGGCAGGTCGAGGATCTGCTCAATGCCCCCGATATAGAAGCGCCACTCGGTCTACGCGACCGCGCAATGCTCGAAACGCTATACGCCACAGGCCTGCGCGTGACGGAGCTGATCGAACTGAAAATGACTGAAATCGATCTCAACGCCGGACTCGTACGCCTATTCGGGAAAGGTTCGAAAGAGCGCATCGTCCCCGTGGGCGAAATCGCTCTGGAATGGATCCAGCGTTACACGCGTGAGGCGCGCCCGCAGCTACTCGGCGGGCGAACCTCCGCCGCGCTATTCGTCACCCAACGCGCCGCACCCATGACGCGCCAGCGCTTCTGGGACATCATAAAAGCGTACGCAACCGCGAGCGGAATTGCCGCCGAACGAATTTCGCCGCATGTGCTGCGACACGCGTTCGCAACCCACCTGCTCAACCACGGCGCCGACCTGCGCGTCGTGCAAATGCTGCTCGGGCACGCCGACATCTCCACGACGCAGGTCTATACCCACGTCGCACGAGAGCGCCTGAAGCGACTTCACGCCGAGCATCACCCCAGAGGCTGATTTGCCGAGTTGGCGATTAGCGCGCTATTTCCGTAAACAATTACAGTTCGAGATTGCATTCATTCCTGAATTGCAGTATTTATGAATTAACCCGGCTGCTGCGATAACCCCGGGCCACCAACGCGAAAAGCTCAGAGGGGAACAATGGACATTGCCAAGCTCAATCTCACCGAACTCAAACGCCTGCTCAAGCGCGTAGAGGGCGAAATCGAACGCCGTGCCAATACCGCGAAACGCGACGTTCTGAAAAAAGTGCACAAAATCGTCACCGAAGCCGGCATGTCGCTGGAAGAGTTGATGGGCGACGAAAAGAAACCCGCCGCAGCAAAGACCCGCAAGCCGCGCGCGGCAGCCAAGCCGGGCCGCAAGCCCGCCGCACGCAAGACCGTTGGCGCGGCAAAATTCCGCAACCCGGCCAAACCCGAACAAACCTGGACCGGCCACGGTCGCAAACCGGGCTGGGTCGCCGAATGGCTGGCGGCAGGCAAGGCACTCAGCGAACTGGAAATCCGCTGAATGTGAAAACGGGCCCGCAAGGGCCCGTTTCATTTCCGCCAAGGATTCTTGCGGCAAACGCAAGGCATTTCAAAATTGGAAGTGCGGCCTTGGCGGCGCCGGCTCATCGCGACCACGCTCGATAAACACGCCGACTCGCCGCACCCCTCGCATCACGCCCATCTTAGCAATCGACACCCGCACCCAGGGCACGCCGAACTCGCTGAACAGCAGATCAACGATGAATTCGCCCAGCGTTTCGAGCAGATTGAAGTGGCGGTCGGCCAACACAGCGCGTATCCGGTCCACAACCACGTCATAATCAATGGTATCGGCGATATCATCACGCGCCGCCGCGGCGTCGGGGACGCCGAAGGTCAGGTTGATTTCAAGCGGCTGCGTGGCGCGCTTTTCGCGCTCGTAGATTCCGACCGAAGCTTCAACTTGAAGCCCCTCGACAAAGATAAAGTCCATTCCGATTTCCTGAAGCGAATTTCGCCATTATCCAATGCAGACCGTCATTGTTGCGCTCGCCGCCTATCTCATCGGCTCAACGCCGTTCGCCGTCATCGTCAGCCGCGCGATGGGCCTGGAAGACCCGCGCAAGTACGGATCGGGCAATCCGGGCGCAACCAATGTGTTGCGTAGCGGCAGCAAGAAAGCCGCCATCCTGACGCTGATCGGCGATGCCCTCAAGGGAACGGTAGCGGTGATGCTTGCTCGCGCATTGGCCGCGCCGCTCGGCCTCGGCGAGAACGACGCAGCGGTCGCCGGAATTTTCGCCTTTTTGGGCCACGTCTTCTCGGTGTTTCTGCGTTTCCAGGGCGGCAAAGGGGTCGCGACCGCCGCGGGCGTGCTGCTCGCGATGAGCCTGCCGGCAGGCGGACTGACGCTGGCAACCTGGTTGCTCGTTGCCTTCACGACGCGTTACTCGTCTGCCGCCGCACTCGCTGCGGCACTGGCTGCACCGGTGTTCACGTACTGGTGGCTCGGCAACCTGAGCTGGACGGCAGCCACGATCATGATGTCCGCCGTACTGATCTGGCGCCACAAGGAGAATATTTCGCGCCTCGTCGCCGGCAAGGAAGACCGTATCGGCGGGAAGAAAAAAGACGCCGCCTAAGCCGGCCGCTGCAGTTCGCTCAAAGGCCAGCGGGGACGCACCGCAAAACGCCCATCCCGGTTACCGGTGGCGCCCTGCGCAAAGCGCAATCCTGCTGCCAGCGCGATCATCGCGCCGTTATCGGAGCAGAACGCGAGTTCCGGGTAATGCACCCTCAGCCGGCGACGCGCAGCCATCTCGTCAAGACGCTCACGCAAGCGCCGGTTGGCGCCGACGCCACCGGCCACGACCAGCGTACGCAGCCCACAAGCCTTCAGAGCCGCGAGCGCCTTTGCGACGAGCACCTCGGTGACCGCCTCCTGGAACTCGGCAGCCAGGTCAGCACGCTGATCATGCGACCACGCCGCTGCCTTGGTCGCGGTGAGTACCGCAGTTTTCAAACCACTGAAACTGAAATTCAGGTCGCCGGAGAGCAACATCGGGCGAGGCAGTTTGAATCGGCCTGCGACACCTTCACTCGCCAGCCTTGCCAAAGCAGGGCCGCCTGGATAGTCCAGGCCAATCAGCTTGGCTGTCTTGTCAAAGGCCTCGCCGGCAGCGTCATCCACCGTTTCGCCAAGCAACTCATAGGCGCCAACGCCTGTGACCTTCATCAACTGCGTATGCCCGCCGGACACCAGTAGCGCGACAAACGGAAACACCGGCGGATCGCTCGACAGCAGCGGCGACAGCAAATGCCCTTCGAGGTGATGAACCGGCAAGGCCGGAACCCCGAGGCCGAATGCGAAGGCTTCCGCAAAGGCCGCGCCGACCAGCAAGGCGCCCGCCAAACCGGGCCCTGCGGTGTAGCCCACGCCGTCGAGCGCTTCGGCGGTACAGCCAGCCGCGGCGAGGGTTTCACGCACGAGCGGAACGATTCGACGCACATGGTCGCGCGACGCCAGTTCCGGCACCACGCCGCCGTACTCGGCGTGCATCGCGATCTGCGAGTGCACCCGGTGCGCCAGCAAGCCCCGTTCGGTGTCGTAAACGCCGACACCAGTCTCGTCGCAAGATGATTCAATACCAAGGATCTGCATGGGGTCGCGAGTGTAGCGCGAACACTCCAGTTGGCGGGGCTTGACAGTGGACTTGGAAATCCTGCCGAGTTTGGTTAAACTAGCGAGCTTCGCTCAACGGGCGCGCTCGATTTATTGTCGAACCCGTCCAGACTACTGATCAATTCGAGGTTTTGAGAATGCCGGGTATCCGCCTCAAGGAAAACGAGCCGTTTGAAGTTGCGATCCGCCGCTTCAAGCGCACCATCGAGAAGGCCGGTGTCATCACCGAGCTGCGTTCGCGCGAGTTCTACGAAAAGCCGACCGCCGAACGCAAGCGCAAGAAGGCCGCTGCAGTGAAGCGCCTGCACAAGCGCCTGCGCAGCCAGCAACTGCCGCCGAAGCTGTACTAAGAACCCGCCGCGCTGCGGGCGCCTTCGGGGCGGACTGCGCGCAGGCAGGGTTCCGGCAGCAACGCTGCCAACAGCCGCAAGACATGCGCCGCGGAACGCACCATCACGGTAGCGTTCCGCGGCGCTTTTGCGCCTTCCGGTTCCCCACATCGAACCCGGCGCGCCTCGTTTGGGAGTTCCACGATGTCGCTGAAGCTTCAGATCAATGAAGACATGAAGTCCGCCATGCGCGCGAAGGAAACCGCGCGCCTCGGCGCCCTGCGCCTTCTGCTCGCGGCTATCAAGCAACGCGAAGTGGATGAGCGGATCGAACTGGACGACGCAGCCGTGCAGGCCGTCATCGAAAAGCAGGTCAAGCAGCGGCGCGACTCGGTCGCCCAGTACGAGCTCGCCAAGCGCGAGGATCTCGCCAGCGCTGAACGCTTCGAGATCGAAGTCCTGTCCGCCTATATGCCAGCGCAGATGAGCGCCGACGAGATCGATGCCGTCATCGACGCCGCCATCGCCGAAACCGGTGCTGCCGGCCCTGCCGGCATCGGCAAGCTGATGGGCGTACTGAAGCCCAAGCTCGCCGGCCGCGCCGACATGAGCCTCGTCTCGGCACGCGTCAAGGCCAAGCTCTCGGCCTGACACACCGGGCAAGCGGATTCGATTCGCTTGCCTATACTGACCTAGGGCTGGCGGCGTTCGCCGGCTCGCCGCGGCACGTTCATGATTCCTCAGGCCTTCATCCAGGACCTCATCGCTCGGATTGACATCGTCGACCTGATTCAGCGCTACGTGCCGTTGAAGAAGGCGGGCGCCAACTATTCCGCCTGCTGCCCGTTCCACAACGAGAAATCCCCGAGCTTTACGGTCAGCCCGAGCAAGCAGTTCTACCACTGCTTCGGCTGCGGCGCGCATGGCACCGCCATCGGCTTTCTGATGGAGCACTCCGGGCTTGGCTTCGTCGACGCCGTCAAGGAACTCGCCCAGCAACTCGGCCTGGAAGTCCCCGACGACGGCCCTGCCTCTTCCGGCCCCGGACGCGAACAACAACGCTCGCTGATCGATGTAATGTCGACCGCGGCGCGCTTCTACCGCGAGCAACTGAAGACCAGTTCACGCGCGGTCGATTACCTGAAACGCCGCGGCCTGACCGGCGAAATCGCGGCGCGCTTCGGCATCGGTTATGCTCCCGATGGCTGGCAGAGCCTGGACAAGGCCTTCCCGAAGTACGACGACGGCGGACTGGCCGAAGCGGGCCTCGTAATCGACAACGAAGCCGGCCGCCGTTACGACCGCTTCCGCGACCGCATCATATTCCCGATCCAGGACGCACGCGGCAACGTCATCGCCTTCGGCGGGCGCATTCTGGACGCCGGCGAACCGAAGTACCTGAATTCGCCCGAGACGCCGCTGTTCGAGAAGGGCCGCGAACTCTACGGCCTGCCGCAAGCGCGCGTCGGCATCCGCGAGACCGGCACGGTGATCGTGGTCGAGGGCTACATGGACGTCGTCGCGCTCGCGCAGTACGGCGTCAACAACGCCGTCGCAACGCTTGGCACCGCGACCACCCCGACGCACGTCCAGAAACTGCTGCGCCAAGCGGACCGCCTCGTATTCTGCTTCGATGGCGACAAGGCCGGCCGCAAGGCGGCTCGCCGCGGCCTTGAGGCCAGCCTGCCGCATCTCGCCGACGACAAGACGGTCTGCTTCCTGTTTCTGCCGTCGGAGCACGATCCGGATTCCTTCGTTCGTGAACGCGGCGCAGAAGCCTTCCAGCTCGCCGCACGCGACGCAACGCCGCTCGGCCGCTTCCTGCTCGACACCCTCGCCGAAGGCTGTGACCTGCAAACTGCCGAGGGGCGCGCGCACCTGGTTCACAACGCCAAGGAATTCGTTCCGAAGATCGCTGCCCAAGTTCTGCAACTGCAGATCGTGCGCGACCTCGCCGCGACGGCACAACTGAGCCCGGAAGAAACTTCCGCGGCACTGGGGCTTGCACCACCGCCGCGGCCGCCCCGCCCTGCCTTCGAGCCCTTCCAGAAGGGCGAGTGGCAGAAGGGTCGCTTCGGCAAGAAAGGCCTGCCGCCACCGGAGCCGCGCGTTGGCGTGGTGCCGCTGGAGCAACAACTGCTGCGCGTTTTGTTGGCGCGCCCCCGACTTGGCGACAAAGTCCCGCTTGCGCTCGTCGGCCACCTGCCCGAGACCGCCGAGCGCGCCGCCGTGATGGCGATCATCGATGCAGGAGAGGATGGCACCCTGCTTGATGCGCCGCTTGGCGCCTGGATCGAGCACTTCCGCGACAGCACACACGAGACCGCGATCACCCGTGCGATGCAGTCGATCGAAGAAGGCTACATCGACGAGACGAAACTCGAAGAAACGCTGCGCGGCCTGCTTGATCGACTTGAGCTCCAGGCCGTCGAAGCAGAATTGAAGAATTTGCAGATGCAGGTCACGAGCGGCCGCGCGGATAGCAGCTCCGCAGCCCGTCTTGGCTCGCTTCTTGCGAAAAAACAGAAACTTAAGTCTGGCCAGACGGTCTGAGACTAAGTTATAATTATCGGTTTTCGCGACCTTTTCCCGAGGATTTCATGGCCGCCACGGATAAATCCAAAGACCCCCGCAAGGACTCGTCCAAGCCAAAGTCAGCCAAGGCAAAGGCCAAGGAGAAGGATCTCGCGCTCGCCCAGGCTGCCGCGCTGCAGCCTGCTGATGCCGAAGCGCGCCGCACCCGCCTTAAGTCGCTGATCGCGCTGGGCAAGGAACGCGGATACCTGACCTATGCCGAGATCAACGACCACCTGCCGGACGACATGGTGGACGCCGAGCAGATCGAGTCGATCATCTCGACCTTTGGCGACATGGGCATTCAGGTCTATGACGAGGCGCCCGCCGCCGAAGAGCTGCTGATTTCCGACAATGTGCCGCAGGTCGTCGACGACGAAGCGGCGCAGGAAGAAGCCGAACAGGCACTGTCGGCCGCCGATTCCGAATTCGGCCGCACGACCGACCCGGTGCGCATGTACATGCGTGAGATGGGCACCGTCGAACTGCTCACGCGCGAGGGCGAAATTGAAATCGCCAAGCGCATCGAAGATGGCCTCAAGCACATGGTGCTGGCGATCTCCGCCTGCCCGACCACCGTCGCCGATATCCTCGATATGGCGGAAAAGGTCGGCAAGGACGAGATGCGCATCGACGAACTCGTCGACGGCCTGATCGACCCCAATGCGCCGGAAGAAGCGGCGCCGGCCGACGACGTCGAGCTCGACGAAGAGGAAGACGAAGACGCGGACGACGAAGATGGCGACGGCGCCGGCAAGATCAGCGCATCGCTGCTTCAGCTCAAGACCGACGCACTGCAGCGTTTCGACGTGATCCGTGGCCTCTACGCCAAGATGATCGCGGCGCTGGGCAAGAAGGGCTCGGACGACAAGACCTACCTGAAGATCCACGGCCAGATCTCTGCCGAGCTGATGAACATCCGCTTTACCGCGAAGTCCATCGAAAAGCTCTGCGACACCGTGCGTCACATGGTCGAGAACGTCCGCAAGCACGAACGCAAGATCCTTGACCTGTGCGTCGAACGCGCCGGCATGTCGCGCCAGCACTTCATCAAGGTCTTCCCGGGCAACGAGACCAACCGTGACTGGTTAAAGGGCGAAATCAGCGCGAACGCGGGCTACTCCGCCGCGCTGATGCGCATGCAACCGGCCATTCTGGAAGAGCAGCAAAAACTGATCGACCTGCAGGAACGCATCGGCATTCCGCTGAAGGAACTCAAGGACATCAACAAGCAGATGTCCACCGGCGAAGCGAAGATGCGCCGCGCCAAGCGCGAGATGACCGAGGCCAACCTGCGTCTGGTGATCTCGATCGCGAAGAAGTACACCAACCGCGGCCTGCAGTTCCTCGATCTGATCCAGGAAGGCAACATCGGCCTGATGAAGGCGGTGGACAAGTTCGAATATCGCCGCGGCTACAAGTTCTCGACCTACGCGACGTGGTGGATCCGTCAGGCCATCACGCGTTCGATCGCGGACCAGGCGCGCACGATCCGTATTCCGGTTCATATGATCGAAACGATCAACAAGATGAACCGCATCTCGCGCCAGATCCTGCAGGAGACCGGCCTCGAGCCTGATCCCGCGACGCTGGCCGTGAAGATGGAAATGCCCGAGGAGAAGATCCGCAAGATCCAGAAGATCTCCAAGGAGCCGATTTCCATGGAGACGCCGATCGGCGACGACGACGACTCGCATCTGGGCGACTTCATCGAAGACAACGCCACCGTGGCGCCGGCCGATGCGGCCGAATACTCCGGCCTGCGCGACGCCACCAAGGAAGTGCTCGACAGCTTGACGCCGCGCGAGGCAAAGGTGCTGCGCATGCGTTTCGGCATCGAAATGAATACGGACCACACGCTGGAAGAAGTCGGCAAGCAGTTCGACGTCACCCGCGAGCGTATCCGCCAGATCGAAGCCAAGGCGCTGCGCAAGCTGCGTCACCCCTCGCGCTCGGACAAGCTACGCAGCTTCCTCGACGGCGAAGGCTGATCGCACCACCACACGCCCGCGTAACCAACGCGGGCTGATTCGCAAACGCCTGTTCGCACCGTGCGAGTGGGCAGCTGGCGAGGCGGTGAGCGAGACGGTACTTGAGTACGGCGAGCGAACCAACGAAGCCAGATGCCCGCGCAGCCGGAGCGAACAGGCATTCGGGCCTCTAGCTCATGCCTGGTTAGAGCAGCGGACTCATAATCCGTTGGTGCTCGGTTCGACTCCGAGGAGGCCCACCAATTTATCAAGCACTTAGCCCGATCCTACGATTGGGTTAAGTGCTTTTTGCTTTGCATGTAAGCCTTTTGTAATTGGTTTCGATCAACACAACACCACGCGAAACCACGGCCTCCTGCACAACGCCGCAAAGACGGAGCGCTCGTTTGCATCCATGCAGCCCGTCATAATCGGCACCCCCATTTAACCCGTTCCACAGCCGACGAACACGAAGCACGCAGTCAGCACACCAGCCGCCCGCATCTGCCAGTCTCTGCTGACCCGACCAGTGTGCAGAGCAATGTCCTATGCGCTTCAGTCAATAGCCCTGTCTACCTGACGCTGATCAGTTCGCGCAATCTGAACCCGGTGCAAACACAGCGAATCCGTGACCAAGTGCCAGCAATGCCATTGGGTTCTTGCAATAATGCCCTTTGCATACATCAAGGCA
Organism: Niveibacterium sp.; assembly: GCF_041909475.1. Taxonomy (NCBI): domain Bacteria; kingdom Pseudomonadati; phylum Pseudomonadota; class Betaproteobacteria; order Rhodocyclales; family Rhodocyclaceae; genus Niveibacterium; species Niveibacterium sp. Next base: position 79,193 of record NZ_JAYRDJ010000014.1, on the reverse strand, counting down.
TTATCAGGACATGGATCTCAATCCACGCGGCCTTCTGTCGGCGCTCCTGCCCTTCACCGACGACACCCGTCTGCTCTCCCTGCATCTGGACCCAGGAATCCCTGCCTCGGGTTCGCTGCTCGTTCGACGCTTACAAGGGCGTGAAGCCGTCTCGGAATGCGGCGGCTTCGAGGTCGAGTGCTACGGCTTGGATGCGGGGATTGAAGCCAAGCAACTGTTGGGACGGCGCCTGAGCGTTGCGCTCAACGGTGCTGCCGGAGGCGAACGCTGGTTCAACGGCATCGTAACCAAGGCAGCGCCCCGCGAAGCGGACGGCGGACGTCGTCGCTATGTGCTCACAATCTCCCCTGCCCTGGCGCTGCTGGGTATTCCCCGCAGCAACTGGATCTACCAAGAGCTCTCCGTTCCGGACATTCTGGATGCCGAACTCTCGCGCTGGCAGGCGAAGATTGCCGACTTGCAGTGGCGCTTCGATCTGGTCGGTGAGTATCCGATTCGAAGCTACACGGCGTCATATGCCGAGAGCCCGCTCGCCTTCATTGAACGGCTTTGCGCGGAGGAAGGCATTGGCTACCGGATCGAACATCTTCCTGTGAGTGGCACGCTGGTGGGTCAGACCCGAGTGATCTTCTTCGATCGCAGCGACACCCTGCCCGCCAACGCTCAGGCCACGACGCGCTTTCATCGCGCCGCCGTGACCGAGGCTGCCGACACGATCGACCGCTGGGAAAGTGAATCCCGTTTCGTACCCGGTGAAGTGACGCTGGCGAGTTGGGAATACAAGGGTGCCGGCACACAGTCGGCCTCGGAAGGCACGGCCTTCGAACACGGTGCCGCACGCCAACTGGTCGCCGCACTCGAAGACTACGCGCCGCAGACCCAGTACTACGGCTCGGGCACGGAAGATCTGCGCCGCTACACCCGATTGCGTATGGAAGCGTTCGAAGCGCAGGCCAAGACACGCTTTGGCGAGAGCTCGGTGCGCAGCTTCATCCCTGGCACCGCTACGACGATCACCGGTCACTACGACGGCCTCTTGGGTGCGCTCACCAACGCGCTCAACGGTGGCAGCCAGGACGACAGCTACCTGTTGCTCTCAGTCGAGCACGATGCGCGCAACAACCTGCCGGAGGAGTTCCTCAACGCCAGTCCGCTCGCGAAACTCTCGGAGCTTGCCGGCGCGGCGACGGAAGACACCTTCGAACCTGGCTATCGCAACCGCTTCACCGCCATCCGTCAGTCGGTCACCTGGCGTCCTGCTTTCGATCACACGAACAACGCCAAACCGACCGCACCGAGTCTGCAGACCGCGTTGGTGGTCGGAGCATCGGGTAACGAAATCGATGTCGACGAACTCGGCCGCGTGCTGGTGTGTTTTCACTGGGATCGTAACGGCACCAACACCTGTCGCTTGCGCGTGAGCAACGCGATTGCCGGCAGCGGCTGGGGCATGCAAACCCTCCCGCGCGTAGGCCAAGAAGTGTTGATCGGGTTCATCGAGGGAGACATTGACCGGCCGATGGTCATTGGCAGCGTCCACAATGGCGCTCATCAACCGCCGCGTTTCTCGCACGTCGGCGCCTTGCCTGAAAACCGCGCACTCTCCGGCTACAAGAGTTCCGAACTCGGTGGCGGTCGCTATAACCAGTGGCTCGCGGACGACACCCCCGGAGAGATCAGTTTCAAGCTGCAGAGCGAACATGCCTACAGCGAAGTGAATCTGGGCTACCTCACCGGTGCGCGCATCAACGGCAAAGCTACGCCGCGGGGTGAAGGGGCCGAACTGCGCTCGGACAAGATGACCGCCGTGCGCGGTGCGCAAGGGGTACTGATATCCGCCGAGTCGCAAACAAAGGCCGGAGGCGCCCATCTCTCGCGCGATACGCTGTCTGGACAACTGGACGCCGCCCAGGCACTCGCCGGCAAAGCCAGCGAACTGGCCGGCACCCATCAAGCCGGTGAGACCGACACCAAAGCGCAGGCGGAACTCATCCAACGCGTCAAAGACTGGGAGGTCGGCAGCAACACCTCCAAGGGCAGTCCGACCGGAACGGCAGCACAACCCATGGTCGCAATCAGCGGGCCGGCAGGCGTCGTCGTGGGATCACCGGAGAGCACGACGCTCGCGACCGGTCATGTGCTCAACCTCAGTAGTGGCCTGCATACGCAGCTCAATGCTGGCCGGGCGATTCGCTTACGCGCGCTGGATGGGCTCAGCCTTTTCACGCAGCAAAGCGGGATCCAGCAGATCGCCGGCAAAGGCAAGATCCAGATCCAGGCCCAAGACGGTGAAACCGAGCTCTCCGCCGCCAAGGACGTGCACATCTACTCCGCGGGCGGGCATGTCCTCGTCGAAGCACCGAACACCCTCACGCTCCGTGTCGGTGGCGCACAACTCACGCTTAACGCCAGCGGCGTCACGATCGAGACCTCAGGCAGCTTCAACGTCAAAGCTGCGAGCTTCAACTTCGGCGGCGGTGGCAACGCTTCGGTCAGCCTGCCCGACATGCCGCACAGCACGCTCAAGACCGACGAAAAGTTCCATCTGAAATTCCCCAACGGCGAACCGATGGGCAACCTCAAGGCTGAGGTCAAGACCGCATCGGGTGAGGTGCTGTGGTCCGGACGAACCGATGCCAGCGGCGCAACGGGCCTAGCCACCAAGAATCTGCCCGAAGCCATTCACGTTGCCTTCCTGCCTGACTGAGTCCCATGAACGAACCGCTACGCCGCGTCGCGCTCACCTTCGACGACAACTTCAATCCGCTCTCGCGTTCTGCACTCAGCGCGACCGATTTCACCTGTCGTGCCATGGCCGTCTGGCCAGCTCGCACGCCGATTCCCGTGATCTTCATTCCAGGCATCATGGGGTCGAACTTGGTCAGTAAGAAGGACAAACCGGCGTGGTCACCGCCCAATGGCATTCCGGAAGCGGTCGGCGAACTCGCGTCGCGGATCGGGCAGAAACCCAAAACGCGCCAGACAATCCTCAACCCAAAGGACGCAACGGTCTGGAACCGAACCGAATCGCTCGACCTGGGCTCCAACTACCCCGCGCTCGATGACGCGGAGGCCGGTCGGCGTTATTGGGGGGAAGTCTGGGAGAGTGGCTATGTGCCCTTCCTGCGCATTCTCGAAGACCGCCTGAACTACCCGTTCGAAGACCTCTCGGGCAAGAATCCCGATGCACCCAAGCGCGAAAAGGCGTGGGATGAAGCCATCGCGGGCGATCAACCGCACCCCTGGACGCCAATCACGGGTTTCGAAGCCCTCACCGAAGGCGAGTTCGCCAGCCGTTTCGGCAAGGTCTACTTTCCCGTCTTCGCCTGCGGCTACAACTGGCTCAAGAGCAATGAGGAGTCATCCGATCTCGTGGTGAAGCGGGTCGATGAAATCATTGCCCGCATTGCCAAGAGCTGCTACTTCAAGAAACCCGAGAAGGTCATCCTGGTGACCCATTCCATGGGTGGGCTGGTGGCGCGTCGGGCTGCGCAGAAGCTCGGCGACAAAGTACTCGGCGTCGTGCATGGCGTCATGCCGACCGAAGGTGCTCCCGTAACCTACCGGCGCTTCAAGGCCGGCACCGAGGCCTCGTGGGACGGCATCGGAGGCTGGCTCAAGAATCTTGGTGCGGCGAAGGTGCTCGGTTGGGACGCGGCTGACATCACTTGCGTGATGGCCAACGCGCCTGGACCGCTGGAACTGCTGCCGACCAAACGCTACCCGCCGGGCTGGCTCAAGGTGACCGACGGCAAGAAGACCATCGAGTTACCCGAGGCCGGCGGTAATCCTTATAGCGACATCTACGGCAAGAGCACCAAGGAGTGCTGGTGGGGCATGGTGGACCCGGAACTGATTGATCCGGCGAAGCTGCTCAAAACTACGACGAAGGTGACTGCACACAAACTCTTTCTCCAGAATTTGAAGCAGGCCGAAGACTTCCACGACGCCATTTCTGGTTATTGCCACGGTCAAACCTACGCGCACTACGGTGACGACCCGAAGCAGCCGAGTTTCGTGAGCGTGACCTGGCGCACGAACGGTGACTTGTCGGGCTTTACCAGCGAAGCGGTGCTGGCCGCGCAGCGGGGCGACGTCGACCTTCTCGGGCCGACCGAAGCCAGGATCGGCGAAACTTCGGTGCGCTTCAAGCTCGACGGTAAGGACGGACCGGGCGACGGCACCGTACCGGCACCCTCGGCGCACGCCGTTGCCGATCTGTCCGGCATCCGCACGGTGTTTCGCTTGCAAGGGCTCAAGCTCGAACATTCGGACAGCTACAAGAACAGCACCGTGCACAACACCGTGCTCTATGCTATCGGCAAGATCGCCCAACAACTACCGCTCAACAGCGACGGAACCACGGGATGACCCGCATCATCAATCGCAGCCGCTCCACGCTCCTGCGCGCAGCCCTGGTGGCCTTGGCGCTGGGTGGCGTCGTGCCAGTACTCGCTCAAGGCGCCAGCAAGGATAAAACCCCCATGACTGACACCACCGCCCCCAAGGGATTTCGCACGCATTGCGTCGGCCGCTACCTGGTCGACTTACCGGAGACGGCGGATATTCGGTTCTTCACTGCCGACTATGACTGGATGCGCATGTCGGTACGTTCTGCGACTCGGGAGTCATACCTGAGCGAGGTAAAGACGTTCGAAGAGCGATTGAAAACGACAAGGCACGAAAAGGACCCTAGCCTGCTTCGACAGGCACACAAAGACCGTGACGACAACGCCGTTGCTTTTGTCTACTGGGAGAAGCCAAACTCAGGATACATAAACCAAGTCCAAGGATTCCGATGGAGTGGTGGAAGTGAACTGTTGGCGCACGGCGAAGTTGATGATGACAAGGCGGACGTTGGGCTAAAAGATACCCTCAAGGCACTGGCAGCGTTCCGCCCCCGCACCCCCAACGAAATCCCCGCCGAGCCAGGTTTCTGTATCGAAGGCGGTTACTTCGCTGGCACGCCGGAAGCCAATCAGGAAACCGCCTCGATTCGCCTCACCCTGAAGGATCATCCGGATCTGTGGATTGACATCGAAACGGACACTATCGGCAAAGAGCAGGTCATCGACGGAGGTCTGCTTGCCCGCATCGACAAAGGCATGTCGGTCCCGATGTCCGCGGAGATCACTGCGCTCTTCGCGCGTGTGCGGACACTGCGTCGGGGTCCGCATCCGGTCGGTCCCGTCAAAGCGGAAGAACTCCTGCAAACCATGCCGAACAAGACCGGACGCATGGCGCACCAGTTCACGTGGGAAGCCTTCGGCGAGCGCGCCCAGACGCTGGCGCCGTCGATACGGGTTGAATTCGAGACCGGCAAGAACAAGACCGGCGACGAATACAGCGGCCAACCATCCCTGACCGATGCCGAGGCGATTGCGCTGTTCGACACCATCGTGAACTCGATCCGTCTGCGCCCGACCGCACCCGCAAAGACCTCCTCTGCCGAACCGCCCCCCACGCCACTCGGCGAACTCGCAGCCACCGGCCGAGCCTGCCCGCAAACAGGCCTGTGGCGCTCCGAAGAAGGCGAAGAACGCGTGGTTCAAGCCGGTGAAGCCATGCCCCGCACGGTCGTCACTGCAACGCCGTCGCTGTGGCAGAAGCTGCGCGGCGATGCCGAGCAGGCCAAGATCGCGACGGTTTGGACTTTGGTTGCCTACTCCGATCAGACAACAGGAAACGCTGTTGCGAACGATGCTCACGGCGCTACCACAACCGGGGACAAGGCATGACGCATCTGCTCCCTCGACATCGCGTGCGTCGCTTCCGTGACAGCACATTGAACCCAAACAGCATGAACCCACTTCAGATTGGCCTTCGGTACGTCCTCTTCGCGCTCCTGCTGCTTGCCCTTTCAGGCTGTTACGAGGTCATGCCGCAGCGCGTCGAGGAGAGCATCACCATCGAACGGGACGGTCGCTTTCAGCTCAGCTATGCCGGCACCTTCAAGGACTTCTCCACCTTGATCGAGAACACCGGCAAGGCAGAAGACATGCAAGACATCGCGCTGAAGAAGCTCAAAGCCGCGCCGTCCGCGAAGGTCGTGAAACAAACGGCACCGCACACTTTCTTCGTGCGATTTGAAGAGAGCGGATCATTTGAACACGACGACCTCACTCCGTTTTTGGGCGGTGCGAGTTCGGTCAGCAAGGTAGCGCCCTCATTCTTGGAGCTCAAACCAATCCGCGAACTTGAACTTGGTTTCGAAGCCAAGGACGGTCTGACACGAGAAGATCGAGCCGGTCTTGATTCAATGGTCAGCGGCACCAACCCCGAAGCGCATGCGGCCAAGGCCCTACTCAATGGCCTGCACGCGACGCTCACGATTCGGATCGACGCAGCCCTGGTCGGTGAGCACAACGCGCAGTCGGTGAAGAAGGACCGCGACGGCAAGACCGCTTACACCTGGCACATCGACCGACGCTCACTCAACCCGGTGAAGTTCGCGTTCTTCTTCGGCAAACAGGATCTCTCGATGTTCAAGCTTCTGCGCAGCCCACCGGGTTCGGAGTGCCAGAAGGTGATCGGACAAGAATGCAAGTGCGGGCCCTTCGTGCTGTACAAATCGCGCGGCGCGCCGATGGCAAATTCGGGGTATCAAATGAACACCGACGCGGGGCCGGTTCGAGGCTGCACCGACGCCGGTGGCGTTACGCAGACGATCTCGGTCAAGCTCACCGGAGGACCGTGCAGCGTGTCCCTGCTGTCGCCGGAGGAGAGTACGAAGCTGTGCCCGGTACCTGAGACGCGTTGAGTGCGATGGTCACCCGTCGTGCCACATTCGGTACCGGCATTTCAATCGAAGTTGCATGTCGGTAGCGCAAGGACTGCGCCGTGCGACGCCGCATGAAACCACCGTGCCTCGACACTACCAACTCGGCCTGCATGCCCCAAGGCATCGTCTTCCGTCGCCACTTAGGACGCTGCGCCTTGTGGCTGATGTTCGGCTACCTCGCGCTCGGACTCCTGTTCGGATTTGTGGCGAGCGGGTTCGCCGAAGATCCATCCGCAATGCTGGTGCTTTGGTATGAATTTCCGGTTTTGCCATTCGAATGGATGGGGTTTCGATTCGAGGGTACAGGCGGTTTCGTACAGATCGCCACACCGTCGGCAGTCCTCTGCGCGCTGGCAATCACAGCGGTGCTCATTGCCGTTGTCGCCGGCATGCTGGCCGGCTGGCAGTCCGTCCGACATGCACGACAGCAAACCAATCATCAAGGAACGCGCCATGAATGACGAAATGCCATGCCACGTGTGATCCGGTTGAACGACCCCACCGATCATGGCGGAAAAGTGGTCGGTGCGAACGGAACTTACCTCGTGATGGGATTACCAGTCGCTCGCGTCGGCGACGTCTGCACCTGCCCGCACAAGGGCCACGATGGTTGCACGATCGTTGAAGGCGATCCGAACTTCGTCGTCGATGGTCGCGCCGTCGCGTTCGAAGGCCACAAGACCAGCTGCGGTGCTGCGCTGATCGCCACGGTACCGAACTTCAACAACCAATAGCCCGAACTTTCTGGAATCCCCCTGGACTACTCATGACGATCGCACCAAGACTTGCATCCTTTTTAGCCGCGCTGGCGGCCTGTGTTGTCACCGGCTGCGCCACGTTCTTTGCAACAACCATGGATACACGCGATCCGTACTTCCATATGAAGCCCATCGCCGAAGACAAGATTCTGGCGCTGGGCAAAGTGCTCAAAACCGCTGACGCGGCCGACGGGACAAGCGGATCGATCGCGTTCCTCGGGCAGCAGCACACCTACCTGCTGGTGAGTGGCGAAGACGAGTTGCTGCAAATTGCCCAATCGCCGATTGGACCTTTGGTGGAGCCGTCTGCGGAGTCCAGCAACACGCAGGGACATCTGTTCCTCAAAGACGCTAAGTTCTGGGGCGCGCTTACGCTCACGATCGACAAGAACGCGCCCCTTTCGGACGTACAACGTGCCGAGCTGGAACGCTTGGGGTTCGCTCTGCATAGCGAGTTCGACTCTCACTTCACCAAGGCCGTCAGCATCTCGGGCCTGGTTCTGCCAGCCACGCAGATTCCGCCGGAGTCAGCAGAGAAACTGACACACTCGCGGACGGTCGCCTTCTTTCCTGGACTCGAAGAGACCGCCCCGCTGAATCTGAAGAAGGTCGTCGCGATTCCTGCTGCCGTTGTGGTCGATGTTGCAACAGCCCCCGTTCAACTGCTCGGCCTCGGTGCCCTGGCCATCTACTTTTCGACCCATCCCCTGAAGATCATGTAGCGACCACATCGCGGCGGGTGGCTCTCGAAGATCGCGAAGCCCGCAATGCACTCAGCGCAACACTCGGAACGATCACAAACGGCTGTGCTATGAAAACGATCGGCGGCTTTCCAGATTGGTTCGCCCGTAGCTTCGCGCATCTTGCTCACGAGGACTTCGAGGTCGCTTCAGCGCTGTGGACCGCCGAGCCCACCCTGCGGACGGTGACGCTGTTGCTCGATACGCTGCATCCGTCACGCCATCGGCACACACGCTGCCCGCGCTGCGGTCATGCGGGCGCACGATGGCGCGCGAGTTACAGCCCTGCAACGCGCGATCGCTGCGAGGCCTGCGGCAGATCCTCCACGAACACCGTCGGCACACCATTCTTTCGCGTGCATGAGCGCAACTGGCCTACCCTCTACGGCACGCTGGTCGTGCTGTGGGGCCCATGGACGCCCGTGCAGGCTTGGCGGATCGCTGGCTGCACCGACGCCAAACAACTGGCTGACTTTCGTCGCAGACTGGCGCCACTCTTCGAACAACTGCCGGACGACATGCCGCTCACGAGCCGTGCAGCCTATCGACTCGGCTTCACACCGGCAGAACAAGGGGTCACGTGCTTGCGCTGCGGTGGGAGAGACGTTGCTTATCGCAAGCGCAGTGACCACGCCAACCCAACCTTCGAATGCCTGGACTGCCGGTATCACTTCCAGCTCCACGCTTCGCGTCGGCACTTGCTTCCGCTCGATGAATCGGTGAAGTGTCCCGACTGCGCTGGCCGTCAGCTCAACCGCTCATTCATCGATGCTCGCGGACGACAGCACTATCGGTGCCGCGACTGCAGACGCAATTTCTACGAACAGAGCATTGCGGTGCGTCAGCGCAGCATTCAGGAGTTGGCGTGAGGCATTTCGCATATTCATTTTCACCCCTGCCTCGAATCATGGCGCAACGGGAGACCTGTGCCCGGCTGGCGTGGCCATCCTTTCTTGATGGAGTGTGAATGCGATACCTTGAACGCTCGAACGTGGAGACTGCCGCCCGTTTTTTGGCGAAGAAGACAGGCGATGAGTGGACGCCTGAACTGATCCTGGATCGCCTGTGGCAACTTTTGACGACTCATTCGGATGGTCTCGGGCTTGATACCGTCCGCGTTCTGTTGCCATCCGGATGGCAGCTTCAGGACACGCTGACCAATGAGGAAATCAGCCTGGATCGCCCCACTGAAGTAGAGGTCACGCAGGCTGAAGACCTGATTAAGCAGTTCCGCTTATTCGATGACGCAAAGACAGCTAAAGGCCAAGCGGCAGCACTTGTCTTGGGAAATCGACGGTTTCGCAGCGCTGGCCTGATCCCGGTATCGCTGCTGCGCCTTGTGCCAAGTGACTTGGCCGCGCTAGCAAACCTCCCGGAGCGGGAATCAATCACGCCCTTCCATGACCTGGTTGCAGACATTCACGCCGGGCGCCTTCCAGAGATTGCTGCCGAACTCGATACCGTTGCCTGCAAAGAGAACCTCAAGAAGCCGCAGGCGGCAGAGGCTGTTGATGACGACACGCAGGTATCGCCAAGCGCAGCCGCAGCTACTCCCCGCGCGGAAGCTCCCCTTCCAGCCGAAGCGTGCGCGGATCGAGATCTCGCTGATTTATTCGATCCAGTCAGAAAGGAAACGCTTGAGGCGATGTTCCCGGACAAACAGTGGAGCAAGTATGCGGAACGTGCCGACCGAAATGGGTTGAAGGAAGCCCGAGTCGGGCGCGGTATGTTCAATCCGTACTTGGCAGCGCACTGGTGGTTGAAAAAAAAAGCACCCTCTGACTGGGCATGGGAGAGATGCTTAAGAAAGCTGGCGAAGAATCTACCGCCTCGATCAGCCGACCAAGGGCACCTGCTGGTCGACGACAAGCGCTAGTTCGCCACTTTGCCGCCAGCAATCATGGCAATGATGGCGGCAACCCACCAAGAAGCCGCCAGTTTTTCGCCACTTTTCCGCCGTTTTTTCGCCACAAGAATTCCCAGCATACCGTGGTCCCGTCCTCTTTTTTTGATGGGATTCACAATGCCAGCGAGAACAACTCCGACCTCATCGCGTCATGACGCGCCGACCGTCACGCAAACCCTGACCACCGAGCAGGCCGCCGCCGCCTTCCATGTCCGCCCGCAGACGCTGCGCGCCGCCCTGTGCCGCGACGGGCATTACCTGGGCATCAGGCCGAGCAAGGGCCCTAACCGTTTCCTGCTCTGGCCGGCAGACAAGATCGGCGCCCTGATCGCCGGGGATCAGGCATGAACGCCATGCAGAACGCAATCGACCGCTTCAGCAGCGCCATGCATGCAGCCGGCATCGTTCCGCCCGATGGTATCAAGTGCGATGGTCGAATCCATCGCTTCCACGTGGAAGGTGACAAGGCCGGCAGTCTGAACGGCTGGTATCTGCTGCACCTGGACGGCCGGCCGGCCGGCGCGTTTGGCTCCTGGAAGCTCGGCATTCAATCAACCTGGACGGCTGGCGGCCTCCCCCTAAGCGCCAGCGAGCGCGCCAGTATCAGCAACCGGCTCGCGATCGCCCGCGTCCAGGCTGAATTCGAACGTCGCGTCCAACACGAAGCCGCTGCAGCTCTGGCGCAGGCCGAATGGAGTAAGGCTGAGCAAGCCAATCCGACTCATGCCTACCTGCTCAAGAAGGAGGTGCAGCCCTACAACCTGCGCCAGCATCAAAACACGCTGCTGGTTCCGCTGCTCGATCCGCTTGGGCTGCTGTGGAACGTCCAGCGGATTCTGCCGGATGGCGCCAAGCTCTTCTCCAAGGGAGCGCGGGCAGGTGGTCTTTTCTCGCCGATTGGCGACCTGACCACCCCGAGAACCATCCTGATCTGCGAAGGCTGGGCCACAGGCGCGACGCTGCACGAAGAATCCGGGTATCCGGTGCTATGCGCGATGAATGCAGGCAATCTGCTGCCGGTGGCAAAGGCCGCGCGCAAGGCGTGGCCGGCAGCCGAACTGCTGGTCTGTGCCGACAACGACCGCAACACCCCCGGCAATCCTGGTCTGACCAAGGCCACCGAGGCTGCAAAGGCAGTCGGCGCGAAACTGACTGTTCCACAGTTCCCCGATTGCGCACCAGGCAGCGACTTCAATGATCTGGCGCTGCTGCGCCGGAAGGGCGGTCGCCATGCATGAGACTATCAAGATGCCCCCCGCCCTCCTGTCCGGCGCAGACATGTCGGACAGCGCGATTGCCGTGCCACCCGAGCCGGAGACTGCCCACATCGACCAGCCGAAATCGTCGATCCTCCCGGACCTGCTCGCCGATGCAACCACTCCCGCGCAGGATGAACTCACGGCGGCGCGGGCCATCATCGAACGGACGATTGAATCGGTTAAAGACGATCCGACCGCCCATTTGTGCAACGAGGTAACCGAAGCCTTCCGCACAATCCGCACACAGGCTCCGCTGGAATACGAAGCCGCCAGAACTAAGATGAAGCAAGCGCACACGCTGGTCCGCATGGCGGCACTCGACACCTTCAGCCGTGGTGACGTCGAGGCCAGCAGCGAGCGAGTGTCCGCTGCCACCAAACTTGCGGAACTGGCCGCCAATCACTGTGAGTTGTGGCATGACCCCGAAGGCAACGCCTTTGCATCCTTCGAACGCCCGCATGACGGCATCTCACACCGCGAGCACTGGCGCATCGACTCGACGGGTTTTCGTGAGTGGATGGGCTGGCTCGCGTATTCGGAAATGGGTGATGCGCCCAGCTCTGAAACGATCAAGGCCGCCAGCAACACGCTGTCGGGCAAGGCCAAGTTCGACGGCGAAGAACATGAGCCGGCGCTCAGAGTGGCCAAGAACGGTGCGGGTTACTGGCTCGATCTGTGTGACGAACACTGGCGGGCCATCCTCATTACCGCTACCGGCTGGCAGATCGTGGATCGTCCGCTAGTTCGCTTCACACGCAACAAGGCCATGCGTTCGCTCCCCCTGCCGGTCGCACCGGGCCACATCGAAGCCTTGTGGGAACTGGTCAACATCCCCCAGGAAGATCGCCCGCTGGTTCTGGCCTGGCAGCTCGAATCGCTGCGCCCGGACACCCCGTACCCCGTGCTGGAGCTGATCGGCGAGCAGGGATCCGCCAAGAGCACAACGCAGGAAACCCTGCGCCGCTTTCTCGACCCGAACCAGGTCATGCTGCGCGGCCGCCCCAAGGGTGTGGAAGATGTGTTCGTAGCCGCCGGATCGAACCACGTCATCAGCCTGGAAAACCTGTCCGGCCTCTCGCCCGAACTGTCTGACGCGCTGTGCACGATCAGCACCGGAGGAGGTCAGGCCGGCCGCCTGCTGTTCACCAACGGCGAAGAGCACATCATTGAGGCCCACAACCCGATCATGCTGAACGGTATCGGCGCGGTGGTGACCCGCCCCGACCTGCTCGACAGAACGATTGCTGTGTGCGTACCGGTTATTACCCAGCGACTCACCGAGGCCGAGCACGCCGAAGCACTTGAGCGCAAAGCCCCGGCGATCATGGCCGGTTTGCTCGACCTGTTCGCCCAGACCCTGGCAACGCTGCCCGAGGTCATGATTGCCCCTGCCGAGCGTCCGCGTATGGCCGACTTCGCGGAGCTTGGCGAGGCGATGCACCGCGCCAAAGGGAGCGTGGCAGGTGAATGGTTGAAGCAGTACGTGAGCCACCGAAAAGACGCTATTCGCCGTACGATCGACGCGTCACCCGTAGCTCAAGCATGCATTGAGTTGGTCGAACAGGGTCGCCATTACTCGGGTACGGTCAACGGTTTGCTGGAAACGTTGAACCGACTGAACGCTGCCAACAACACCGAGCGCGGCGACTACTGGCCCAGGACGCCCAAAGGACTGGGCGATGCATTGCGCCGGGTTGCCCCCGCGCTCCGGCAGATCGGCATTTACCTGTCAGTCGACGCGAAACCCAAACGTGACGGTGTGCATTGCGTACTTCGCGCCGCGAGTCCCTCACTTCCGTCCACGAGGCAGGACATGGAAGGACAAAGTTCACCAAGTTCACAACCTCCATACGAGCGGGAGGTAGTGAAAGTATGAACCTCTCCCATCTGGCCCAACTTGGCATCGTCGTCACCCTCGATACCGATGGAGGCCTGCAACTAGATGCCCCGCAAGGGGTATTGACTCCTGATCTGGTCACGAGAATCCGCCACAGCAAGCCCGCCCTGCTCGCAGAACTTAAAGGGCCGTGCGAAGTTGGTGAACATGGTGAACTTCGCTCTTCCATGCCCCCCCCTGTCGGGAAAGCCAGACTGCCGGCTAGCAACCTTCACCCGCCCCTGGCCGAACGACCGCAGCATGACGGGCAGCAGCGCCACACCGACGACTGCGCACTGCGGGAAGTGTCGTGCCACCCGACGGAAACGCATGCCGAACTCTTGAACGGCCATCCGGGCGCCATGGCGGCGCTTCCGTTCGAGCGGCAGGCCAACGCGCCTACATCAGACCTGAATGCTGTGCAGGAAAGCGCGATCAACGCCTGGCTGCTCAGTATTGGCGAGGATGACGCGGCGACCATCAAGGATCTGATCGAGGCCTGTCGACGCAATGAAGGGCTCCGGGCCTACTGCCTTAATCGGGCCACCGAACGGGCGGACTAGCCCCGCCCCCAGGTGACGCGCCTGCGTCGAGGCAGGGCTCGTCATAACGGGCACTTCCGATGGAATGAAGCGAGCGTCCGCAACGCCGCTCCCGTGGCCACCGGGTGAGCATGTAGGGCCGCGAGGCTCAGTGCCTTACCCCCGCTTTTTGGCTCCTTCGGACCACATCTTTCCACATCCACTCCCCGCACCGAGCGGTGGAAAGGCAGAGTCGGGTCAGCCGGGCCGGCACAGTGCGGTCACGAAGATGCGGGGCCGGGCAATGCTTGGGCAGTGGTGAGCGCTGTCCGGGACGGCAGCCCGATACAATGCCGCCTTCCTATTCTGCCCCTCCCCAAGCCACATGCCGTTTCTCGACTGGGTCAACAAGAACCAAGCCAAGGACACCGCCCGCGAGGTGCCCTACCACCTGCTGAAGCACGACACCACCCATGGGGACCCTGCCGCCGCTGCCGGCAACCTCATCATCCAGGGCGACAACCTGCTGGCCCTGAAGGCGCTGCTTCCTTTCTATGCGGGGCGGGTGAAGTGCATCTTCATCGACCCGCCCTACAACACGCAAAGCGCCTTCGAGCACTACGACGACCGGCTGGAGCACAGCCAGTGGCTGTCGATGATGTATCCGCGTCTGGTGCTGCTGCGGGAGTTGCTGGCGGAGGATGGCAGCATCTGGGTGAGCATCGACGACAACGAGGCGCACTACCTTAAAGTATTGATGGATGAGGTTTTTGGGCGTGGTTGTTTCATAGCGGACGTCGCATGGAAACGGCGAGATGGTGCCCCAAATGATCGAAAAATTGGCTCTACGTATGACCACATACTCGTTTATGCATGTAGACGTGTGGGTGCAGCCAAAAAAACGCGAGCGGAAGAGGCATTTAATCTGATGCAGCGGACCGAAAAGGCTGATTCCCAGTATCAGCTTTACGAAGAGCCCTTTGGTTTTGATGAACGTGGCCCTTTTCGGAAAGTTGATTCGACCGGCAACGCCAAGGGAGGGCGATATGTCGAAAGCCTGGTCTATCCAGTCGTGAATCCATTCACTGGCAAAGAGGTGTGGCCACGTAAAGGTCGTTGCTGGGTTTACGCCCGGGAAGAGATGCTAGCAATGGTTGCAGATCGTCGATTCTTCTGGGGAAAGGACGGAACTGCGGGGACGCCAATGCGAAAACTGTTTAAAACGGAAGCGAAACCAGGCATGACTGCACCCACCATTTGGGATGATGTCGGCCTTAACCAACATGCAGCAAGGGAGCTGGAGATTCTTTTTGGGGAGAAGGCTTCTTTTGAAACTCCAAAACCAGAGGGGCTAATGAAGCGGATTGTTGAAATTGCCAGTAATCCCGGCGATCTCCTTCTCGACTCCTTCCTCGGCTCCGGCACCACCGCCGCCGTCGCCCACAAAATGGGCCGGCGCTACATCGGCATCGAGATGGGCCAGCATGCCCGCACCCATTGCGTGCCCCGGCTGGAGAAGGTCATCGCGGGCGAACAAGGCGGCATCAGCGAGGTGGTGGGCTGGCAGGGCGGCGGTGGCTTCTCCTTCCACACCCTGGGCGAGCCCGCTTTCGATGAGCATGGGCGGCTCAATGCGGCGGTGAAGTTCCCCACGCTGGCGGCCTACGTCTGGCATGTGGAAACCGGCGCGCCGGGCCAGCAGGCTTTCGACAGCCCCTTCCTGGGCCTGCATGACGGCAAGGCCTACTTCCTGCTCTACAACGGCATCCTGGGCGACCGGCGACCGGCAGGTGGCAACGTGCTGACCAGCGCGCTGCTGGCCCACCTGCGGGCACTGTGTCCGCAGCCGCTGCCCTTCGTGGTGTACGGCGAAACCTCGCGCCTGGGGCCGGCACGCATGGCGGCGGAAGGCGTGCACTTCAAGCAGATCCCCTACGACGTGTCCATGCGCTGAGAGCCTGCTCCATGCTGAAACTGAAGAAATACCAGGACGACGCCCTCAACGCGCTGGCAGGCTTCCTGACGCGCAGCCGCAACGTGTCCGTGGCCGAGGCCTTCCAGGAGGTGCTGCAACAGCAGCAGCGCCACGGGGAGCGCTACCACGAGATCTTCCCGGAGATTCCCTGCGTCTGCCTGCGGGTGCCCACCGGCGGCGGCAAGACGCTGCTGGCGGCCCATGCGGTGGCCCTGGTGGGCAAGACGCTGATGGACAGCGACGCGCCCATTGCCCTGTGGCTGACGCCGTCGGACACCATCCGCAGCCAGACCATCGAGGCCCTCTCCGACATCCGCCACCCTTACCGGCAGGCGCTGGCCCATGACTTTGGCGACCGGGTCCGGGTGTGCGATCTGGAGAGCCTGCAGACGGTGGGAACGAGCGACGTGGGCAAGGCCTGCATCATCGTGGTGACCACAATCCAGTCTCTGAACGTGTCGGACACCAGCAAGCGCAACGTCTATTCCTTCTTCGAGGAGCTGGCCGAGCACTTCCGCGACCTGCCGCCCGCCGTGACGGCGGGGCTGGAGAAGGTGACCGAGGCCGATCTGGCCAGCCAGCCCTTCCTGACCGCCAAGGACCTGGGCCGGGTGAAGTGGTCGGTGGCGAACTGGATACACCGGCACCGCCCGCTGGTGGTGGTGGATGAGGCGCACAACAACCGCACCGACCGCTTCTTCAAGACGCTGGGCCGGCTCAACCCGCGCTGTGTGGTGGAGCTGACGGCCACGCCGGTGGCGGGCAACAATGTGCTGTACCACGTCTCCGCGCAGGAGCTGCGGGCCGAGCAGATGATCAAGCTGCCCATCGTCCTGGCCGAACACCCGGAGGGCTGGCGCGAGTGCCTGCGCGATGCGGTGCTGACCCGGGACGGGCTGGAAACCGTCGCCCAGAAGGAGGCGGATTACGTGCGCCCCATCGCTCTGGTGCAGGCCATGCCGAAGGGGGGCCAGGCCACGGTGGACGTGGTCCGGCAGCATCTGATGGAGCAGGAGAAGATCCCGGCGGAGCAGATCGCCGTGGCGACCGGCACGCAGAAGGAGCTGGACGGCATCAACCTGTTCGACCCCGCCTGCCCGGTGCGCTACGTCATCACGGTAGAGGCACTGAAGGAAGGCTGGGACTGCTCTTTTGCCTACGTGCTCGCCAGCCTGCAGTCGGTGAATTCCGCCAAGGATGTGGAGCAGCTGCTGGGCCGGGTGCTGCGCATGCCCTATGCCCGGGACCGGAGCCAGCCGGCCCTGAACAAAGCCTATGCGCATATCGTGGCGACCAACTTTGCCGAAGCCGCCAACAACCTGCGCGACCGGCTGGTGGCGAACATGGGTTTCGAGCGGCTGGACACGGCGGGCCTGATCGTACCGCAGTTGCCCTTGCCCTTGAGCGGCGGCGCGGGCGGCGCGCCGGAGGCTGTGCTGAAAGCCGTGGTGCTGCCGGATTGCCATATCCAGCTGCCGGCGGTTCCGGAAACCCAGCACTGGCCGGAAGAGCTAAAGGCGAAGGTGGAGATTCATCCGACCTCGCAGGGGGCTACGCTGGTCCTGAAGGGCAACGTGGATGGCGACACCCTGAAGCAGGCCGAGGCCTTTGTCAGCGCCGTCCTGCCGCCCAAGGCCAAGGAGGCGGTGGCGCAGCAGTTCGCCGATCATCGGGCCATCCGCCAGGCCATGAAGGCGCCGGCACAACTGGGGCTGCAGTTCGCCCCCATCCCGCAGCTGTGTCTGGCGCTTGATGGCTACCTGGAAGTGGTGGAGAAGGACACCCTGGCGCAGCTGGGCGAGTGGAGCCTGCTGGACAGCCCGGTGCAACTGGCCGGGTTTGCGATCCACGAGACGGTCAATTCCTTCGAGATTGACGTGAACGGGGCGAAGGTGAAGTTCCGCCACGTGGACGCGCAGCAGCTCAAGCTCAACGAGGTGGCAAGCCACGTCAGCGAGCAGGACCTGGTGCGCTGGCTGGATGTGCAGGTGCGGCAGGCCGATGTGTCGCAACTCCAGTTGCAGGCCTACCTGGTGAAGCTGCTTTCCCTCCTCATCCAAGGGCAAGGCCTGAGCCTGACGGCACTGGTCCGCGCGCGCTTCCAGCTGGCCGACGCGATCAAGGCGGAGGTGGAGCGTCTGCGCCGGGAGGCCATGCGCAAGGGCTTTCAGGGGCGTTTGTTCGACATGGCGGTGCCCAAGCTGGAAGACATGGCTCAATACAGCTTCCAGTTCGATCCGGGCAAGTATCCGGCGCGGAACGTCTACCAAGGCGGCTACGAGTTCAAGAGGCACTTCTACCCGGTGGTGCACGACCTGCGCGAGAAGACCGGAGCGGGCAAGCTCGGGGAGGAGTTCCGCTGCGCGATGGCCATCGACGCCCACCCGAAGGTAAAGCAGTGGGTGCGGAACATCGAGCGCCAGCCCCAGTGCTCATTCTGGCTGCCAACCGCCTCGGACTACTTTTACCCGGATTTCGTCGCGGAACTGACCGATGGCCGCGTGCTGGTGGTGGAGTACAAGGGCGAGCCGTACAAGACCAATGACGACTCCAAGGAAAAGATCCAGGTGGGCCAGCAGTGGGAGAAGTCCAGCAACGGCCGCTGCCTGTTCCTGTTCGCGGTAGCTGACGACGACATGGGGCGGGACGTGTTCAAGCAGTTGAACGACAAGCTCGCGGGGTGACGGCGAGGGAGCGCCGTCACGGCCTCCTCCCTCTCGCCACATATAGCCGGGCTCACGCTGCGAGCCTCCGCACGTCATATCATCAGACGCCAAGGAGGCGAACATGCTGAATCTGCTCGATGACTGGCAGCCAGGCTGCTTTTGTGCCGCGACCATCAAACTGTGCGATGCCCTTGAAGAGGAATGGCCGGACGAGATCGTGCGCACGCCAGCACAATGGGCCTGGTTTGCCTGGGAGCCGCGAGACAACGCACTACCCTTCGTTTATCCCCAGGGCTGGGGTATTTCCCTCGAAGACCCATTGCATGTCCTTGCCGAGGAACTGGGGGAGGTTGCGCTTTACCTGCTCAAGGAGGGCGAGGCGGACTGGGTTGGCCTGCTGGATATTCTGCTGATCTGCGACGATAGTCCGCCGTGGCTGTACGAGCAGATCAAGGCCCGCCAGCAGGAGAAGCGCCGGGCGTCCCACGGCTTCCTCCGGGAATACTACGGATGCGATAGCGGGGGTGCGTTCCAGCATTTCATGCAAGCGGTACTCCGGCCGCCGGAGGAGCGGAATGCTCGGGAAGAACGGGAACTGCTATGCCTGCCTTTGTCCGCCGAACCGCGGGCCAGCGCATGTCTGCGTGCCTGGGCGAACGGCAGCGTCGAGTTCGAACGCAGGGAGCAGGCAGACGTGGGGCTAGTGTGCACGTACCAGGTACGGGCGGAGTACGTGCCTCTGTTGAGCGCCTCGCTCGGCCTGCTGACAGGTACCGTTCCCGCGGACGGCCCCGAGCTGATTCAGGCGCTGCGGGCAGCATTCGGCCACTGGCACCTGTTGATAGATTGGTTGCACAAATCGGGAGTGCCCATGGACGATCGGAAAGGAAACCTGAAAGAGAGGGATGAATGCTGACTAAACGTTTCGTAAGCGCCGTGGAACTGGCCGTCAAGGCCCATGCCGGACAGGTGCGCAAGAGCACCGACATCCCGTACGCATCCCACGTGCTGGCGGTAGCCAGCCTGGTGCTGGAGCAAGGGGGCGACGAGGATCAGGCCATCGCCGGTCTGCTGCACGATGTACTGGAAGACTGCGGACCAGAGTACGCGGAGCCAATCCGAGAGCAGTTCGGCGAGCGGGTGTTATCCATCGTAGAAGCCTGCACCGACGGTGAACCGGGGGGCGAACGGGGCGCCGGCAACTGGCGGGCGCGCAAGGAAGCCTATCTGGCGGCGCTGTCAGCCAAACCAGAGGAGGCGCTGCTGGTATCCGCCTGCGACAAGCTGCACAACGCACGCGCCATCGCCGCTGACCACGACAGCGTCGGCGCGCAGGTCTTCCTGCGCTTCAATGCCGGGCAGGCGGGCACGGTGTGGTACTACCGGCAACTGCTAGCGGTGTTCCAGGCGCGGCTGCCGGACCTGGGGGTGACGCGGGAGCTGGCGGCGGCAGTGGCGCGGTTTGCAGCATAGCTGCCGCAGCTAGGCGGGGAGGATGCGCCGCCTGGTGCATGAAAAACCTGACGCCGAAATCGACGGGCAGCTACCGCCGGTTGAAAAAGTTGTCCGGCCTTTGAAGGCAGCCCCTTACGACTCACGGCAGTAGCCTACCCTGCAGATTACAGGCCGGATGCAGGCCCCACATCCCATAGCGCCGCCAGTCGGGCCGTGATGCGTCGGGTCGTTTCCGGGGATTCGGCCGTTACCTCCGCCAGGATCGCGTCAAACAGCTCGGTGGCCTGCCGTTCGGCGTCCAGGCGGGCGCCAGCTGCTTCGGCCACGGCGGCCAGGGTGCGTGCTTCATCCGCCTCAAGCTCCCCCGCCGCCGCACTGCGCACCAGCACCTCCAGGGACTGAGCCACCCCTGCCAGGGTATTCAGCGCAGGAAGGGCGATGGGCTCACGGATTCGCCGGGGCAGGGTCAGCCCCAGGATCAGGCGCTGGGCCTGCACGTCGCCTGCCTTGGCGGCGCTGATGGTGGCCTCCAGCACTGCAGGCGTGGCCTCCTTCAGCATCTGCCGCGCTTGTTCGGTAAGACGGTTGGACTGCCCGCGTTTGCGGCCGGCAGGGTTGCCGGACTGGCCGGGCTGAAACTTGGGCATGTTTGTCTCCTGTGCACAGTGGAAGGATCGCTGACAACAGGATGATGGCGTCACGATCCGCCGCTAGATGTTCTTTTAAGAATACAGGCGGGCGCCTTAACGACATGCTGGCACTCCGATCGAGTTGGCCCCGAGGTCGAGCGCGAGGCGTTAGCCCAATGGTTGCGTGGCGGTCGCATGTTCTGTAACGAAACGGCGTTGATTTACGACGGCAGCCTGAAACGTCAATCGTGCGCCCGCATAACGATTGGGAATTGCGCTTCCCCGCTAACACGTGCCAAAGCGCGCCAAATGAGAAGGTCACCCAAAGGTGAACTTTGCCTTTGTGGTACGACGGGTCCGATGCCCAGCCCGATCACTGCCCGACAATGCGCAAGGGCGCAACGACTTTCTCGGCGTCGAACGCAATTCCGGCCTGCTCAAGAATCCACGCCTCAAATTTGCCGTGCCACACGGCAAGCAGGTCAACGGGACGCACCCGGTAGTGCTTCTCGGCTGTCGCGCTCGGCTTGTGGCCCTGTATCTGCGCGACAACCCCGGTAGGAATTTCAACCCATTCCGCCAGCGAGCCAAAGGAGCGGCGCAGACCATGTAGCGTCAGCGCGTCGATGCCCGCAGCAAGGCACGCTCTGCCGTGTCCTTCGCGCGGATCCTGAATGCGCCCAGATGCGGAATAGGGCGACGAGAATACCCAGGGGTTTGTTTCGGGCTTGCCATTGACCACCGCAACACGACGCGGCAAAGCATTCAGCAGCGCCGCCACATAGGGTGTCAGCGGGATAACCCGGAACCCCTCACCCTCGCCATGCTTCGCTGTTTCCGCCTTGTCGCGGATGGTCATGCGCCCCCATCGGAAGTCGACGTCATCCCACTTGATCCGCGCGAGTTCTTCGCGTCTCGCGCCAGTGAGCAGCAACGCTTGAAGGTAGGCGGCGACTACGGGGTTCGACAACTGGCGCACGGCGGCGAACCACGCGGGCAACTGCTCGCGCAGGAGCACGTCCTGCTTGGCTTTAACGGCAGGCACTCGCTCACGCACGCCGCGCGTTGCGCACGCATCATGCGGCACCACGTCGGCGTATTCCGACTGCTCAGAGCACCAGCGAACAAACGCGCGCAGCAAACGAAACGCCAGTGCGGCGCGGGTCGGGCGGCGATCAACCTCGCCGCGCAGCCACTCGCCCACCCGCGGAGGGGTTAGCTCGGAGAGTTTCAGCGCAAGCAATGGCGCGAGCGGCCCAGGTTCCGTTACGGTCGCGCCGCCCTTGCGCCCTCTCGTCCACGCCTCCCCGCCCTGCTTTGTCATCACGGCATGGTCGGCGATGTGTCGCTCTGACCATCTAGGGGATCGCGTCTCGACGTAACGGTCCCACGCGCAGGAAACCCTGACCTCTTGCCGCTCGGCGATGCGCCGCCGCTCGGCTCGCTGTTCATCCAACTGGCGGCGCTCGTCCCGTGGGTCGATGCCTCGGTCAATCAATGCTTGCAAGCGGCGCGCTTCCTTGCGGGCTTCGTCTATGCCCCATGTGCGAACATCGCCGATAGTCATGCGCAGGGATTTGCCGCCCAGCTTGCCCTGAAAGATAAAGGCGCGTTTGTCGCTGCCAACGGTTGCACGGACACCCAGCCCTGCCGTTTCGGTATCCCACAGAAAGCTTTGCGCGACGCCTGGCTCGCAGGCGAAATCGCGCACGCGTCCAGCCGTAAGCCGCTCTTTCGCCATGATCCGCTGTTCTCCATGTAACCCATCTGTAAGCGGATTCTAGGATGCGGAGCAACATCGCTCAACCTTCGGCATCTATCGCTTCACGCACAAATCTGCACTAATGCGTTGTTTTTACGTGACTTTTGAAGAATCCAAGAATCCAGATCAACGTCGAAAAATATCGTATTTGGCGGACTCATAATCCGTTGGTGCTCGGTTCGACTCCGAGGAGGCCCACCAAATACAAAGGGGCACGGTAGATACCGTGCCCCTTTTGTTTTGCGCGCCGGAATCGTTACTCGGTCGGGGCTGCGCAGAAGTTCGCAATGCGGACGAAGTCAGCGAGCGAAAGCGTCTCGCCGCGGGCGCCCGGGTTGATGCCCAGCGTCACGAAACCAGCGTCGTCGAGAGTGCCCTTGAGGGTATTCCGAAGCGTCTTGCGACGTTGACCGAAGGCTGCTGTAACGATCTTGGCAAGCAGGGCCTCGTCGCGACAATCGAGTTCCGACGCCGCTTTCGGGATCAGGCGAACGATCGCGGAGGTAACCTTGGGCGCCGGGTGAAAGGCGCCTGGCGGCACGTCGAACAGCTTCGCCATGTGGAAGCGGTACTGCAGCATCACGCCGAGACGGCCATAGGCCTCTTCGTCGGGGTCCGCGACCATGCGATCGACCACTTCACGCTGCAGCATGAAGGTCATTTCCTTCACGCCGGCGGCATAGTCGGCGAGATGGAACAGCAGCGGCGTCGAGATGTTGTAAGGCAGGTTGCCGACAACTTTCAGGGCTCCTTCAGATTTCTGCGTAAGCATGCCGAAGTCGAACTTAAGCGCGTCCCCCTCGTGAATCGTGATCTGTTCGGCACTGTATTTCTCTTTCAGCCGCGCGATCAGGTCGCGATCGATCTCCACCACATGCAGATGGCCCGCAGCAACGATCAGCGGCGCGGTCAGCGCACCGAGCCCGGGGCCGATCTCGACGATCGGCTCGCCCCGTTTCACCGCGATCGCGGCGATGATCTTGCGGATGATGTTCTGATCAACGAGGAAGTTCTGGCCGAAGCGCTTGCGCGCGAGGTGGCCGTCGAGCGGGCGGCTCATCGCTTCGCATCCCACGCAGCGAGGCGTTCGCGGATCCGCGGGATCGCGCCGAAACCGGCGCGCTCGCCCTCCAAGATCGCCTCGTGACGTTGCTGGAAATTGGCGGCCGGCAAACCCTTGATGTTCGGATTCACGATCACGTCGGCATCGCGAAGCTCATAGTCGGCAATGCGATTGCCCATGATTGCGATGGTGTCGAGCAGCACGTCGACACTCCCTGCGCCCTTCTTGCCGGACGGGCGCTGGGAGATATCGACCGCGATGACGATGTCCGCCCCCATCGTGCGTGCCGTGCGAGCGGGCACCGGGCTGACGAGACCGCCATCCACATACTCCCGGCCGCGAATCACCACCGGCGAGAAGACGCCGGGAACCGACGAGGACGCACGTACAGCCAAGCCGACGTTGCCGGCCGAAAACGCGGCGGGTTCGCCGTTCTGCAGGTCCGTGGCCACCGCGGCGAAGCGCCGCTTGAGGCCTTCGATCGGCTTGTTCGAGACCTGTTTGTTGATGAAGGCTTCGAGCGCCTCACCTTTCAGCAAGCCGCGATCGAACAAGGCCCAGTCCTTGAAGGCGCTCTCTTCCATCTGGAACGCGAGCTTCTGCAGATCGAAGGCGCCAAAACCTGCTGCGTAGAGCGCCCCGACGACACTGCCAGCGCTCGTGCCAACGACGATGTCCGGCGAAATGCCGTTCGTTTCCAGCGCCTTGATCACACCAATGTGGGCGAAGCCGCGCGCCGCCCCTCCGCCGAGCGCTAGACCGATCTTCGGCTTGGCGCGCGCAACAGGTGGCGTCGCCGGCACTTGAGGTTTGGGCGGCTCGGGCTGCGGCTTCGGCTGCGTCGTCTCGCACGCCGCCAGCAAGGCGCTGGCACCGGCAGCCAGAATGAATTCGCGCCGCTTCATGTGCGCCCCCTGCGTTGCGCCGCCACCATGTCGATCGCACAGGTAATCGCGGCATGCAGGCTGCCCGGATCGGCGCGCCCGGTCCCCGCGAGATCCAGCGCCGTGCCGTGATCGACCGAGGTTCGGATGATCGGCAGGCCCAGCGTGATGTTCACGCCGCCGCCGAAACTCGCGTACTTGAGCACCGGCAGACCCTGATCGTGATACATCGCCAGCACCGCGTCGCCGCGCTCCAGCTGATGCGGTGTAAAGAGCGTATCGGCGGGCAGCGGGCCAATCAGCGTCATGCCCTGCGCACGCAGCGCGTCGAGCACCGGGCTGATCACGTCGATTTCCTCGCGCCCCATGTGGCCCGATTCACCGGCGTGCGGATTCAGGCCCGCCACCAGAATGCGCGGCTGCGCCAACCCGAAGCGTTGGCGCAGATCCGCATGCAGGATCTGCAGGGTCTGCGTCAGCGACGCTGCTGTGAGCGCCGCCGGCACGTCCTTCAGCGCGAGGTGTGTGGTGGCCAGTGCGACGCGGAGACCACCACCTGCGAGCATCATCACGACACGGTCGGTGTGCGTCCGCTCGGCCAGATACTCGGTGTGACCGGTAAAGGGGACGCCCGCATCGTTGATAACACCCTTGTGCAGCGGCGCAGTGACCATCGCATCAAAGCGGCCGTCCATGCAACCATCGATCGCGGAATCGAGGATTGCAAGTACATGGGCGGCGTTCGCCGCGTTCAGCACGCAGGCTTGCGAAGGCACGCCAAGCGGCACATGCAGCACATCGAGCACACCGGCTTCACGCGCACTGCCCGGCACCCAGTCCCGCTGCGTAGCGGGGATGCCGAGTGCGGTTGCACGCGCGGCGATCAGGTCGCGATCGCCGATGGCAATCAGATGGGCGGCAACGCTGTGGTGCGCGAGCGTTGCGACAAGCTCGGGCCCGACACCTGCCGGCTCGCCGCAGGTGATCGCCAGTACCGGCAACGCGACGCTCATGGTTGTGCGGTCGCGTAGGGCGGGCGCAGTTCCACGAAGGCGCGGTCACGCAGCTGCCGCACGAAGTCGTCGAAGGCTTCGTCGGATTTGCGCTCGCGCAATGCGCCGCGCGCCTGGTTGCGACGGCGTTCGCCGGAGACGTCTTCGGTCTTGCGCTCCAGCACCTGGATCAAATGCCAGCCAAACGGCGACTGAATCGGCTGGCTGACTTCGTTGATCGGCAGCGCGTCCATCGCGCGTTCGAAATCCGGCACGGTGTCGCCGGGGTTGATCCAGCCCAGGTCGCCACCCTTCGGAGCGCTACCGTCGTTCGAATGGCGCTTGGCCATGTCGCCGAAATCGGCACCACGCTGGATACGGTCGCGCAACTGCTCCAGACGCTGGCGCGCCTCCGCATCGCTGACAGTTTCGGATGTCTTGATCAGGATGTGCCGCACATGCGTGCGTTGCACCGAAACCGGCGCGCTGTCAGCGCCGCCACGGCTGTCCAGCAACTTGACGATGTGCAGGCCGGCAGGGCTGCGCAGCACCTGCGTCAGGGCACCCGGCTGCAGCAGACGCACGGCGTCCGCATAGAGCGTCGGCAGGCGATCGACACGCCGCCAGCCAAGATTGCCGCCTTGCAGCGCATCCGGTGCATCGGAGTTGCCGGCGGCAAGCTTGGCGAAGTCCTCGCCGGCTTGCGCTCGAGCCAGCAGGCTCTCGGCGCGCTGCTGCAGCTTGCTCCACTGCTGGGGTGTTGCAGCATCAGGGGCGCGCAGCAGGATATGCGCGACCATGATTTCCTGGTTGCCGGTTGCCGACTGTGCCGCGAGGAAGGCATCAACTTCGGCGTCGGTCACGATCACGCGGCTCTCAACCTCGCGCTCGCGCAGCCGGCCCAGCGTCATCTCATTGCGGACGTCTTCGCGGAACAGGCTCCACGACATGCCATCCTTCTCCAGCGCAGCGCGGAACTGGGCCGTCGTCATCTTGTTGTTCTCGGCCACGCGCTGCAGCGCCCGCTCAAGCCCGGCGTCGTCGACGCGCACCGAGGTTTCGCGCGCGTACTGCAGCTGAACACGCTCATACACCATGCGCTCGAGCATCTGGCGCGCGAAAACTTCGCGCGGCGGGAGCTGCGTGCCCTGCTTCTTCAATTGTTGCGAAGCCTGATCCACGCGCAGATCGAGCTCGCGCGCGGTAATCACTTCGTCGTTGACCACCGCGACGATCGCATCGATGGGCTGCGGTGCAGCCCACGCGCAGCCCGCTAAGAGGGCAATCGATGCGAGCAGGGTGCGGATCTGACGTTTCATGCGTTGCTTCCTCTTGGCCGTATGAGCGGCCGGAACGTGTGTCATTGCGAGCCAAAGACCGGATCGGACACCGGCTGGCTGATTCGACCATAGCCGACCACACTGCGTTCGAGCAGCGAAACCGGGCTGTTACCGATACTGATGGCACCACCGAACTCGAACTGGAAGTAGTACGCGTTCGTGTAGGCGCCCGAAGTGTTGAGCAAGGATTCGGCTGCAAGACGGAACACCCAGCAGCCGCCGTTGTATTCCAGGCCGGCGATCGCCTGCGTAAGCTTGTCGGTGCGAATGTCGCCATTCACGCGACCGACGACGTAGAAGTTGTTCACCACCGGCCACTGCAACGCGAGGTCGACGTCGGTATAGGACTGCCGCTGGTAGCGATACGAAGCCGAGGCCACTTTTGCGAAGCCCGGCTGGTAACGCAGGCCGACGGTGCCGCGCTCCATCCGCGTATCGCGCGGGTTGTACTGCGCGAAAAGATCCAGCGTGGTGTTCGGCAGCACGCGGCCCGAGAAAGCGCCCAACAGGTCGGCCAGCTGTTCGGTGCGCGGCGTCTCGCCCGGCAGCGTGACCTTCTGATCCTCGAAGTACATGCGCACGCCAAACGCACCGCGCACCAGCTCCTCGCCGTTCTCGGCATTGAGCAGGCGGGATGTGACCGAGCCGGTGATCTGGCTCGCGTTGGCGTAGCGATCCTGGCCGGAATACAGGTTCTCGGAGAAGATCTGTGCGAAACCGAAGTCCATCGGCGCGGAGTCGAACACCGGCAGCGTGTTCTGGTTCCGGTACGGCACTTTCAGGTAGTACAGGCGCGGTTCGAGCGTCTGCACCACGTCACGGTGGCCGATGTGGCTGTCGCGCTCGAAGAAGAGGCCGGCGTCCACGCTGCCGATCGGCAATACCCGCGATTCATCGAGCGGGCCAGCAGAAACACGATCCTGCAGCGCATAGCGGGTTGCGTGCACGCCAATCTTCGGCGTGATGAAGCCGCCCGGACGCACGAAGTTGTAGGCGACCTGCGGGTACACATAGGTCCGCCAGCCCTGGTCAGAGTCCGAGCGGTGGAAGTTCGCCGCTTCCATCGGCATTTTCAGCGAGAAGCCGCCGACTTCGGGCAGGTAGGCCAGGCCGGTCATGACGGGCAAGCGGTTGTACTGTGGCGAACCGGTCAGGGACTGGATCCGCTGCGTCAGCACCGAACCGGAGAACCAGCTGCCCGCGTTGTAGCTCAGCGAGGCCTCGCGCATCAGGTTGTCGGTCGAGGTCTGCGTGACGCGGGAGCTCAGGTCGGTGAAGTAATCCTTGTCGCTGACCGCGTTGTAATTCACCCGCCCGGAGAACCCTCGCCCGAACTGCTGGTCGTGGATGAAGCTGACCGCGCTGCGCGACTCGCCGTAGACCTCGTCGCGGGCGAGGTATTCAGTTCGCAGACTGCCGACGTAGCCCGGCTTCAGGTAGCGGAACTCGTTGTTGAGTTGCACCCCGCGCCGCGCGATATAGCGCGGCACGAGGGTGTCGTCATAGTTCGGTGCAAGGTTCAGGTAGTACGGCAGCGTGACGTCGAGACCCGTCACGTTCGAAATGCCGATCGTCGGCGCGAGCAGGCCCGAGCGCCGCTCACCGCTGAGCGGGAACGGCGCCGCCGGGGCGTACATCACCGGCAGGCCGCCAAAGTGGAAGGTGCCGTGCGTCGCATCGCCCACGTTGCGGTCGAAATCGAGATCCAGCTCTTTCGCCTTCACATACCAGGCTGGGTCGTTCGCCTCACAGGTCGTGAAGGTCGCATTCTTCAGGTGGTAGCGGTTCTCGCCTTCCAGCTCGATCGATTCGGCCTGGCCGTGACCGTGCACCGTCACATCCGCCGGGCGCGTAATGCCGGCGCTGATCGCCTGTTTGCTGACACGTGCCGGGCGCTTGCGGACGATTTCGTAAGTGGGTGTTTCGAACTCGCCGACCTGCTCTTCGACGCGATAGCGCAGACGCGGCCCGCGGATCGTGTCGGTGCCACGTTTGAGCACCACGTCGCCGGTAGCCACGGCTTCATCGCTGAGCAGGTCGTACTGCACGCGATCGGCGTCGAGCCGTGTCGCATCGCGCTCGACCACCACACGGCCGCTGGCATCCACGCGCACATCCTGCTGGCCTTCGATCTTGTCGGCCGTGACGACGGTTGCCGTGTGCTCCTTCGGCGCGGCAGGCGGTTTGGGCTGGCGCACCGTCACCGCTACCGCGGCTTGCGCCATCGCAGCGCGGAAGGCGCTGATCGAATAGCCGGCCGGCTCCGCCGCGCGCAAAGGGGCGGCCACGAGGCCGCAGGCAAGCAGCGGCAGGGCAAGGCGCAGATTCGGTCGGCTCAATTGGGTCACGCGTGGCGGCCGGGCGCGAGGCCCGTTTGCTAAAATCCGCGATTTTACATCAAGCACTTGGCCGCGCCCCTGCGGGACGCACGGCCGTGACTGGAGCCCTGGCTTGGATCGACTCGAACTCCTGCGCAACTGGGTCGCGCAGCAACACCCCGGCCGCGCGTTCTCGCTGAGCCCCGCCTCGGCCGACGCCAGCTTTCGCCGCTATTTCCGCGCTAGCTTTGATGATGGCGGCCCTTCGCTGATCGTGATGGATGCGCCGCCCACGCACGAAGACTGCAAACCTTTCGTAAAGGTGGCGCGGCTCTTCGGTGCCAGCGGAGCCCATGTGCCAGCGGTGGTGGCCGAGAATCACGAAGACGGCTTCCTGCTGCTGTCAGACCTCGGCAACACCACCTACCTGCAGGCACTCACGGCCGACAACGCCGCACACCTTTACGCCGACGCGCTGGGCGCGCTCGCCAGCATCCAGCGCAGCAGCCAGCCCGGCGTACTGCCGGAATACTCGCGCGAACTGCTGATGCGCGAGCTGGAACTGTTCCCGGTCTGGTACATCGCGCGTCACAAGGGCGTCACGCTGAGCGACGCGGAAACGGCAGACCTCTACGAAGTCTTCGACCGCATCCTCGACGTGAACCTCGCCGAGCCCAAGGTCTTCGTGCATCGCGACTATCACTCGCGCAACCTGATGCACCTGTCGGATGGCAATCCCGGCGTGCTGGACTTCCAGGATGCGGTGTACGGCCCGATCACCTACGATCTGGTGTCCTTGTTCAAAGATGCCTACATCGAATGGGACGAGGAGCTAACGATCGACTGGCTGGTGCGTTACTGGGAAGTCGCGCGCACGCTGGGCCTGCCGGTGCGGGAGGACTTCGCCGAGTTTCATCGCGACTACGAATGGATGGGCGCGCAGCGCCACATCAAGGTGTTGGGCATCTTCGCGCGCCTTTGCTATCGCGACGGCAAGGACGCCTATCTGCAAAGCATGCCGTTGGTGATGCGCTATCTGCGCAAAACCGCCGAGCGCTACCGCGAACTCAAACCACTCGCAAAACTGCTCGACAAGCTCGATCCGGTCGAAAAAACCGAAGGCCTGACGTTTTGACACGCGCGCCACACACCTCCCGGCAGACACTGGCCGCCGGGCGCGGGGTCACCCCACTGCGGAGATTGCCGCGATGAAGGCGATGATCCTTGCCGCCGGGCGCGGCGAACGCATGCGCCCGCTCACCGACCACACACCCAAACCACTGTTGACGGTGGGCGGCAAGCCCCTGATCGTATGGCATGTCGAAAAGCTCGCCGCGGCCGGATTCACCGAACTGGTGATCAACCATGCCTGGCTCGGCGCGCAGATCGAAGCGGCGCTGGGTGATGGCAGCGCCTGGGGCGTGCGCATCGCGTGGTCGCGCGAGCAGCAGGCACTCGAAACCGCCGGCGGCATCGCCTACGCCCGCACGGTGATTGGCGAGGCGCCCTTCCTGTCGGTGTCGGCGGACATCTTCAGCGACTACGACTATGCGCAATTGGTACCACGCCTCAAGGCGATGGTGGCGGACCCGACACTGCCCGATGCGCATCTCGTGATGGTGCCCAATCCGCCCTTCCACCCAGGCGGCGACTTCGCGCTCACCGCTAACGGCCTGCTCGCGCTGGAGGGCTCGCCGAAGTACAACTACGCCGGGTTCAGCTTGCACCGCCCGCGACTCTTCGATCACATCGCCGCTGGCACCAAACTCGCGATGCGGCCGATCTGGAACACGCTGATCGCGCAAGGCCGCGCCAGCGGCGAACTGCACACCGGCGGCTGGGACAACATCGGCACACCGGCGCAGCTCGCCGAACTCGACCGCCGCCTTGCGGTCACACCCGGCAAAGCCGACTGAGTCGCCGACAGGACACCCGATGCACTTCGACCCCACGCCCTTCGCCGCACGCCGCGCCCGCCTCGCCCAACTGATGCGCGACGCCGGTGGTGGCGTGGCCTACATCCCGACCGCGCGCGAGGCGATGCGCAACGGCGACTCCGAGTACGCCTACCGCTTCGGCAGCAACTTCTACTACCTCACCGGTTTCAGCGAGCCCGAGGCCGCACTGCTGCTGATTGCCGACGACAAGGGCAGCGAGAGCATCCTGTTCTGCCGTGAGAAGAACCCCGAGCGCGAGATCTGGGACGGCTTCCGTCATGGCCCCGAGGCCGCCGCTGCGCACTTCGGCTTCGACGCGGCCGGGCCGATCGCCGAACTCGACACCCGTCTGCCCGACCACTTCGCCAACCGTGCCGCGGTGTTCCACACCATTGGCGCCGACAGCGCTGACGACAGCCGCATCGTGCGCGCGCTGGACGCCGTGCGCGGCCGCGCCCGCAGCGGCGTCACGCCGCCCACCTGCGTGCGCGATCTGCGCGTGTTGATCGACGAGATGCGATTGCACAAGGATGCCGACGAACTCGCCGCGATGCGCCGAGCCGCCGCGATCAGTGGCGCAGCCCATGCACGCGCCATGCGCTTCGCCCGCCCCGGCCACTTCGAGTATCAGGTGGAGGCCGAGCTGATGCATGAATTCATCAGCCAGGGCGCCCGCTCGGCCGCCTACACGCCTATCGTTGCCGGCGGCAGCAACGCCTGCACGCTGCACTATGTCGACAACCGCAAACAGCTCGCCGAAGGCGAACTGCTGCTGATCGACGCCGGCTGCGAAGTCGATGGCTACGCAGCGGACATCACGCGCACCTTCCCGGTTTCGGGCCGATTCAGCGGGCCGCAGCGAGCGCTCTACGAACTCGTGCTCGCCGCGCAAATGGCGGCCATCGACAAAGCGCGCGCGGGCCAACCGTACAACGCCTACCACGACGCTGCAGTCCGCGTGCTCACGCAGGGCCTGAGCGACCTCGGCCTGCTGAGCGGCGACGTGGACGGCCTGATCGAACGCAAGGCTTACGACCGTTTCTACATGCACAGCACCGGGCACTGGCTGGGGCTGGATGTGCACGACGTCGGCCGCTACAAGGTGGACGGCGGCTGGCGCCCGCTCGCGCCGAACCAGGTGCTGACGGTGGAGCCTGGCCTCTACATCCGCCCCGCCGACGATGTACCGGAGGCTTACTGGCACATCGGCATCCGCATCGAGGATGACGTCCTGGTCACCGATGGCGAACCGGAAGTCCTCAGCCACCACGCCCCCAAGGCCGTCGCCGACATCGAAGCATTGATGCGCGACCGCTGACATCACCGGACTCCTCAGATGCCCAACACCCAAGACGCAGCAGCATCCGAACGCGGCATCCTGATCGTCGGCGCCGGCCCGGTGGGCCTCGCACTCGCGCTCGCACTCCATCGCCGCGGCCAAGCCGTGCGGCTTGCCGACGCCCGACCGGCTGGCGCCGGCGAGCGTGACGCAAGGGTGCTGGCGTTGTCGCACGGCAGCCGGCAAACGCTGGAGCATCTGGGCGCGTGGCCGCAACAGGGGCCAACGCCGATCACGACGATCCATGTATCGCAGCGCGGCGCACTCGGCCGCACGCAGATGCAGGCGGCCGAATACGGCGTGCCGGCGCTGGGCTATGTCACTCCGGCAGCACTGCTGTATCGCACGCTGGCGTCAGCGGTCTCGCGTGCCGGCATCGAACTGATGCACGACACCGAAATCACCTCGACAGCTGTCTCGGCCGACCGGGTCGACGCCCACACACGAGACGGCCGGCTCATCGCGGCACAACTGCTGGCGTGCTGCGAGGGTGCCGTCGCCGGCGAGACGGACGGCGCAGTACGCAGCCGCGACTACGGCCAGCACGCCGTGATCTGCCGCGCCCGCCTTGCCGCGCCGCATCGCGGCATTGCCTACGAGCGTTTCACGCCGGACGGCCCGCTCGCGCTGTTACCGCTGGGCGACGACTACTCGGTCGTGTGGACGATGCCGGCGGCGCAGGCCGATGCCCGCATGGCGCAGGACGAAGCGGCCTTCCGGGTCGCGTTGCAGGCCGCTTTCGGCAGCCGCGTGCAGTTCGTCGAAACCCTGGAACGGGCGCGCTTCCCGCTCGGTCTGCGGGTACGCGGCGAAGCGGTGGGAAGCCGCACGGTATGGCTCGGCAACGCAGCACAGACGCTGCACCCGGTGGCCGGGCAAGGCTTCAACCTTGCGCTGCGCGATGTCTGGGCGCTCGCCGAAACCCTCACCGACGCAGGCGACCCCGGCGAGCCCGCCCTGCTCGCCCGCTATGCACAGCGCCGCCTGCTCGACCGCCGCAGCACAATCGGCTTCACCGATTCACTGGTGCGCGTGTTCTCCAACGACGATCCCCTGCTGACCCATGCCCGCGGCGCCGGCCTGCTGGCACTGGATCTTGTGTCGCCACTGCGGCACTTCGTCGCAAAGCGGATGCTCTTCGGTGCGCGCGCCTGGCCTTGATTTCACGTCGGAGGTCTTCCGACAAGAAATGCATAATTTATCACACTCCACCCATATCGCATATTCTCATAGAATATTTGCGGATTTGTTGATTTTCGGGGGTGGATTTTCATGGAATTTCGTAATCTCACGGCTGCGCTGGCTCTGGCCACCTTGGCCGCATGCGGAGGCGGTGGCGGCACAACGCCCACGCCCGTCGCCTCCCCCACGCCCGGTGAGGCCGCGCGCTTCCTTGAGCAGGCCAGCTTTGGCCCGACCCCATCTTCAATCGACGCACTGAGCACGAGCAATTTCAGCGCGTGGATCGACGCCGAGTTCGCAAAACCACAGACCCTGCACCAGGCAACGGTCGACCAGTTGCAGACGACGCTGGCGGCCGGCAAATCGCTGGATCAATCCCACTTCTTCGAAAGTTTCTGGAAGCAGGCGGTCACCGGCGACGACCAGCTCCGCCAGCGCGTCGCGCTCGCGCTGTCCGAGATCTTCGTCGTGTCCTTTGACGGCAACCTGTCACAGAACATCCGCGGCATGGCGTCCTACTACGACATGCTGGGCCGCAACGCCTTCGGCAGCTATCGCCAGCTGATCGAAGACGTGGCGATGCACCCGATGATGGGCATCTACCTCTCGCACCTGCGCAACCAGAAGGAAAACCCGGCTAAGGGCCGCGCGCCGGACGAGAACTTCGCGCGTGAAGTGATGCAACTGTTCTCGATCGGGCTTTACGAACTCAACCCCGACGGCACGCAAAAGATCGGCAGCGACGGCAAGCCGATCGAGACCTACACCAACGACGACGTGACCGGCCTCGCCAAGGTATTTACCGGCTGGAGCTGGGCCGGCCCGGATACCGGCGACGAACGCTTCTGGGGCTGGGGCGCAGACGCCGACCCGGATCGCGAAGTGAAATCGATGCAGGGCTACACGCAATTCCATTCGCTGTCGGAAAAGAAGTTCCTCGGCGTAACGGTGGCCGCTCAATCCAAGGCCGACCCGGCCGCCAGCCTCAAGCCGGCGCTCGACCGCCTTGCCAGCCACCCCAACGTTGGCCCCTTCATCGGCAAACAGCTGATCCAGCACCTGGTCACCAGCAACCCGAGCCCGGCCTACGTGTCACGCGTGTCGGCCGCCTTCGCGAACAATGGCCAGGGCGTGCGCGGCGACATGAAGGCGGTGATCCGCGCGGTGCTGCTGGACCCGGAAGCGCGCGGCGCCAGCTACGCGGTACGCGACGACTTCGGCAAGGTGCGCGAACCGATCGTGCGCCTCGGCCACTTCCTGCGCGCCTTCAAGGCAAGCTCCGCATCGGGCCGCTACCTCGTCGGCAACACCGATTCGAACAGCAGCAGCCTCGGCCAGAGCCCGCTGCGTTCGCCCTCGGTGTTCAATTTCTATCGCCCCGGTTATGTGCCGCCAGGCACTTCGCTCGCCGACCGCGCCCTGGTCGCGCCGGAATTCCAGATCACCAACGAAACCTCGATCGCCGGCTACCTGAACTTCATGCAGAGCGCCGTGGCGAGCGGCGTTGGCAGCGCCACCAACAACGTGCGCGATGTGCAGCCGGACTTCACCGCCGAACTCGCGCTGGCCGAAAAGCCTGACGACCTGATGGCCCGCCTCGATCTGCTGCTGACGCACAACACCATGAGCGCAGGTACCAAGCAGACGATTCGCGACGCGGTTGCCGCCATCGCGATCCCTACCGACGCCACCAAGGCGGACACTGCCCGCAAAAACCGGGTGCGCCTCGCGGTGTACCTGGTGCTGGCATCCAACGACTACCTGATCCAGAAGTAAGCGGAGACGAACATGAGCATCAACAACGCCTCCCGCCGGGAATTCCTCAAACGCGCCGCTGCCCTTTCCACACTCGGCGGTGCCGCGCCCTTCGCGCTGAACCTCGCCGGCATCGGCGCTGCCGCCGCGGCGACCGACCCGGACTACAAGGCCCTCGTCTGCCTGTTCTTCTACGGCGGCAACGACCAGACGAACACGGTGATTCCGTACGACGCCACCTCGTACAACGACTACGTCGCCGCGCGCGACACCATCGCCCGCGCGCAGGCTGATCTGCTGCCGCTGACCACACTGAGCGACCTCGGTGGGCGCCAGCTCGCGTTGCCGAAGGAATTTGCGCCGATCAAGACGCTGTTCGATGGCGGCAAGGCGGCGATCCTCGCCAACGTCGGCCCGCTCGTCGCGCCGATCAAGGATGCGGCCGAATACAAGAGCGGCAAGGTGCCAGTGCCGCCGAAGCTGTTTTCGCACAACGACCAGACCGCCACTTGGCAGGCCTTCACGCCGGAAGGCGCGAAGCTCGGCTGGGGCGGGCGCTTCGGCGACCTGCTCGGCTCGATGAACAGCAATGCAGTGTTCACTGCCGTGTCGGCGGCCGGCAACACAGTTTTCCTGTCGGGCAAGAACACCTTCCAGTACCAGATCAGCTCGGGCGGCGCAGTCGGCATCAACAACATCAACGCCACCAGCCTGTTCGGTTCGCCGCAGGGCGCCGCAGCGCTGCGTGCGGTCAGCACGGGCAATTCCTCGCAGCTGTTCGAGCGCGAGCATGGCCGCGTGGTGCAACGCTCGATCGATGCACAAGCGGCCGTCGCCGCGGCGCTCGCGACGCTGCCGACCACCGATGCCCGCGTTGCATTGCCGACGGCGCAGGCCAACAACAACCTCGCACGGCAACTGCAGGTCGTCGCGCGCCTGGCCGGCGTGTCGGCTGCGTTGGGTGTGAAGCGGCAGGTGTTCTTCGTCAGCATCGGCGGCTTTGACACGCACGACAACCAGCTCACGCAGCAGCCGACGCTGCACACCGCGATTGCCGGCGCGGTGGATTACTTCTACAACGCCACGGTGCAACTGGGCATCGCCAACAACGTGACGCTGTTCACCGGCTCGGACTTCGGCCGCACGCTGACCAGCAACGGCGACGGCTCGGACCACGGCTGGGGCTCGCACCACTTCATCGTCGGCGGCGCCGTGAAGGGGCAGGATGTCTACGGCAGCTTCCCGGTGGTGAAACTGGGCACCGCGGAAGACGTCGGATCCGGCCGACTGCTGCCGACGACCTCGGTCGACCAGTACGCAGCAACGCTAGGCCGCTGGTTCGGCGTATCGGACAGCGACCTCGGCACCATCCTGCCCAACATCGGCCGCTTCTCGACGCGTTACCTCAACTTCATCTGAGTATGCTGCCCGGAGACCCGCGCCAGTCGTGGGTCTCCGCAACGCGCTTCGTGGACCTCGTCGACTCGGGTAGAATCACGCGCTTTTTCCGCGCTTTCGCACCCCCCGATTCCTGAGCGATGCAGTTCGCCGGCTTCCAGCTTCGCAACAATCTGTTTGTCGCGCCCATGGCGGGCGTGACCGATCGTCCTTTCCGCCAGCTATGCAAGCGGATGGGCGCGGGTCTGGCCGTCTCGGAAATGGTGACGTCGAATGCGCTGCTGTACGCCACGAACAAGACGCGCCGCCGCACCGACCACGCAGGCGAGGTCGAGCCGATTTCGGTGCAGATCGCCGGTGCCGACCCGGCAATGATGGCGCAAGCCGCCCGCTTCAATGCCGACAATGGCGCGCAGATCATCGACATCAACATGGGTTGCCCGGCGAAGAAGGTGTGCAATCTCGCCGCCGGCTCGGCCCTGATGCGCGACGAAGCACTGGTGGGCCGCATCCTCGAAGCGGTGGTCAAGGCCGTCCCCGACGTCCCGGTAACGCTCAAGTTCCGCACCGGCTGGGATCGCGCCAACCGCAACGCGCCGCGCATTGCGCAGATCGCCGAAGCGTCGGGCATTCGCGCGATCGCGATCCACGGTCGCACACGCGCTGACCTGTACATGGGCGAGGCGGAATACGACACGATCGCGGCGGTGAAGCCGCTTGTCGGCATCCCGGTGATCGCAAACGGCGACATCGATTCGCCGCGCAAGGCCCGCCATGTGCTCGCCCACACTGGCGCCGACGGCGTCATGATCGGCCGCGCCGCACAGGGCCGGCCGTGGATCTTCCGCGAGATCGAACACTTCCTCGCGACCGGCACCGAATTGCCGTCGCCCGAAGTCAGCGAAATCCATCGCGTGTGCAGCGAGCACCTCGCCGACCTGTACGACTTCTACGGCGAAGACGCCGGCGTGCGCATCGCACGCAAGCACATCGGCTGGTACACCAAGGGCATCTTCGGTGCCCACGCATTCAGGCAGCTGATGAACCAGCAGCCGGACGTCGCGAGCCAGCTCGCGGTCGTCGACGACTTCTTCGGCCGACTTGGCGAGCACGGCGACCGGCTGTGCGACGTCGAAGTCGCCGACCACGCAGATTCACAACCTTTGCAGGAGCTCGCGGCATGAGCCGCTCCGAAGACATCGCCGAATGCGTCCGCCGCGCGCTGGAACGCTACTTCAAGGACCTGGACGGTGAGAAACCGACCGGGGTGTACGACATGGTGTTGCGCAACGTCGAGCGTCCGATGCTCGAAATCGTGCTGAAACACGCGGGCGGTAACCAGACGGTGGCCGCCGAGATGCTGGGCATCAACCGCAACACCTTGCGACGCAAACTGACCGACCACGACCTTCTCTGAGTCCCATACCCGCCATGAACGTCACCCAAGCCCTTCTCAGCGTTTCCGACAAGCGCGGCATCGTCGAATTTGCCCGCGAACTTCACGCCCTCGGCGTGAGCCTGCTCTCCACCGGCGGCACCTCCAAGGCGCTGCGCGATGCAGGGCTGCCGGTCACCGACGTGGGTGACTACACTGGATTCCCGGAAATGCTCGACGGCCGCGTAAAGACGCTGCATCCGAAAGTGCATGGCGGCATCCTCGCCCGCCGCGATCTGCCCGAGCACCTCGACACGCTCGCTGCGCACCAGATCCCGCGCATCGATCTGGTGGTGGTGAACCTGTATCCCTTCCAGGCCACGGTGGCGAGGGAAGGCTGCACGCTGGAAGACGCGATCGAGAACATCGACATCGGCGGCCCGACGATGGTCCGCGCCGCAGCGAAGAACCACGGCACCGAAGCGGGTGGTGTCGGCATCGTGACCGACCCGGAAGACTATGCGGCAATCGTCGCCGAGCTGAAGACCAACGCCGGCAGCCTGTCGTACAAGACGCGCTTCGAACTGGCGCGCAAGGCCTACACCCACACTGCCCGTTACGACAGCGCGATCGCCAACTGGCTGACCGCCGTTGATGCCGACAAGCTGGTACCGGCCGAAGCGCCGGTGCGCGCCGAGTACCCGAGCCGCATCCAGTTCGCCTTCGACAAGGTGCAGGAGATGCGCTACGGCGAGAACCCGCACCAGAGCGCGGCCTTCTATCGCGACCCGAACGGCGCCGTGGGCGGCATCGCCGGCTACACCCAGCTGCAGGGCAAGGAACTTTCGTACAACAACATCGCGGACTCCGATGCAGCCTGGGAGTGCGTCAAGGCGTTCGAAACCACCGCCTGCGTCATCATCAAGCACGCCAATCCGTGCGGCGTGGCGCTGGGTGTGTCGGCCGAAGAAGCCTACCGCAAGGCCTTCCAGACCGACCCGACCTCGGCCTTCGGCGGCATCATCGCCTTCAACGTCGAAGTGGACGAAGCTACGGCCAAGGCGGTCGCCGGCCAGTTCATGGAAGTGCTGATCGCGCCGTCCTACACCGCTGGCGCGCTGGCCGTGCTGGCGGCCAAGCAGAACGTGCGCGTGCTGACCTGCGCGCTGGGCCCGGTCTCGCAGCTCGACTTCAAGCGCGTCGGAGGCGGCCTGCTGGTGCAGACCTACGACGACGCACGCATCGCCGCGGCCGATCTGAAGGTGGTGACCAAGCGTGCGCCGACCGACAAGGAACTCGCCGACCTGCTGTTCGCATGGCGCGTCGCGAAGTATGTGAAGTCGAACGCCATCGTTTACTGCCGCGACGGCATGACCGTTGGCGTCGGCGCAGGCCAGATGAGCCGCGTCGACTCGGCGCGCATCGCCAAGATCAAGGCCGAGAACGCCGGCCTCGCGATCCCGGGTTGCGCGGTCGCATCGGATGCCTTCTTCCCGTTCCGTGATGGCCTCGATGTGCTGGCGCAAGCCGGCGCGACGGCGGTGATCCAGCCGGGCGGCTCGGTGCGCGATGCGGAAGTGATCGCCGCCGCCGACGAACAGAACATTGCGATGGTGCTGACGGGCATCCGCCACTTCCGTCACTGATCAGGTTAGTCATGCTGCAAGCCATTTCGCGGGCCCTCGCGGGCCTGCTCTGCGCGTTGGCCATCACCACGGCCGCGCAAGCCGAAGAACCCGTCGCCGAAACGCCGTTCTACCAGCGCTGGTGGAACACCGCCGTGGACGAGACCACCGATCTCGCGACCACCGGCGACTGGAACGTCTTCCTGCCGACGAAGATCTACCACCTGCCGATGGCCTACACGGCCGAGCAGCGCAATCGCTACAACGAAAGTCCGATGCCGGCCTTCGGCTTCGGCCGTGGCAAGTACACCGAGAACGGCAATTGGCACGGGCTGTACGCGATGGGTTTCCGCGACTCCAACGACAAGCCGTCGTGGATGGCCGGCTACCAGTACTCCTGGCTGTGGGACATGCCGCGCCTCGAAGGCGCCTACTACGGGCTGGGCGTCACCGCCTTCATCATGGGGCGTGAGGACTACGGCAACTACACGCCCTTCCCCGCTGCGCTGCCGACCTTCACGCTCGGCTTCAAGAAGGTCGCGCTTGAAACCGCCTTCGTGCCGGGCGGCAAAGGCAACGGCAACGTGTTCTTCATCTGGTTCAAGCTCAATCAAGCGGAAAGGCCCACTCAGCCATGAAATTGCTCGTCATCGGTTCCGGCGGTCGCGAGCACGCGCTCGCGTGGAAGCTTGCGCAATCGACGCGGCTGCAGAAGGTTTACGTCGCACCGGGCAACGCCGGCACCGCACGCGAACCCGGCCTTGAGAACGTGCCAATCACCGCCATCGACGAGCTGATCGACTTCGTCAAGAAAGAGCAGATCGGCCTGACTGTGGTCGGCCCGGAAGCGCCGCTCGCCGCAGGCGTTGTCGATGCCTTCCGCGCCGCCGGCCTGCCAATCTTCGGCCCAACCAAGGCCGCCGCGCAGCTCGAGGCCTCGAAGGACTTCGCCAAGCAGTTCCTCGTCCGCCACAAGATTCCGACCGCGAAATACCGCACCTTCTCCGACGCCGCGCAGGCTCACGCCTACATCGACGCCGAAGGCGCGCCGATCGTCATCAAGGCCGACGGCCTCGCGGCCGGCAAGGGCGTTGTCGTCGCGATGAGCCTCGATGAAGCGCACGCTGCGATCGACATGATGCTGGTCGGCAACAAGATGGGCGACGCCGGTGCGCGCGTCGTCATCGAAGAATTCATGCAAGGCGAAGAAGCGAGCTTCATCGTCATGGCCGACGGCAGGCATGCGCTGGCACTCGCCACTTCGCAGGATCACAAGCGTCTGAAGGATGGCGACGAAGGCCCCAACACCGGCGGCATGGGCGCCTACTCGCCCGCCCCGGTCGTCACGCCCGAAGTGCATGCCCGCGTGATGCGCGAAGTGATCAACCCGACGCTGGCCGGCATGGCCGCCGACGGCCTGCCCTACACCGGCTTCCTGTATGCAGGCCTGATGATCGATGGCGAAGGCAAACCGCGCGTGGTCGAGTTCAACTGCCGCATGGGCGACCCGGAGACGCAGCCAATCATGGCGCGCCTGAAGACCGATCTGGTCGACCTGGTCGAAGCTGCACTGGCCGGCAAGCTCAACGAAGCCGAAACCGAGTGGGACCGCCGCGTCGCGCTGGGCGTGGTACTGGCCGCTGGCGGCTACCCGGACGACCCGAAGAAGGGGGACGTCATCAGCGGGCTCGACTACAAGACCGAGGATGTGCACGTCTTCCATGCTGGCACCACCGACCGTGATGGCCAGGTCGTCACCGCAGGAGGCCGCGTGCTGTGTGTCACCGCGCTGGGCGACTCGGTGCGTGAAGCCCAGAACCGCGCCTACGAGGCGATCAGCCAGATCAGCTTTGATGGCATGCAGTTCCGCCGCGACATCGGGCATCGCGCTGTCGGCCGCAAGGCTTAGGCCCGGAGATCCTGAGATGGCAGAGAAATCGAACCCCGTTCTACTGGTCGATTACGAGAACATTCAGGATCTTTCACTGCTCAAACGTTTGCTGGCCACAGCATTCGAGGTGAGGGTCTTTGTTGGAGCAAATCAGACAAAGATCCCGGTGGACGTCGTCAAGACAGCCCAACGATTTGGGGAGCGGCTCGGTTGGGTCCAAATTGACGGGCATGGGAAGAACGCACTCGATTTCCACATCGCCTACACCCTGGGGCTGCTTGTTGCTGAATCGAAATCGCGGGGGCTTTACGTACTTTCTCGCGACACAGGGTTTGACCCACTGCTTCAGTACTTGGTCAAGCGTGGAATACCCTGCCGCAGGGTCTCTTCCGTTGATGACTGGAGCAGCATTGCACGGCCAGCATCGCCTTCCCCGCAGCCAACCATTCCGCGAGCGACGGACGAGTTGAGCGAGTCACCTCCTCCGCCTACAAGCAGGCAGGGAGTTTCAATGACAGACGTTCAACTCTTCATCAACGGCATACCGCCGCGAAATCGCCCGAAGACCCCCAAAACACTCGCGGCGCATCTCGCGTCTCATTTCAAGAAACAAGCTAGTGGCGCGGACTTCTCGGCGATCGTCACCGAGTTGGCCCACCGTAGCGTTATCGTGATCAACGGAAACTCGCTGAGCTACCGATCCAAGTGACCCACAGTACAAACGCGCTCGCCGCAAAGCAGTACTTCACTAACCTGCAAACCCGCATCGTTGCTGCACTCGAAGCACTCGATGGCACCGCCTTCCGCACCGACAGTTGGGAGCGCCCCGCTGGCGGAGGCGGCCTGACGCGTCTGGTCGAGGAAGGCAATCTCTTCGAACGCGGTGGCTGCAATTTCTCGCATGTGATGGGTGGTGGCATGCCGGCATCGGCCACCGCGCACAGGCCAGAGCTGGCCGGCGCGCCTTTCGAGGCGATGGGCGTGTCGCTGGTGCTGCATCCGCGCAACCCGTATGTACCGACGGTGCACATGAACGTGCGCTGCTTCATCGCCACGCCGGAAGGCCGCGAGCCGATCTGGTGGTTCGGCGGCGGCATGGATCTGACGCCCTACTACGGCTTCGAGGACGATGCGACGCACTTCCACCGCGCCTGCCGTGATGCGCTCGCTCCGTTTGGCGCCGACTTCCATCCGCGCTTCAAGGACTGGTGCGACCGCTATTTCTTCCTGAAGCACCGCAATGAACCGCGCGGCGTGGGCGGCATCTTCTTCGACGATCTCGGCGCAAATGGTGAGATCGACTTCGACAGCGCGTTCGCGTTGACGCGCTCGGTGGGCGACGCCTTCCTCGGCGCCTACACGCCGATCGTCGAGCGCCGTCGCGATTTGCCGTTTGGCGAGCGCGAACGGGATTTCCAAGCCTATCGCCGCGGCCGCTACGTCGAATTCAATCTGGTATTCGACCGCGGCACGCTGTTCGGCCTGCAATCCGGCGGCCGCACCGAGTCGATCCTGATGTCGATGCCGCCGATCGTGAAGTGGCGCTACGACTGGCATCCGGAGCCGGGCTCGCCCGAAGCGCGGCTGTACGACAGCTTCCTGACCGGCCGTGACTGGCTCGCGCCGGCCTGAGCCGCAATGGGG
Source organism: Niveibacterium sp. (assembly GCF_041909475.1). Lineage (NCBI taxonomy): Bacteria > Pseudomonadati > Pseudomonadota > Betaproteobacteria > Rhodocyclales > Rhodocyclaceae > Niveibacterium > Niveibacterium sp. The sequence continues at coordinate 36,122 of NZ_JAYRDJ010000014.1, read as the reverse complement.
GCTTCATGCCCCCGTTTTGATCGACTCGGCTTAGCGATCAGTCGTCTTGCGTCCGACGATGACCGCGGTCATCTCGTCCTTGTGTGCATAGGTGATGTGACCGTCGCGGATTTCGCCGGTCACGACCATGTCGGCGGTGATCGCCTCATGGTCGGTATGCGAGTACGGCTTCTGGTAAGTCGTCACGACACCGAACACCTGCGCCTGCAAATTCTCCAGCGCATTGCGCACTGCCGTACCCTGCGTCGAGTTAGCCTGCTTGATCGCCGCCGCCAGCAGCAGCATCGAGTCATAGCCCTGCGCGGCTGACACCGCGGACGGGATGCGATCCAGCCCCGACTGCTTGCGATACGCGATGAGGAATTCCTGCCGGCGCGAGGTGATCGGTTCGGCGATGAAGGTCTGCGTCATCCGCGCACCATCACCCGCCTTGCCAGCGTTCTGGATGAAGTTATCGAGTGACAGCGTCCAGCTGCCCAGCAGCGGCACCTTCCAGCCTTCCTTCGCGCGCGCTTTCGCAATCGCCGCCAGCTCCGGGCCGATCCCCCACACCAGCAGCGCCTGCGCGCCGGCAGCGCGCGACTGCGCGATCAGCTTTTGCATGTCGGTCTGGCCAACATCGAAGCCGCCTTCGAAGACCGGCTTCAGGCCGCGTGCATCCATCGCACGCTTGAGGTTCTCCACACCCTGGCGCCCGTATGGCGTGTTGTCACCGAGCAGCGCGAACTTGGAATACTTGTAGCGCTCGACCACCTCGTTGATGAGCCGGGTGGTCTGGATCGAGTCGCTCGCCGCGAGGCGGAACACATAGCTGTCCGGCACTTGCGGCGGCGCAAACTGCTGCGTGATCGGCGCGCCCGCTGCCATGTTCACGATCACCGGAATCTTCGCCTGCTGGAAGTGCTTCAAGGCCACCAGCCCGACGCCGGTATTGGCGATGCCGACCATCGCCTCGACTTTCTCGCGCTCGACCAGCTCGCGGGCAGCGGCCTCGCCCCTCTCCGGGTTGGCCTCATCGTCGCGCTCGACAAGCTGGATCTGGCGCCCGAGCAGACCGCCCTTCCAGTTGATCTCTGCAACCGCCATCCGCACCGCATGCAGCATCGAAGTGCCCATCGGCGCCGAGCCGCCGGAATACGGGCCAATCACGCCGATCTTGATCGGCTTGGCCGAGTCATCGGCGCCATGCGCGGCGCCGAGCGCCAGCGCCATCAATAAGCCAACGGACCAATATCGGAGTCTGCGCACGCTCATCCCCTTCATGCAAAAGGCATGATTTTCGTGATTTCCTTCGCATAAGAACAGCATTTAAGGCACAGGCATTCCCCTACGCAAAACTACGGATGCGAAGGTGTAATGCGTGCAAAACAAGTGGCTTGACGCAACTTGTTTTGCAGCGCACTATCCCGCCATGACTTACAGCCCGATCGCAATCCGACACCGAAACCGCGCCCGCCGTGCTTCATGCGGCATGTCGTCGTTCGCGTGCCGGGTACCCGGCAGGTCATAGCCCAGCCCCAACATGCTGGCAGCCCGACAAGGCCGCGGACATTCCGCGGCCTTTTTCATTTCCGCTCACTGAAAGGAATCCTCAATGAACTCGCCCACGCCCTCACATGCGCTGATGGATATCGCCGCTCGCCCCGCTGCCGTGATGGTGCGCGGCAGCGGCTCCTGGCTGGAGGACGCGGATGGGCGACGCTATCTGGACTTCGTGCAGGGCTGGGCGGTGAACTGCCTGGGGCACGCCCATCCGGCGATCACGCAGGCGCTCTCCGAGCAGGCTGCGCGTCTGGTCAACCCGAGCCCGGCCTTCTTCAACGAGGTATCGTTGCGCTTCGCAAGCCGGCTCGCCGCCGCCTCCGGGCTGGACGAAGTGTTCCTGTGCAATACCGGCGCCGAGGCCAACGAGGGCGCGATCAAGCTGGCGCGCAAGTGGGGGCGCCTACATCGAAACGGTGCGCACGAGATCATTACCTTCAAGGATGGTTTCCACGGCCGTACGATCGCGGCCATGTCCGCCTCCGGCAAACCGGGCTGGGATATGCTCTTCGCGCCGCAGGTGCCCGGTTTTCCGAAGGCGACGCTGAACGATCTAGCGTCGGTCGAAGCTTTGATCGGGCCGCAGACGGTGGCGGTGATGCTCGAACCTATCCAGGGTGAAGCCGGCGTTCAACCCGCAACGATTGAATTCCTGCGCGCACTGCGTGCGCTGTGCGATGCGCGCGACCTGCTGTTGATTCTCGACGAGGTACAGACCGGGATCGGCCGTACCGGCACGCTGTTCCGCTATCAGGCGGCCGGTATCACGCCGGATATTCTGACGCTCGCCAAGGGCATCGGCGGCGGCGTGCCGCTTGCGGCGTTACTGGCGCGCCAATCGGCCAGTTGCTTCAGCCACGGCGACCAGGGCGGCACCTATTGTGGCAACCCGCTGATGGCTGCCGTCGGCGATGCGGTGCTCGGCATTATCAATACGCCCGAGTTTCTGGCTGGCGTACGCGAACGGTCGGCCCAACTGATCCTAGGACTCAACGCGCTGGTCGCGCGTTTCGGGCTGGTCGGTGTGCGTGGTGCGGGCCTGCTGCTCGCACTTGAACTCGGTGAGCGCTACGACGCGGCCGACCTGGTGTTGCGCGCGCGTGACGCGGGGCTCCTGCTGAACGCACCGAGGGCTCATTGTCTGCGGCTGATGCCGGCGCTCAACGTCAGCGCAGAAGAAGTCGAGCAAATGCTGGGCATCCTCGCGACGCTGTTGCAGGCTTGATCTTGGGTGGATGGCGTTGCGGCGGCCGGCTGACGGCGCCGCAACGCATTGCGTGTTAGCCGCTGAGCTCGGCCGCGCTGCGGAAATGCTTAAGTGCGAGCTCGTTGCGATCGAGCTGCTCTGCCAGTCGCGCAAGTTCGAGATGCGCTGCGCGCGACGGCGCCACCGACAGCGAAGCCTCGAGGTAACTCTGCGCCTTGCCCCACAGCTGCTGTTGCAGGCACAGGCGGCCCAGCGTCAGCAACAGGCGCTCATCGCGCGGCTGCGCACGCAGCCAGCGTTCCGCCTGCCCGATCCGCTCGATCAGCGTGCCGCCCTCGATGCGACCGTAGAGCTCCGCCAGCGCCGAATCCCAGTTGTCGTCGAGTGCATCACCGATCGCATCTGCCGCCAACGCGCCCTGGCCGGCCGCATTCAGCAGCAGCGCTGCATCACGCACCAGCCCGCGATCGCTGCGCTCAGGTTTCGGGATCTGTCGCCAGTAGCGCACCATTCCCTCGGGGTTGCCCTCGAGCTCGCGCAGGCTTTCGAGATGCGCACGCCGAATCAGCGGCGCCGCCTGTTCGGCGGTAAACGCACGATGGCTGGCGAGCTGGCGCGCCAGGCGCAATACATCGCCCCACATGCCGCGCGCTGCGGCCGTCTGCACCGACAGACGCAATGCGGCGATATGGCGATGCCCGCCTTCGCGCAAGGCCTCCAGACGCTCGGCTGCAACGTCGAAGCGGCGATCTGCCACCGCGAACTCTGCCTCGGTCATCAAGCGCGCGACGCGCACTTCGCGATCGTGCTCCGCTGCACGGCGCAGCCATTCTTCGCAGCGCACCTGTTCGCGCATCGCGTGGCTGGCGCGCGCGGCGATCAACGCGGAGAGGCCCGGCGATTCGTTTGCGCGATAGGCCGCATCGGCCTGTGCGTGGGCGCGGCCGTAACGGCCCTCGACCAGAAAGCGTTGTGCGTCGCGCAGCGCCTGAATCGAGCGCTGCTTGCGCTGCTGTGCGCGGAACGCGGCCACCGCACCCGGTAGGGCCAGCGCCCGTGCGACCAGCCGCGTGGCGGCATACAGCAGCGCGAACAGACCGATCGAAAGTATCGCCAGCAGATTCAGCGAAATGTGAAGTCGCCAGGGCGGCCACACGAACAGCGCGTAGGCGTCGTTGTAGCGGGCGACGATCGCAAGGCCGGCGGCCAGGGCGAAGATGCTCAGAAGCCAGAACAGGGCGCGCATCATCTCCGGCCCTCAGCGCGCACCGGCGACGCGTGCGCTGTGCAGCGAGCCAAGCGTTTCATTCAGATTGGGCAATTCGACCGACAGGCGTGCGCCCTGCGCCTTGCGCAGATCGGCCAGCCGCATTGCGACCTCGCGATCCTCGACGTCGAAGTAACGCTCCATCCAGGCCGCGGCCTGCTTGGTGTCCTCACGGAACACGCGCCCATCGCGTTGCAGCAGCGCAAGGCGCGCAGACAATAGCCGCAGGCGCAAATTCTCTCGCAGGAACACGGTCTGCGACGGCGACAGCAGCGCTGGGTCGGGGCGATCAAGTCGTTCGATGCGGATCAGACCGCGCAGCTCGCTCCAGAAATCGCCGACGAGGCGCGCATACCAGGCCGGCGGCTCGACGATCTCAGGCGCAGACTGCTCGACCGGCTTCGCCCCCTTCACCGGGCGCTTGACGACCTTCTCCTGCTTCGGCGGCGAGTGCTCGAACGCGAGCGGCAGCGTGTCGACGCGGTCGATCAGGTTTTCCAGCGCCAAGCCCATCGCGGAAATGTCCGCCAACGGCAGTGCCTTCAACCGCTCGATGTCGCGAGCGATCGATTTGCGCAGCGGCAGCAGTTGCGGCCGCTCAAAACCGGCCAAGCGCGCCTCGGCGCTTTGCAGCGCGATCAATGCGGCCTGCACATTGCCTGCCAGTTGCAGCTGCTGCTGCGCGATGTTGAGTGCCTGTTCCACTTCGGCCAGCACCCACTCGTCGCGGGAGCGCGACAAATCCTGGTAGAGCGCTTCGAGCGCGGCCTGCTGTCCCTGAGATTCGGCCATGCGGGCTTCCTGCACCGCGAGGCGGTTGCCCATCGCCTGGATCGAGTCCTGGATCTCCTTCGCGCGCCCCTTCACTTCGCGGGTCGCGGCATCCGATTCGCCGAGGCGTTGAGCGACCTGCTGCTTGAGCACTTCGAGCTGCGCGCGGGTTTCAATCCATTGCCAGGCAAGCAAGGCAAGCACCACGGCCCCCGCGATCACCAGCGGATGACCAAGGCTGCGCCAGCCACGGCGCCCTGAAGGCGCTGCGGGCGCGACAGGCGGCGGAACGGGAGTGGGGTTTTCGCTAGGGGTATCCATGGGGTTCATGATAACCCGACGTCGCGCGCTCAGCCTGCGGCGAAATGGGCGCAAAGCCCCGCCAGCAGGCCCTTGTCGGCCGCGTCAGTGAGTACGACATGAGTAAATCCGGCTGCGCGCGCGGCCTCAGCAACCCGTGCATGCGGCGCAAACACCGGCACAGCCAGCACCCGCGCGGCGTCCGTTGTCAGCGCTGCAGCAAGGTGACGCACCGCTTCGCTGCTGGTCAACGTGATTGCATCCAGCGCCCCCGCGGATGCAGCGGAAGCCAGCGTTTGAACATCGACATCGGGCGCCAGACGCCGGTAGCAGGTGAAACAGCTGACCTGCGCGCCACGCGCCATCAGCACATCGCCGAACAGCTCGCGGCCGCCGTCGCCGCGCAGGATCAACACTCGCTTGCCTGTAATCGCGTCCGGCGCGAACTCAGGCAACGACAGCACGCCTTCGCTGTCGAAGCGCTCGCCCGGCACGAGCACCTGGGTGAAACCTGCATCGCGCAAAGCCGCGGCGCTACCCGGCCCGACCGTTACCGCCTGTGGCCCTGGTGGCCAGGCGCGGTGTGCGCGAATGCCGGCCAAGCCGTGGCTCACCGCATTGGCACTGACGAAGAAGGCAAAGTCGTAGTCGTCTAGCGAGGACGCCAGCGCGGCGAAGGCCTCGCTGTCGTAGATCGGCGCGATATCCAGCAGTGGCAGGCGCCAGGCGCGGCCCCCCTGGGCCTCGATCGCGGCGCACAGCGCATCGGCTTGCGCCGCAGGCCGCGTCACTAGGATCGTGCGGCCAGCAAGCGCGGCAGCCATTCGTGTAAGAGCGATCAGTGGCTCGACAACTGCGCGAGAATCTCGGCCGCACCCTGCGCGCGCAGCGCATCGGCCACCTGCAGGCCGATCGCCTCGGCGTCGGCAGGGGCGCCGCGCAACTCCGCTCGCACGAAGCGGCTACCGTCCGGCAGCGCGACGAAACCGCGCAGGAACAACTCGCCGTCGGTGATCTGCGCGTACGCACCGATCGGTACTTCACAGCCACCGCCAAGCGCCTTCGTCACTGCCCGTTCAGCCAGCACGCACGCAGTGGCCGAGCCATCGACCAGCGGCGCCAGCCAAGCACGCACATCGGCACGCGCTGCAATCGCCTCGATCGCCAGCGCGCCCTGGCCCGCGGCAGGCAGCGACACTTCCGCCGGCAGCGTACCGCGGATGCGCTCGCCCAGCCCGAGGCGCTTGAGCCCGGCGGCCGCCAGCACGATGGCGTCGTACTGACCTTCATCGAGCTTGCGCAGACGGGTGTCGAGATTTCCGCGCAAGGGCGTCACGCCCAAGTACGGGTATTGCGCATGGACCTGCGCTTCACGCCGCAGGCTCGATGTGCCAACCACCGCGCCGGGCGGCAGATCGTCGAGCGAGGCGTACTTGTTCGACACGAAAGCGTCGAGCGGAATCTCGCGCTCCAGAATGGCGGCAATACAGAACGGATCGGTCAGCTCGGCCGGCACGTCCTTCATCGAGTGCACCGCGATGTCGGCGCGCCCATCCAGCAAGGCCGTTTCGAGTTCCTTCACGAAGAGCCCCTTGCCGCCGACCTTGGACAGCGCACGATCGAGGATCTGGTCGCCGCGCGTGGTCATGCCCAGCAATTCCACCCGCGTCTGCGGGTACAGGCTTTCGAGCAGGGCTTTGACATGCTCGGCCTGCCACAGGGCGAGGCGGCTTTCACGGGTGGCGATGACGATGCGTTCAGGTGCGGGGCTGGTCACGATGACAAGGGCCTTGCGGCGGGATTCGATAAGGATTGCGATGGTACCACCGCACAATTTTTGATCGGCAAACGCGTACAAAGGCCTGATAAGCTTCAAAATATTGCGGTGCAATGTCAAAATTGCGACGTTTACGCACGGCCCTTGCCCCCGAACCGTACAAAGGCCGCCCGGGGATCCCCCCCAATCCCACAGCAAAACCGACAATGAGCGATCAGGCTAAGCAGGAAGCAGCGAAGGACCTCCCCCTCAAAGAAGATATCCGTCTTCTTGGCAGGATTCTCGGTGACACCGTTCGTGCCCAGGAGGGCGACGCGGCATTCGATTTGATCGAGCGGGTCCGCCAGACCTCGATCCGCTTCCGCCGCGACGACGACATCGCCGCCCGCCGCGAACTCGAAGCGATGCTCGATTCGCTGTCGCGCGACCAGACGATCCACGTCGTGCGCGCCTTCAGCTATTTCTCGCACCTGTCGAACATCGCGGAAGACCAGCACCACATCCGCCGCTCGCGCATGCACGCGATCGCCGGCTCGGCGCCGCGCGAAGGCACCATGGCGCGCGCCATCGAAGCCGCCTTCGACGCCGGCGTGAGCAACGAACAGATTGCCACTTTCTTCGAAGAGGCCTTTGTTGGCCCGGTGCTGACCGCGCACCCGACCGAGGTATCGCGCAAGTCGATCCTCAACTGCCAACTCAAGATCGCCCAGTTCCTCGATGCGCGCGACCGCATCCAGATGACGCCCGAGGAAATCGAAGAGAACGATGCTGCGCTGCGCCGCGCGGTGTTGACGATGTGGCAGACGCGCATGCTGCGGCCGACCAAACTGTCGGTGCTGGATGAAGTCGACAACGGCCTCTCGTACTACAGCTACACCTTCCTGCGCGAGCTGCCGAAGCTCTACGTCGCGCTCGAAAACCTGCTGGCCAAGCATGGCGACACCTGGAAGACGATGGAGCTGCCCGCGTTCCTGCGCATGGGCAGCTGGATCGGCGGCGACCGCGATGGCAACCCCTTCGTCACTGCCGACGTGCTGCGCGAAGCGATGCGCATGCAATCGACCGTGGCACTGGAGTTCTACCTGCACGAACTGCACATCCTCGGCAGCGAACTCTCGCTCGCACAACTGCTGGTCAGCGCATCCGATCAGCTGATCGAACTGGCCGACCACTCGCCGGACAAGTCGCCCCACCGCAGCGACGAACCCTATCGCCGCGCGCTGGCCGGCATCTATGCACGCATGTCGGCCACTGCAGAGAATCTGCTGGGTCACCGCGTCGGCCGCCCGCCGGTCGGCCTGGCCGAGCCCTACGCGAGTGCCGAAGACCTCGCCGCCGATCTCGAAACCGTGCATCGCTCGCTGCTCGCGAACGGCTCAGGCACGCTTGCGCAAGGTCGCCTGCGCCGCATCCGCCGCGCCGTGAAGGTATTCGGATTCCATCTGGCCGCGATCGACCTGCGCCAGAACTCCGATGTGCATGAGCGCACCGTCGCTGAACTGCTCGCCGCCGTGCGCCCGGGTTTCGACTACCGCGCGCTCGACGAAGAAGGCCGCATCGCCGCGCTGCTTGAAGAGCTCGCGACGCCGCGCCCGCTCGCTTCGCCCTTCGTGCAGTACTCCGACGAGACGGTCGGCGAACTCGAAATCTTCCGCGCCGCCGCGGAGGCGCACCGCCTGTATGGCCGCGACTGCATCCACAACGTCATCATCTCGAAGACCGATGGCGTGTCGGACATGCTCGAACTCGCACTGCTGCTGAAGGAAGTCGGTCTGCTGCGGCCGCATGAGCGCGCGATCGACGTGAACATCGTGCCGCTGTTCGAGACCATCGGCGACCTGCAGGCCGCCAGCGCGACGATGGATCGCCTGTTCTCGATTCCGGCCTACCGCGAACTGCTCGCCACCCGCGGCGACATGCACGAGGTGATGCTCGGCTACTCCGACTCCAACAAGGACGGCGGTTTCATGACCTCCGGCTGGGAGCTCTACAAGGCCGAGATCCAGCTGATCGAAGTGTTCAAGCGCCACGGCGTGAAGATGCGCCTGTTCCATGGCCGTGGTGGCTCGGTCGGCCGCGGCGGCGGCCCCAGCTACCAGGCGATCCTGGCGCAGCCGGGCGGTGCGGTGCAGGGCAAGATCCGCCTCACCGAACAAGGCGAAGTGATCTCGTCCAAGTACGCCAACCCGGAAGTCGGTCAGCGCAACCTCGAAGTGCTCGCAGCAGCGACCTTCGAAGCCACGCTGCTGGCGCACCCGGAAGCCGCGCCGCGTGCCGAGTACCTCGAAGTGATGGATCGCCTCTCGGAACACGCCTTCAAGGCTTACCGCGGCCTGGTCTACGAGACCGAAGGCTTCGAAAAGTACTTCTGGGAATCGACCGTGATCTCCGAGATCGCGAACCTGAACATTGGCTCGCGTCCGGCCTCGCGCAAGAAGACCACGTCGATCGAAGACCTGCGCGCGATTCCGTGGGTCTTCTCGTGGGCGCAATGCCGACTGATGCTGCCGGGCTGGTTCGGTTTCGGCTCCGCGGTGCGCGCCTTCCTCGCCGAACGCCCGGACGGCATGCAGGTGCTGCAGTCAATGCACAAGGAATGGTCGTTCTTCGCGACGATGCTGTCGAACATGGACATGGTGCTGGCCAAGAGCGACATCGCGATCGCCTCGCGCTACGCCGGACTGGTGCGCGACGAAGCCCTGCGCAACGCGATCTTCCCGCGCATCCGCGCCGAGCATCAGGCCACGATCGATTCGCTGCTCGCGATCACCGGCCAGCAGGAGCTGCTGGACGGCAACCCGCTGCTCAAGCGCTCGATCCGCAACCGCTTCCCCTACCTCGACCCGCTCAACCATGTGCAGGTCGAACTGCTGCATCGCTATCGCGACGGCAACGAGGAGGAGCGCATCAAACGCGGCATCCACCTGTCGATCAACGGCATCGCGGCTGGCCTGCGCAACTCGGGCTAAGTTGAGAGAAGGGGCAAGCGCCCCCTCGCTCTGCTCTCAGACGGCGCCCTTGCGGCGCCGTTTCTCTTCGTACAACACGGTGTCGGCGCGCGCGAGCAGCTCTTCCAGCGACACCGGCACGCCCGGCGGCGATACCACGTAGCCGAGGCTGCAGGCGAGCGGAAACGGCAGATCCTGGCTCGCCCGCTCGAACAAGCGGTAGATCCGTTCACGCATGGCGCTGAGCGCCTCCGGGTCGGCATTTGCCGTCAGCACGACGAATTCGTCACCGCCGATGCGGCCGATCAGATCTGCCGCGCGGAAACCGCGACGCAGCACCTCGCCTGCCTGACGGATGGCGACATCACCCGCCGCGTGGCCGTGGCGATCGTTGATCGGCTTGAGCCCGTCGAGGTCGGCAAAAATCACCGCCGTCGCGAGCCCATCGGCACTCAGCATGTCGGCACGCAGGCGCGCCTCCGCGAGAAAGCCACGGCGGTTCAGCAGCCCGGTCAGCTCGTCGCGATGCGCGATGTCGGCCAGCTCGCGCTGCCCCTGCCGTGCCTGTGCCAGATCGCTGCGCAAGGCATCGCGCGCGGCCGCCAGTTCCGACACCAGCAGCGACGCTTTCAAAGCAGACGACACCTCGTCGCGAATCGTCTCCCACGGCCCGCCGGCCACCGGGTCGACACTGAACACGATGAAGCCGAAATGCTCGGCGCCGTGGAACACCGGGTAGACGATCAGCGAGGTGCTGTCTGCCGCTAGCGCCCAGGCATCGGCCGGCAACACATCATGCGTGCGGAAACGCTCGCCGTTGAGCGAGGAGCGCTCGCGCCCGCCAATGAAGGCGTACAACAGAGGTGCCTCACCCGGCAGATCGAAATCGTCCAGGCTGGCAATGCGCGCCTCGCCGCTATAGAGCGCGATACAGCAGGTATCAAGACTGAGATCCGCGAGCGCTTCCGACAGGTGCTCGAGCAGCTTCTGCAGGTCGAAAGTCGCGATGCGGGTCTTCAGCAGATCGCGGAAGGCAAGGGCGCGTTCGCTGTGCAAGCGGTGTCGTGCCTGCTGCGCAACGTCCTGCAGCCCCGCCAGCGCGATCTGCGCTTGCTGCAGCCAGCGCGCAACCAGCGCCCAGGTATCAGGCGGCAGCCGTCGCGGCTCGATCAGCCAGCGCTGCGCGGCCACCAGCAGGGCCTGCAAGCCATAGACATGACCTTCGGCCGCCAGCACATCCCGTGCGCCCGCCTGCACGGCTGCGAGCAAGGGCTGGAAGTCCTGTTCGGCCAGCGCACGCGCGAGGCCCTGCTCCACCAGCAGGCTCGCCGCGCGGTAGTTCGCCTCGTGCTCAGGCGCCACCGCCAGCTCTTCCAGCATGCCAGCGAGCCGGACGTCCAGTTCCGCTTCAAAAGTCTCCGGCCGCACGTGAAAGCCGCCACAACCGCAGGACTGGCGCCGCACCAAGCGCGTTGGCACCCGGGTCAGCGGCGGCACAGCGGTGCCGTTGATCCGCTCGACCAGCCTCGCAACCGATACGCGAGCAAGCGCGTAATGCGACTGATTGATCGTGGTCAGCCCGACACCGAGCCGCCCGGCGGCCAGAATGTCGTCGAAGCCGCCAAAGCGCAGTTGTTGCGGCACATGCAAGCCGCTGTCGACCGCGCAAGCCATCGCGCCCAGCGACATATCGTCATTCGCCGCAACCACCGCATCCACCGCGACACCGCGTTCCAGCAGCGAGCGCATCGCGGCCCGCCCGCTGGCTTGCGTGAAGCTGCCCTGCAACAGCAGATCCGGATCTGCGGTGAGCCCCGCATCCGCACAAGCGTCGCGCCAGGCGGCAAGTCGCTCCTCGGCTTCAGCCTGACCGTCCGGGCCTGCAATCATGGCGATACGCCGGCAACCGTGCTCGTCGATCAAGTGCGACATCAGCGCCCGGAAGCCGCCGTAGTTGTCGTTCACGACGCTGGGCACCACCTGCGACGCAAAGCCCAGGCACAGCGTTGGCACCTTGGGCAGCGTGGCGAGGAAGCTGTCGAGCTGCGTCGCGTTCAGGTGGTACTGCAAGGTCGTGCCGATCACCAGCAGACCGTCGAACGCTGTTGCGTCCGGCAAACGGAACACCAGGTTGAACTGCCGGTCGAATTCGGCCGACGCCGCGGGGGGATGGCCGGGCAGAAACACGGTACGGGCACCATGCAGGCGCGCCTCATCGATGATGCCGGCAACCAAGCGCAGCGCGACGGCGGTGTCGATATCGGCAGCAAGAATGCCCAGCGTCATCGGACGCTGTCGGGGGGTGGGGGCGTATGCGTTCACGAGGCTATCAACGGCTGCGATGGGATGGGCTTGAAATCACGCACGCTCCTCGCCTGCCGCGCCCAACAAGGCCGCACGCACAGTTGGCCACTGGCGCCGGCTGACTGCGAGCTTCTCGTCTAGCCCGTTGATCTTCACCAGCCAGTGCTCGGCCACCTCGTCGCGCTCAAAGCCCGCCACGGCTGCGCGCGCGATCAGACAATTGCGGTGGATGCGCACGAAGCGCTCCGGAAACTCCTGCTCCAGCTGCACCAGCGATTCATCCAGCAGGTATTCGCGCTCGACGGTCCGCGCCGTGACGTACTTGAGTTCCGCCTTCAAGAACAACACATCGGTCACCGGAATCAACGCGATACGCCCGCGCTCGCTCACCGAGAAGTGGCGACGCGGCTCCGCAATCCGGTCGAGCGCTTCACGCGCCACAGGTAGGCTGGCACGCACTTTCGCAAGTGCGGCTTCAAGCCGCTGTGCTCGCACCGGTTTGAGCAGATAGTCGATCGCGTTCAGTTCGAAGGCGCTCACCGCATACTGGTCATACGCGGTAACGAACACGATGCGGGGTGGCGAGGCGAGCCGCGCCACATGCTGCGCTAGTTCGATGCCGTCCATGCCCGGCATGCGGATATCCACGAGCAGCAGATCAACCTGCTGCGCGGCGAGAAATCGCAGGGCTTCGTGCCCGTTGGCGGCCATGCCGACAATGCGGGTCGGCTGCGTTGCGGCAACGTCGCCAAGCAGATCGCGCAAACGCTCGCGTGCCGGCGCCTCGTCGTCAACGATCAACACGTTGAGCACCGCCACCACACCGGCCCCGTTCATGCCCGCCCCGCGCGACGCAAAGGCAGGCGGATGCGTACCTGGTAGCGTCCGTCCTTCAAGCCACTGTCCATCTGCGCCTCGATATCGAAAAACAGCATCAATCGCTCCCGGATGTTGGCCTGCGCCATACGGTTACCTTGTTGTTGCCGAATCTCGGTCTGCACCGGATTGTCGACCTCGACGAACAGCTCACGCCCACGCTGGGCGATACGCACGCGAATCTCGCCCGGTTCGGCAGAGGGTTCGATGCCGTGATACACCGCGTTCTCAATCAAGGGCTGCAGCATCAGCGGCGGCACCTTGGCGTCGAGTGGGCAATGCCGCAAGTCCCAACTCACCTGCAACCGATCGCCCAGACGCAGGCGCTCCAGATCAAGGTAGCGGTTCGCCAGCTCGATCTCGTCGCTCACCGTCACGAGATCCCGGTTCTCACGCATCAGGCTGCGGAACAGATCGGCCAGCGACTCCAGCGCCTGCTCCGCCCGGCGCGGATCGGAACGCATCACGCCCAGCACGCCGTTGAGGCTGTTGAAGAAGAAGTGCGGCCGGATGCGCGCATTGAGCGCCAGCACGCGCGCCTCGGACAAGGCCGGGGTTGCGAGCGCCGCCCGCCAGTGAAAGTAAGCCATCAGCAGCGCACAACTCCCCGCCGCCCAGAAGCACCAGCGCCACAGGTCTGCGCGTTCAGCCAGCGCGGACAGCAAGGGGAAGGTTGCAAGCACCGATGCCACGCCGATCGAAACCAGCAGCAGCGTCGCCTTGCGATAGGTCTGCAGCGCAATCACCGGCGCAAGCATGTAGGCCAGCAGCAGGCCCAGCATCAGCGGCAATTCCAGCAAGCCTGCCATCGTCAGCGACTCGCGCATCAGCACATCGCCCGGCGTGCCGCGCAGCGCCAGGGTAGCGAAGGCCATCAGGTTGATTCCCAGCAGCCCTCGCAGCATCACGCCGAGGTTGCGGAAATCGGGCGGCGCCACCGCGTTACCGCGTGTCGCCGGGCCGGACTGCAGGGGCTTTTGCCGTATACTTGCCATCGTGTCCCGCGGCGCGCCGCCGCACTTTTCCCCACCCTTGTCGCGTCGCTTCCCTGCGCCGCGCGGGTGTTCATGGATTCCCGCGATTATGACAGAGCGTTCACAACCGTCGCACGCCGAAACCGGCGACGCCAAAGCCTGGTCGGGCCGTTTCAACGAGCCGGTATCGGATCTCGTCAAGCGATTCACGGCATCGGTGTTCTTCGACTGCCGCATGGCCGAGCAGGACATCCGTGGTTCGTTGGCACACGCGAAGATGCTCGCAAAGCAGCAGATCATCGGCGCGCAAGACCTTGCCGACATCGAGCGCGGCATGGCGCAGATCCTCGACGAAATCGCAGCCGGCAAGTTCGAGTGGAGCCTCGACCTCGAAGACGTGCACCTGAACATCGAGCGTCGCCTGACCACGCTGGTCGGCGATGCAGGCAAGCGCCTGCACACCGGCCGCTCGCGCAACGACCAGGTCGCCACCGACATTCGCCTGTGGCTGCGCGATGCCGTCGACCAGGCGATCGCCCTGCTGGGCGATTTCCAGCGCGCACTGTGCAATCTGGCAGAACAACACGCCGCCACGCCGATGCCCGGCTTCACCCACCTGCAGGTGGCGCAGCCGGTGACCTTCGGCCACCACCTGATGGCCTACGTCGAAATGGCGCGCCGCGACGCCGAGCGCCTGGTCGACGCCCGCCGCCGCATCAACCGCCTGCCGCTGGGTGCGTCCGCCTTGGCCGGCACCAGCTACCCGATCGACCGTGAATTCGTCGCGCGCGAACTGGGTTTCGAGGCGGTGTGCGAGAACTCGCTCGACGCGGTGTCGGATCGCGACTTCGCAATCGAATTCACCGCCGCTGCGGCGCTGGTGATGACGCACCTATCGCGCCTGTCAGAAGAATTGATCCTCTGGATGAGCCCGCGCGTCGGCTTCATCGATCTGGCCGACCGCTTCTGCACCGGCAGCTCGATCATGCCTCAGAAGAAGAACCCGGACGTGCCGGAACTGGTGCGCGGCAAGACCGGCCGCGTGAATGGCCATCTCGTCGGCCTGCTAACCCTGATGAAAGGCCAGCCGCTGGCCTACAACAAGGACAACCAGGAAGACAAGGAGCCCCTGTTCGACACCGCGGATACGTTGATCGACAGCCTGCGCATCTTCACCGACATGGTTTCCGGCATCCGCGTGAAAGCCGATGCGATGCGCGACGCACTGAAGCAAGGCTTCGCCACCGCGACCGAATTGGCCGATTACCTCGTCAAACGCGGCCTGCCCTTCCGTGACGCGCACGAAGCGGTCGCCCGCGCGGTGCGCGAGGCCGAAACCCGCGGCTGCGACCTGCCCGACCTGCCGCTCGACGTCCTGCGCAGCTTCTCGGCACTCGTTGCCGACGATGTCTATCAAGTGCTCACCGTCGAAGGTGCGCTGGCGGGCCGCAATCACATCGGCGGCACTGCGCCGGAACAGGTGCGTGCCGCGATCGCCCGCGCACGCGCTCGCCTGGGCTGATTGCCGTGGAAGCCTCGCTCGCCGCGGCCGTCGAAGAGGTGGCTCGTGGCGCGCTCGGCGCGCGCTTCCGCATCGCACAGGCAGAACCCGCGGCCGGCGGCTGCATCCATCAGAACTGGATCGCCGGCCACGAGGCTCAACGCGTCTTCGTGAAGACGAGCGCCGCAGTGAATCTGCCGGTGTTCGAAGCTGAAGCCGACGCACTTGCCTCACTCGCCGCAAGCAATACGATTCGCACACCCGCGGTGGTCGCGAGCGGTGCAAATGGCAACCACGCCTTCCTGATCCTCGAATACCTGCCGCTGCGCCCGATGCAAGCGGCCGAAGCCGAGCGCTGCGCCGAGGCGCTCGCGCGCCTGCACGGCACCGTCGGCGAACATTACGGCTGGCACCGCGACAACTTCATCGGCCTGACACCGCAGCAGAATTCGCCCAAGCCCGACTGGCCCGCCTTCTTTGCTCGCCAGCGCCTTGCCCCACAGTTCGCCGAAGCGGCGCGGCGTGGCTACCGCGGCGATCTGCAGGCCCACGGCGAACGCATCATCGACAAGATCGGCGCCTTCTTTCTGGAGCGGCGCCCTGAGCCGGCGCTGCTACATGGCGACCTCTGGAGCGGCAACATCGCGGTCATGCCCGACGGCGAGCCGGTCGTGTTCGACCCGGCGAGCTACTACGGCGACCGCGAGGCAGATTTCGCAATGAGCGAACTGTTCGGCGGTCTGCCGGATCGCTTCTACCTCGCCTACACCCGCGCTGCACCGCTCTCCGAGGGCTACCCGCAGCGGCGAACGCTGTACAACCTCTATCACATGCTCAACCACCTCAATCTGTTCGGGGCAAGCTACTTGCGGCAAGTCGAACGCATGGCGCGCGAGCTGTCGGAATATCTGCGGCGCTGACGGCCGAATCGTCGGCGCATTTGACATGCCGGCTTTCAACACCGCAAAGCCAGTGCAGAGACGCCACCAAGTCACTGTTTTTAAGTGATTTTTTTGAAACCCCAACTCGAGCACGTTTCTTGCATCAGCGTCTGCAAACCATTGCATCCTGCTGTCAGGCCGTGACCAATTTGCACGAATTGGTGGTGAGTGCCTGACAGAATGCAACATGACCTCCAGGATCGAGACCATGTCGAACCACGAAAACATGCCCAGCGCTGACCATCCCGCCCAGTCACCCGACCGTGCAGAATCGGGCGTTTCTGAAGCACGGCGCCGGCTGCTTGTTCGCGGTGGCATGGCCACCGGGCCAATCATCCTGACGCTGACCAGCCGGCCCGTCCTTGGCGGCCTGAACCCGGGTGAATGCATCTCGCCGTCACAGACCCTGTCGGGTGCGCTGAGCCATCGCGGCACCAAGGTCGGCACCTGTAACGGTCGTTCGCCCGGCTACTGGAAGACCTGCAGCGCCAGCAACTGGCCGATCCCGCCGACGACGCCGTTCCACTCGATCTTCGTCGTTGGCCCAACGCCGGGCTGCAGCCAGTTCAACGCTGACGGTTCGATGAAGACTATGCTGCAGGTGCTGAACCTGCTCGGATCGGACGATCCTTACAAGGTGGCGTTCCACTGCATCGGCGCCTATCTGAACATCCTCAAGGGTCTGATCGATCCGAAAGCGCTGACGGCCGAAGGGGTGATCGCGCTGTGGCGCGAATGGGCGCTCAACGGCAAGTATGTGCCGTACGCGGGCGCCACGCCGTGGACCGGCACCGACATCGTCAACTACCTCAAGAACAACTACATCTCGCCGTAAGCGCAGGCGCGACATGCTGGACGCCAGTCCGCGTTGGGTCAGCCACCACTGGCCCGACGGTTCCGTTTTCTATGATCGCCAGACCGGCGCGACGCATGCGCTGTCGCCGCTCGCCGCGGAAGTACTCGCCTTGCCTGCGAGCGCGCGCTACGATGCGGCCCAGGCCGCCGACGCGATCGCTTCCCTGCTGTCGCAGCCCTGTTCGCCGGAACTCACCGACAACGTGAGCCAGGCACTCGACCAACTCCGCCGCATCGAACTGATTTGACCGCTACGCTCCGCGTTACAGACCTGAACGAAGCAGATCTGTCGGCGCGCTTGTCCGGCGAAGGTCTCTGGCTAACCAGTGGGCCTCTGACGCTGCATATCCGCAGCCGCGAACCGGTCGTACGCAAAGCAGTGCAGAGGCTGTACGCCGATCACACGCTGGCGCCGAGCGATTTTGCAGACTTCCATGTTCAGGTCGGCCGCGTGTCCGGGCTCCGCGCCTGGGTCCGGCCGCAGGTTCAGTTTCACCTCGACGGTCGCACACCGTTCAAGCCCCTGCCGCATGCGCAGAGTTTTGCGATGCTCGAATGGGGCATCAACTGGTGCATTGCGACCTACTGCCACCAGTTTCTTGTCATCCACGCGGCGGTCGTCGAGCGCAACGGCCTCGCGGCCATCCTTCCAGCGCCGCCGGGTTCCGGCAAGAGCACACTCACCGCTGCACTGATCCAGCGTGGCTGGCGTCTGTGTTCTGATGAACTGACCTTGCTCGATCCGGTCGACGGGCGCGTCGTAGCGTTGGCGCGACCGGTGAACCTGAAGAACAACTCGATCGACATCATCCAGCAGTTCGAAGCCTCAGCGAGCTTCGGGCCTGAGTGCCCCGACACGCACAAGGGTCGCGTCGCACACCTGCGCCCGCCGCGCGACAGCGTCGCCCGCATGCATGAACGCGCCACGCCGCGCTGGATCATCTTCCCGCAATGGGAGGCTGGCGCCGCGCTGAACATGCAGCCCCTGCCGCGCGCGGAGGGCTTCATCCAGCTGGCAGAGAACGCCTTCAACTACAGCATGCTGGGCGAGACCGGATTCCGCACCCTGGTCGACACCGTGGACCGAAGCGATTGCCTCGCGCTGCGCTACAGCCGGCTCGACGACGCGATCGCCGCCTTCGATCGCCTTGCCGACGAGGCGTGCCGATGATCCGCGACGCGCTGCTTCCGCTACTGCGCGCGCCGGAGTGCGCCGCGCGACTCACGCTGCGTGAATGGGATGACGTGATCCGCCAGGCGCGCAACGCGAACCTGAGCGCCCGCATCGCTGCCGACCTTGAAGCTCGCGGACTGCTCGATGCCGTGCCGCCGGGCCCGCGCCAGCACCTTGTTGCGGCGCGCGCGGTCGGCGCCCGGCAGCGCATTGCTTCTCTGGCCGAAATCGAGCGCGTTCGGCGTGCGCTGGATGAATGCGGCATCCGCCTCGTACTGCTGAAGGGCGCCGCCTACCTGGCCGCGAATCTGCCGGCGTCACGCGGCCGGGTTTTCGGCGACATCGACCTGCTGGTACCGAAAGACGCGCTGCCCGATACCGAATCGACGCTGCTGCGCCACGGCTGGATCAGCTCGCACCTGAACGCCTACGACCAGCGCTACTACCGGCAATGGATGCACGAGCTGCCGCCGCTGCGTCATGTCAATCGTGGCAGCTCACTCGATGTGCACCACAACATCCTGCCGCTGACTGCGCGCCACCCGCCCGATCCGGCGTTGTTGCTCGACCAGGCGATTCCGGCTGCGGCGACTGCAGGCGTCTGCGTGCTGGCGCCGGCGGACATGGTGCTGCACAGCGCCTGCCACCTGTTCCATGAAGGCGAGCTGGATAACGGCCTGCGTGATCTGGTTGACCTCGATGGCCTGCTGCGTCATTTCGCGAGTCAGGACGACTTCTGGCAGGCACTCGAAAGCCGGGCGGTCGCGCTCAAGCTGCAGCGCCCGCTGCGCTACGCGCTGCGCATGTGTTCGGTGATGCTCGCGACACCGATCCCGGCCGAAACACTGGCCTTTGGCGGCGCGTGGCCGAGCGATGCACGCGAACGCCTGCTCGAACAACTCTACCTGCGCGGCCTGCGGCCCAATGACCCGACGGCGGGAGACGCCTGGACACCGTTCGCGCGCGAGCTGCTGTACCTGCGCGGGCACTGGCTGCGGATGCCGCCGCATCTGCTGACGGCGCATCTGGCTCGCAAGGCGTGGCGGAACTGGAGCGGCCATACCGACGACGACGAGACCCCGGCGCCCGACGCGATCAAGCCCGAGCGGCAACTCTAGGCACCAAACAAAACGGCGACCATAAGGTCGCCGTTCTTTATTCATCGCTGCGATCAGGCGCTGACGATGCCGGCTTCCTGCAGCATCTGCTGCAGCTCGCCCGACTGGTACATCTCTTTCATGATGTCGCAACCGCCGACGAATTCGCCCTTGATGTAGAGCTGCGGAATCGTCGGCCAGTTGGCGTATTCCTTGATGCCCTGGCGGATATCGTCGTCGGTCAGCACATTGACCGACGCGTACTGCGTAACGCCGAGCAGCTTGAGGATCTGCGCCGCGGTCGCGGAAAAACCGCACTGCGGGAACTGCGGCGTGCCCTTCATGAAGAGCACCACCGGGTTCTCGGTGACCGTCTGGTGAATGATGTCTTGCGCGCTCATGTAAATTCCTTCGGCTGAGTCAGAATACCTGACTGATTCAATCAGGTATGTAGTCTAGAAAAAACCGCGCTGCGGGTCAAATCGAGCCGCTTACACCGGCCAACGACCGAAGCTCACGCGGTCGTTGCCGCCCAGATCCTTCAGCGTCACGCAGTCGATGAAGCCGGCCGCGGCCAGCAGCGTGCGCACCGCATCGCCCTGGTCATAGCCGTGCTCGAACAGCAGCCAGCCGCCGGGCTTGAGGCAGGCCCGCGCCTCGGCCGTGATGATGCGGATGTCGTTCAGCCCGTCTGGCCCGGAAGCCAAGGCGCCGGGCGGCTCGAAACGCACGTCGCCCTGCGCAAGATGCGGATCTTTCTCTGCAACGTAGGGCGGATTCGATGCGATCAGATCGAAGACTTCGCCTTGCACCGGCCCACACCACGCGCCTTCCAGCCAACGCACGGTGGCGCCCATTCGTTCCGCATTGCTGCGCGCGACAGCCAGTGCTGTGGCCGAAATATCCACCGCGCTGACCTGCGTGTGCGGCGCTTCCAGAGCGAGCGTGATCGCGATGGCGCCGCTGCCGGTGCCAAGATCCAGCACGCGCGGCGAGCCTTCCGGCAAATGCAGCAGCGCCTGTTCGACGAGCAGTTCGGTATCCGGGCGTGGAATCAGCACAGCAGGCGAAACGCGGAAAACGCGGCCGTAGAACTCGCGCTCGCCGAGCAGGTAGGCAACCGGCTCGCCGGCTTCACGCCGCGTGAGCCAATCGACAAATCGCGCCGCAGCGGCCTCGCTCAGCGGGCGTTCCGGGAAGCCGACGATCGTCGCGGCACGCTCGCCGCTCGCCTCGCGCAGCAGCAAACGCGCTTCGGATACCGGCACCCGCCCGCGGGCCAGCGCCAGCGCTTCGCCGAGGGTGGCGGGCAGACTCATCGACTGTGACGCCGTTGCGAGCACAGTTCGGCCGGGAGACTTTTGCGCGCTCGCGGCAGACAGGCCAGCATGCTTACACGACCTCGGTCAGTGCCGCGAGCTGTTCGGCCTGATGTTCGCGCGTCAAGGCGTCGACCAGTTCGTCCAACTCGCCTTCCACCACCATGTCCAGCTTGTGCAGCGTCAGGTTGATGCGGTGATCGGTGACGCGGCCCTGCGGGTAGTTGTAGGTGCGGATGCGCTCGGAGCGGTCGCCGCTACCGATCAGGCTCTTGCGGTGTGCAGCCTGCTTGCTCGCCTGCTCGCGCACCTGGGCGTCCTTGATCCGCGCAGCCAGCACCGACATCGCCTGCGCTTTGTTGCGGTGCTGCGAGCGGTCGTCCTGACATTCGACGACGATGCCGGTCGGCAAGTGCGTGATCCGTACCGCAGAGTCGGTCTTGTTGATGTGCTGACCGCCCGCACCCGACGCGCGGAAGGTGTCGATGCGCAGATCGGCCGGATTGATCTCGACATCCGCCACTTCATCCACTTCCGGCAGGATCGCCACGGTGCAGGCGGAGGTGTGGATGCGGCCCTGGGTTTCGGTCACCGGCACGCGTTGCACGCGGTGGCCACCTGACTCGAACTTCAGCTTCGAGTAGGCCCCGTCACCGACGATGCGCGCGATCGCTTCCTTGTAGCCACCAAGATCCGATTCATTCACCGACACCAGTTCGACGCGCCAGCCCTGGCGCTCGGCGTAGCGGGTGTACATCCGCAGCAGCACGCCGGCGAACAGCGCCGCCTCCTCGCCACCGGTGCCGGCCCGCACTTCGAGGAACAGGTTGCGTGCGTCATTCGGGTCCTTCGGCAGCAGCGCGAGCTGCAGATCGGCATCGAGGCGGGCGATGGCGCCGCGCGCCGCATCGATCTCCTCCTGCGCGAAGGCCTTCATGTCGGGGTCACTCAGCAGATCCTGCGCCGCGCGCAGATCGCCTTCGGCGCACAGGTAGTCGCGCCACAGCGCCACCACCGGTGAAAGTTCAGCGTGTTCGCGGTTCAGGCGACGATAGCGATCAAGGTCGCTGGTGACATCCTCGCTGCCCAGCATCTGGTCGAGTTCTTCCAGACGGCGCACGAGCTGTTCGAGTTTTTCCCGGATACTGGGTTTCATGGTGTCTCGGCAAGGCGGCGGCATGCGCCGCGCACAGCGCTAGGAACGATCGAGATTGAACAGGCGGCGCACGAGCTCGGTGGCCTCGCCGACCTGTTCGCCGTCCGCGCGATTGAGGAATTGCGTCGGGCCGTGCATCAGCTTGTTGGTGATGCCCTGCGACAGCGCTTCGAGCACCGCGTGCGGATCTTCGCCGCGCGCGAGCCGCGCCACGGCGCGCTCAAGCTCGGCTTGCCGCACCGCGTCGGCACGGCTGCGCAATGCGCGGATCGCCGGCACGGCGTCGCGCGCCTCGACCCAATGCAGAAAGTGGGAGACCTGATCGGTGATGATCGCTTCGGCCTGCACCACCGCCTGCTGACGCGATTCGACGCCCGCCTCGACGACCTGGGCGAGATCGTCGACGGTGTAGAGAAACACGTCATCGAGCTTCGCGATCTCGGCTTCGATATCGCGCGGCACCGCCAGGTCGACCATCACCATCGGGCGGTGGCGACGCTGCTTGAGCGCGCGTTCGACCATGCCCAGGCCGATGATCGGCAAGGGGCTGGCGGTGCAGCTCACGACCACGTCGTAGCGGCCGAGCACATCCGGCAAGGCATCGAGCGTCAGCGCATCACCGCCGAAGCGCGCGGCCAGCGCCTCGGCGCGGGCCGGCGTGCGGTTGGCGATCGTCAGCTGACGCGGCCGGCAACCGGCGAAGTGCGCCGCACACAGCTCGACCATTTCACCGGCGCCGACGAACAGCACGCGCTGCTCTTCGATGGTCGAGAAGATGCGCTCGGACAAGCGCACCGCAGCTGCGGCCATCGACACGATGTTGGCGCCAATCGCGGTGGTCGAACGGACCTCCTTGGCGACCGAGAACGTGCGCTGAAACAGCTTGTGCAGCAGCGTGCCGAGGGTGCCGGCCTCTTCCGCAAAACGTGCGGCCTGCTTCATCTGGCCGAGGATCTGTGGCTCGCCCAGCACCATCGAATCGAGGCCGGACGCAACGCGGAACATGTGCCGCACCGCGGCGTCGTGCTGCAGCGTGAAGAGGTGCGGCGAGATCTGCGACAGCGCAACGCGGTGGAAGTCCGCCAGCCAGTCGGCGACCACCTCGGGCGTCTCGGTCGCGCAGTAAAGCTCAGTGCGGTTGCAGGTCGACAAGATCGCGGCCTCGCGCACCGGGCGCTCGCGCACCAGACGTGACAGCGCCTCCGACAGCCCGTCGGGCTGGAAGGCGACCTGTTCACGCAGGGTGACCGGCGCGGAATGGTGATTGAGGCCTAGCGCAAACAGTTGCATCGAATCGGGCTGGGTCTGAAACCGTGTCAATTACATCACTGGGGCCCGGCGGGGGAAAAGCTCGCCCAGCCGATTTGCTTGAGCTATTTCAAGCAAACGCCCGGGGCCTTGGACCAGGATCACGTAACGTTACAGTTTACCATCCGCCACCGCATCGCCGGCATCCGGCGTGCACCGCACTATCTGCCCCCGCAGCCATCATCGCCGGGGCACGGGGGAAGTCATGCGCATTCTGTTGATCGAGGACGACGAGATCGTCGCAGCCGGCATCGTCGAAGGCCTGCAGCGCAATGGGTTTGAGCTCGACCACCTCACGTCGGCCGAACACGCGATCCCTGCGCTGGCGGCGGTTGCCTACGACCTGGCGATCGTGGACCTGGGCCTGCCCGGCGTCGACGGCATGACGCTGATCCGCGAGATGCGGCGGCGGGGCCATGCGCTGCCGGTGCTGATCCTGACCGCGCGGGACCGGCTCGAAGACCGCGTGGAAGGGCTGGAAGGCGGCGGCGACGACGACCTGAGCAAGCCCTTCATGCTGCCGGAACTGGTGGCGCGCGCGCGGGCGCTGATCCGCCGCAGCCGCGCATCGTCCAGTTCCGAACTGGCATTCGGCGCCCTGCAACTGGACCTCGGCCTGCGCACCGCCGCCTGCGCCGGCCGCCCGCTGGACCTGACCGGGCGCGAGTGGAATGTGCTGGAGCAGATGATGCTCGCCGCACCGCGCGTGGTCGCCAAGCAGAAACTCGCCGACAGCCTCAGCCGTTGGGATCGCGAAATCACCGACAACGCGGTGGAGCTCTATGTCTCGCGCCTGCGCGGCAAGCTGGCCGACAGCGGCGTTCTGATCCGCACGGTGCGCGGCATCGGCTACCGGCTCGAAGCAGAGGCCAGCGATGCATGAACGCCGCGCGCCGCTAGCGCTGCGCGGGCGCCTGCTGGCCGTACTGGCGCTGCCGCTGCTGGCCCTGATGGTAGTCGGCACCGTTGCCGACTACCGGCAGGCCTCACGCGTCGCCAACGAGGCCTACGACCACTCGCTCGCCAGCACCGCCGTCGCGCTTGCATCGCGGTTGGACGACGAAGACGGCGATGTCGACGTCGATCTGCCGAAGCAGGCTGAAGCAGTATTGCGCGCCGACAGCGTGGACAAGGTCTACCTGCTGGTAACTGACCCGCAGGGCCGCATCCGCGCCGGCGACAAGGAACTGCTGCCGTTTGTCGCGGGCGTGGAATCCCCGGTGCCGGCTTTCCGCACGCTGCACATCGGGGCTGACAAAGTCCGCGTCGCCGCGCTGTGGCACCGCACCGGCCGCACGGCGGCGACCGTGGTGGTCGCCGAGACACTGATCAAACGCCAACGCGCCGCGCGCCAGATCGTGGTCACGACGATTCTGGCAAACCTCGTGCAGACACTCGCCGCACTGGCGATCCTGTTCTTCGGCGTGCGTTACGCGCTGCGCCCGCTCGACGCGGTCAGCGAACAGGTCGCCAAGCGCTCGCCCGACAAGCTCGATCCGATTCCGGATGACGATGCACCGCGCGAGATCCGCCCGCTGCTGGCCGCGATCAATCGCCTTATGCATTCGCTGAGCGAAGCCGGCATCGCGCAGCACGCCTTCATCGCCAACGCAGCACACCAGCTACGCACGCCGATCACCGGCCTGCAGACACAGCTTGAGCTGGCCGCGGATTCACTGCCCGCCGAGTCACGGCCCCGTGTCGCACGCCTGCTCACCGCAACATCGAAGCTGGCCCACCTGACGCACCAGTTGCTGGCGCTTGCGCGCTCGGCGCCGGAGGCCACTGACCCAGCACGGCACCAGATCGTGCCGCTCGACCAATTGCTGGAAGAAGCTGCGACCGATTTCGTCGACGCCGCGCTCGCCCGCCAGATCGACCTCGGCTTCGCGCCAGAGCCCGCCGCGGTGCGCGGCTCACCTTGGCTGCTGAAAGAGCTGCTCGCGAACTTGATCGATAACGCGTTGCAGTACTGCCCTGCCGGCGCACATGTCACGGCGCGCTGCGGCACCAGCGCAGACGGTAGCGCCTGGCTGGAAGTGGAGGACGACGGCCCGGGCATTCCGGATTCGCTGCGCGAACGGGTATTCGAACGCTTCTTCCGCCTCGCCACCGACCAGGAGCGCGGCTCCGGCCTCGGGCTCGCAATCGTCAAGGAAGTGACGCTGCGGCACGGCGCCAGCCTGCAGGTGCTGACACCGGCAAGTGGCCGCGGCGTGTGCTTCCGCATCGGCTTTCCGCAACAGGTGCTTGCAATCGGCGGCTGAGGCCGACAGGTTTCCGACAGCTTCCCACCGCTAGGGTCCGGGGTGTCTCACTCTGGAGCCCCGGCATGCAAGCCAGCACCATCGCACTCGACGACAGTCGCACCGCCAACGCAGGCCACGCCGCGTCGATCAAGTTCTTCCACTGGGCAACCGCCGTCGCAATCCTCGTTGCCGCCGCCGCTGTGCTGCTGCGCGAACTGGTCGACGACAAGACGCTGCGCCTCTTCCTGATCGAAACCCACCGCAGCTTCGGTGTCGCAGTGCTGATGCTGATGGCGGGCCGACTCGTCGCGCGCCGCGTTGCCGGGCACAGCAGCGCGGCCGCCGAGCTGGGGCTGATACCCCGCCTCGCCGCCGCACTGACGCATCTGGCGCTGTACGGGCTGATGGCCGCGCTGCCGCTGCTGGGCTGGGCGCTGACCAATGCAAACGGCAAGGCGGTGCGCCTGCTCGGGCTGATCGAACTGCCGCGGATCGTTGCAGCGGACCTCGACCTTGCCGACAGCCTCGCCGAATGGCACCTGCGCGCCGCCTGGGCGCTGCTGATCATGGTGCTCGCACACGCGGGCGCAGCCCTTTGGCACCACTTCTTCCGCCGCGACGCCGTACTCATCGCGATGCTGCCGCGCCGCCGCTGAACGCAGCCCGATCACCCGTTTTTCTGCAAACCCACAAGGGGACCTTGATGCAAGTATTCACTTCGCTCGCCCGTGCGCTCGGCCGCCACGGGCGCCTGCTGCGATGCCTGGCCGCCGCCAGCGTCGCGGTAGCCGTCGCCCAGCCTGCGCTGGCCTTGCCCAGCTTCGCGCGCCAGACCGGTATGGAATGCGCCGCCTGCCACGTTGGCGCCTACGGCCCGCAACTCACGCCCGCCGGCATCCGTTTCAAGCTGAGCGGCTACACGGACAGCGACGGACAGGGCAGCAAGATTCCGCTTTCCGCGATGCTGGTCGGCGGCTTCGATCGCACCGCAAAGGATCTGACTGACCCGCCCACCGACCATACCAAGACCAACAACAACGCCGTGGCACAGGAAGTCTCCGTCTTTCTGGCCGGACGACTCGCCGACAAGCTCGGCGCCTTCGTCCAGACGACCTATGCCGGCGCCGAGCGCAAGACATCGATCGACAACGCCGAACTGCGCGCGGCCGATACGTTCACGGTGGGCGGCAAGGACCTGATCGCCGGCCTCTCGCTGAACAACAACCCGACGGTATCGGACCCGTTCAACACTGCCCCCGCGTGGCGCTTCCCGTACATGGCCACCGAGCTCGCGCCGGCGCCGGCGTCGCCGCTCATTGCCGGCGGCCTGGGCCAACATGTGCTGGGGGTGTCGGCCTATGGCATGTACGACAACCACTACTATGCCGAGCTGGGCACCTACAAGGCGCTGTCGGCTTCGACGCTCGACAAACTCGGGCTGCAAGATGAAATCGGCCGCCTCACCTCCAACGCTTACTGGCGTCTGGCCTACTTCGGCGATCTGAAGAAGCAGGCCTACCACGTCGGCCTGTTCGGCCTCAACGCAGGCGTGCAGCCCGATCGCACGCAAGGCCCGGCCAACCGCTACAACGACATCGGAATCGATGCGTCCTACCAGTTCCTCGGTACGCGTGAACACATCGGCACCGTGTACGCCAGCTACATCCACGAGAAGCAGAAGCGCGACGTGGCCTACGCCAACGGCGAGGCCGAGAACCAGAGCGGCACCCTCAAGGAGATGCAGCTCAACGCGTCCTACTACTACAACCAGACCTGGGGGCTGACCGCGAGCACCTTCCGCACCAAGGGCAGCAGCGATGCGCTGCTCTACGCCGCGGCGCCGGACATGGGTAGCGCGACCGGTTCGCCCAACACCACCGGCTACATGCTGCAGGCGGACTGGACGCCGTGGGGCAAGGAATCGTCGTGGGGATCGCCGTGGGCGAACCTGCGGTTGGGCGCCCAGTACACCTGGTACACCCGCTTCAATGGCGAGAGCAACAACTACGACGGATCAGGCCGCAACGCGCGTGACAACAACACGCTCTACCTGTTCGCCTGGACCTCGTTCTAAGCACGGAGCCCTAGATGAAAACCACCCGTTCAATCCTGGCCGTGGTGCTGCTTGCAGTGACTGGCGGCCATGCATTCGCGGCCGACGCCAAGCACGGCGCCGACGTATTCGCCGAAAACTGCGCCGAGTGCCACAGCGTTAAGGAAGGCAAGAACAAGAAGGGGCCCTCGCTCTTCGCGGTGCTCGGGCGCAAGGCCGGCAGCGTTGGCGACGTGGCCTACTCCGACGCCATGAAGCAATCCGGCATCAGTTGGGCGCCCGACAAGCTCGACGCCTACATCACCGACCCGCGCAAGGCGGTGCCCGGCGGCAAGATGAAGTTCGACGGCCTGTCCAACGCTACCGAAAGAGCGGATCTGATCGCGTATCTCTCCACCCTCCACTGAGCGACATCGTTCTCAGCCATGCTGCGTGACGCCGGGCCCTGCCCGGCGTTTTTCATCGCACGGGCCCTGTGGCCGAGTGCGCTCAGCCGACGTACTCGGCATCGCTGACCTTCTCCATCCAGGTCACGACGCTGCCGCCCTGTTGCTCCTGGATTGCGATGTGGCTCATGCCCGTCGTGGGCGCAGCGCCATGCCAGTGCTTCACGCCGGCGGGAATGCTGACCACGTCGCCGGGGCGGAGCTCCATCACCGGGCCTCCGGCCTGCTGCACACGGCCGCAGCCGGCGGTAACGATCAGCGTCTGGCCGAGCGGATGGGTGTGCCAGTCGGTGCGCGCCCCCCGCTCGAAGGTCACCAGCCCGCCCGACGCCGCTGCTGGCGCGGGTGCGGTGAACAGCGGATCAACGCGCACGCTGCCGGTGAACCAGTCGGCTGGGCCGGCGTACGAAGCCTGTGAGCCCGCGCGGGCCACCGAGAGCACGGGGAGAGTCGTTTGCGATGCGTGCGTCATGACGTCTGCTTTCTTTGGATTCGGAGGGTGACTTGCGTCGGCACCGCGACACGGGGCTTCTGGAGCGGGCATTGCAAGCGGTCTATCGGGCATTCGGCATCTGACGCGTCAGCCCGCAGATCGGCTTGTTGCCGGTCGCCCCGTGATCGGCGCCGGCGGCCGGGCGACGTCGAAACAGATGTAGCGGGCCGACACCAACCAGGCCGTCAGCAGGAAGCCGGCTGCCGCCTGCAGCGCCAGCCCGGTGTGCTGCGCCATGCCGACGGCGTCGTGCACCGGCGCCCCCCCGCCGACATTCGCACCGGCATACACGACAACCAGTAAGGCCAGGCCCAGCGAAGCACCGAGCTGGTGGGCCACGTTCAGCAGGCCCGACGCGGCCCCGGCGTGGTGGTTCTCGACACCGGCGACGCCGGCCATCGTCAGCGGAGCGAGCACCCCGCCCTGGCCCAGCCCGATCAGCAGCATCGGGCCGACGACACCGCCCAGATAGGACATGTGCGGCGCCGCCAGCCCCAGCCAGAGCAGGCCAAGCGTGCACAGCGAGAGGCCGGCGAGCAGCAGGCGCCGCGCGCCGAAGCGACGCGATAGCACCGGCACGGAGACCGAGGACAGAAACTGCGGCAACGTCACCGGCATGAAGGCCAGCCCCGCCTGCATCGGGCTGAAGTGCAGCGCGCCCTGCAGATACTGCGCGGTAAAGAACCAGAAGCCCGACATGCCGGCGAGGAACAGCAGCCGTGCGGCATAGGCGCCGTTGCGCCGGCGGTTGGTCAGCAGGCTCCGCGGCAACAGCGGTTGCTGCGCACGTGTCTCGATCCGCAGGAAAGCCGCCAGCAGCGCGAGACCCGTTGCGACGCTCGCCTGCGTCAGCGTCGAGGCCCAACCGGCCTCGGCCGCCTCAACGATGCCGAACACCAGCGCGCACATGCCCAGCGTGGAGCTCAGCGCACCGGCAAGATCGAAGCGCCCCGAGTGGCGCGGCGTCTCGCGGATGTAGCGCTGGCTGCCCGCGATGAGGGCGGCGCCGATCGGCAGATTGATGAAGAAGCCGGCTCGCCAGGAAATCAGGCCGGCAAGCAGGCCGCCGAGCACCAACCTCAACGTGGCGCCGATACCCGCCGCGGCGGCGTACCACGCCAGCGCGCGGGAGCGCTCGTGGCCTTCCTCGAAATGCGTGGCGATCAGCGCCAGCGTGGAGGGCGCCAGCACGGCGGCACCGAAGCCCTGCACGGCGCGGAAGGCGATCATCCAGGCCGGCGATTGCGCGGCACTGATCGCCA
Source organism: Niveibacterium sp. (assembly GCF_041909475.1). Lineage (NCBI taxonomy): Bacteria > Pseudomonadati > Pseudomonadota > Betaproteobacteria > Rhodocyclales > Rhodocyclaceae > Niveibacterium > Niveibacterium sp. The sequence goes on along the minus strand of NZ_JAYRDJ010000014.1, from coordinate 6,302 downwards.
GCGAGGCGAGCGTGAAGATCGCGAGCCCCGCGATGAACATGCGCCGCCGGCCGAGGATGTCGCCAGCGCGCGCGCCAAGCAGCAGGAAGCCACCGAAGGCGAGCGTGTAGGCGTTCTGGATCCACGACAGGCCGGCCGGCGTGAAGCCCTGCGCTGCCTGGATCTTCGGCAGACCGGTCAGCACGATCGAGATGTCGATCACGATCATCAGGTAGCTCGCCATGATGATGGCGAGCACCGCGCCGCGATGGATGAGGCGTTCGGGATGCGTCATGCCTTGCTCACTCCGAGACTGCTGCTGACGTGCAGGCCCGGCGTCAGCGCGAGCTTCGCGATCAGGTCCGAAAGGCTTGCGAGCGACACCTCGTGACCGCGGAAGGGCTCGCCCTTCTGCGTCAGCTGGTAGCTCACTGTCGTGTCGCGGGCGAACCAACCCGGGCGCAGGATCGTGTAGTCCAGATCCGAGGCTTCGATCAGCGCCGCCGAATCGCGGTAGGGGTCCAGCACGCTGCGGTAGCGCTCGCCCGGCACTTCGCCGTAGATGCCCATCGAGCTCACGAAGATCAGCCGTTTCAGGCCCACGGCCTGCATCGCGGCGATGATGTTGCGCGCCTGAGCGGCCATGTCGCCAGCAAGGTTGGCATACACCACGTCCTGCCCCTGCATCGCGGCTTCGAGCGCGGCGCGGTCCAGCACATCGCCTTCGACGATGCGGACGCGCGCCGGGTCCGGGTTGGCAAGCCGCGCGGCACGGCGCAGGTAGAGCGTGAGCGCCACCTGCGCCGTGCCGGAGCAGCACCGGGACCGTGTTGCGCGCGAGCTGGCCGTTCGCGCCGAGAACCAGAATCCGCGTCACGGCCATTCCTTACAGCGCAGCCTTGAGAATCTCGGCCAGCACGTCCTGCGTGTAGATCTCGGCCAGGCCGAACCACTGCGCATTGCCCTGCAGGTTGTCGAGAATCGCGGGCAGGTCGGCTGCGGTGATACCCAGCTGCGACAGGCGCGTCGGCGTGCCGATCTTGTCGAACCACTGCTCCAGCGCAGCGATGCCCTGCTCGGCGGTATCGAGGCCAAACACCTGCTTGGCGAAACGCTCGAACTGCGCCGGGTTGCGGCCCTGATACCACCGCATCCAGGCCGGCATCACGACCGACAAGCCCGCACCATGCGGCACGTTGAACAGCGCCGACAGCGAGTGCTCGATCATGTGGTTCGGGTAGCCGAAGCCCGCGGTGCCGGCATAGGTCACACCATTGAGCGCGAGCGTGGCGGCCCAGGCGAATTCGGCGCGGGCGTTGTAGTCGAGCGGATCGGCGAGCAGCGCATCGGTCGTCTCGATCACGGTGTTGATCACCGATTCGACCAGGCGCGACTGGATCTTCGGCTGCACGGTGGCGGTGAAGTAGCCCTCGATCGAGTGGGCGATGATGTCGGCGGCGGAATACACGAGGTAGTCGCGCGATACCGTCTGCATCAGCGCCGGATTGACGATCGACACCTTCGGGAAGGTGTGCGGCGATTGGATCGCGAACTTCTCCTTGGTCGCTTCGTTGGTGACGACGGCACCGGCGTTCATCTCGCTGCCGGTCGCAGCCAGCGTGAGCACTGCGAACACCGGCAGCGCCGCTTCGACCGGCGCCTTGCGCAGGAACAGATCCCACACGTCACCCTGGTACAGCGCGCCGGCCGCGATGGCCTTGGAGCTATCGAGCACCGAGCCACCGCCCACCGCGAGAACCGCCTCGACCTTGTGCTCGCGCGCAACGGTGATCGCTTCACGTACCTTCGACAGCAGCGGGTTGCTGACGATGCCGCCGCACTCGACGAAGCTCACACCGTGCTTGTCCAGGCTTTTGCTGATCGTGGCGAACAGGCCGTCGCGCTTGATGCGCTCGCTGCCGTAGGTCAGCAGCACCTTCTTGATGCCGTGCTCGGCCAGGATCTGCCCGGCGAGCTGTTCCTTGCCCTTGCCGAATTCGATACGCGTCGGGTTGTAGAAGCTGAAGTTGTCCATCGTGGTGTCCTTGAAGGGGCGCACGCACGCTGCATGCCGATGGAACGCACTTTAGTCAGTCGATAAACATCCAACTAGACGCAAGATCGTTGAATGATTTACAACCAAATGATGCAAATAATCTGACTGGGGCTCGGCATGTCGATCAACGAACTGCGCTCGATCACGACTTTCGTGCGCACGGCCGAATTAGGCAGCCTGAGCCGTGCAGCCGAGGCGCAGCAAATCTCGCCGCAAGCAGCGAGCAAGGCGCTGGGGCAACTGGAGGCTTACCTGGGCGTGCGGCTGTTTCACCGCACCACGCGCAGCATGTCGCTGACCGAGGAAGGCCAGCGTTTCCTCGAGGCCGCTCGCCCTTCGCTAATCGGCCTGCAGCAGGCGCTGCACGGCGCGCGGCAGACCCGCGAGGAAATCGCCGGGCCGCTGCGCATCGTCGGGCCGCGTTCGGTGCTGCAGCCGGTGATCAGCCCGGTGCTCGAAGAGTACTGCCGGCTGTACCCGGAAGTGCAGCCCGATGTGCAACTGGACGACCGCATCGGCAACTGGGTGGAAGACAGGGTCGATGTCGGCTTCCGCATCGGCGCCTCGCCGCAGGAAGGGCTGATCGCGCGCCGTCTGTTCCCGCTGCAGCTGATCATCTGTGCCGCACCGACCTACCTGCGCAAGCACGGCCTGCCGGAAAACCCGTCCGCACTCAACGGGCACCGCTGCAGCGTGTTCCGGCACCCGGGCAACGGCCGCCTCGTGCCCTGGCACGTCAAACTCGACGACACGATTCAGGACTGGCCAGTGCCGCCCGCCTTCTGCACCAACGACGAGATCCTCGAATTGCGCACCGTGCTCGCCGGCGAAGTCATCGGCCAGCTCGCCACGCCAACGGCCGCACCGCATATCCGCGCCGGACGCCTGTTGCCCCTGCTGGTGGAGAACGTGGCGGACGCCTACAGCCTGTTCCTCTACTACGGCAGCCGCACCGCCCAGCCCGCCCGCGTGCGCCGCTTCATCGACCTGGTCGTCGATCGCCTGACCGACAGCACGGAGTTCGTGCTCAGCCGCGAGGAACTGGCTAGCGCGCAAACGCGCTGGGTTGCCGGGAGTGTGAGATGAGGGGTTTCAGACCCAGAAATGAAAACGCCCAACCGGTGAGGGTTGGGCGTTTGAATCTGGTGGTGGAGTCCTAAGTGGAATCCAACCGGCATCTACATCGAGGTAGGAATGTAGCGGAAATGGGCGGGATCGCAACCGTCCCCGCCAAGCCGCACCGTTGTTCCTCCGTTGTTCAGATTGTGCTTGACCGTCAGTGTCAGCATGCCTATGATCCGCTCCGGAACAACAACTGAACAACGAGGTGCGACATGGAAAAGCGTTTTGTGGCGACCCTGAGCAGGTCGCAGGGTCGCAGTGCATGGGCGGTGATCTTCCGCCATCCGGTTCGGGTCGACCCGAACACTGGCAAGCCGGGCTTGAGAGTCCGCCAGGGGCTCGGAACGTCCGACGAGGCCGAGGCCAATGATCTGAAGGATCAACTCAACCAGCTACTGGCAGAGGAGAGCTTCTGGAGCTTGCCGGCCAGGGCGGAGGCTGAAAAGCGGTTCCATCGCCGGGTCGTCGAGATCTTCTATCACGGCATGGAACCTGAGCAGAGCGACTTCGGCGCGATCCGCGAGTCGAGCATTCCGCTGCCGACATCAAAGGATTCCGACTATCGGCGGGCGCTGCTCCTCGGGACGACCGGCGCCGGCAAGACGACGCTGCTTCGGCAGTTGATCGGCACGGACCCGGAGACCGAGCGCTTTCCGTCGACATCGACGGCGAAGACCACGGTGCATGAGACCGAGGTCGTGCTTGCGCCAGGCCCGTACAAGGCGGTGGTCACCTTCTTCCCCATCGACGAGGTTCGCGAGCACCTGAACGAGTGCATCTCGGAGGCCGTGCTGTCCGCCTACCGGGGCGACGGCGACGGTGAAGTGCTGCGCAAGCTGCTGATGCATGTGAACCAACGGTTCCGCTTCAACTACGTGCTTGGTAACGGGCCTCAGGTGGCCGGCACCGACGACGATGAGGATGACGAGGACGACGCCGTGGAGCCGACCGAGGAGACGGCTGCTGAAGGTGTGATCGATCTCGACGCCACGAATGCGCTGCTGACGAAGACGCTGACGGCGTTGGGCGCCATCGCCGCCCGCCACGGCGACCAACTCAAGACCGAGCTGGGCGCCACCGACGAAAAGGATCAGCGGGTCGTCGACGAGTTGTTCGAGGAGGAGCTTGATCGCCGGCTGCGTGAAGACGACGAGTTCCACCGCATCAGTGACGAGCTGATGGACGAGATCGAGCTTCGTTTCTCGCTGCTCACCGATGGCACGGTGCGTCGCAACAAGCAAGGCTGGCCGCAATCGTGGTCGTGGGAGACCGACGACCGTGCGACTTTCATCAAGACGGTCACGCGCTTCTCCAGTAACCACTCCCCACGCTTCGGGCGCCTGTTGACACCGCTGGTGAACGGAGTCCGGGTGGCCGGTGCGTTCCTGCCGGCGTGGAACGGCGGCCAGCAGCCCAAGCTCGTGCTTCTCGACGGTGAAGGCCTGGGCCACACGCCTAAGTCGGTGGCAGCCATCTCGACCTCACTGACGCGGCGCATCGAGTCGACGGATGCCATCGTGCTCGTCGACAACGCTGTTCAGCCGATGCAGGCCGCGCCGGTTGCGGCCATGAAGGAGATGATCACGTCGGGCAGCGCCAGCAAGCTGCTGCTCGTGTTCACGCACTTCGACGAGGTCAAGGGCGACAACCTGCCCAACGCAGCGGCCAAGGAGCAGCACGTCCTGGCTTCCGCCGAAAACGTCCTCGCGTCCATTGGCGAGGAGCTGGGCCCATTCGCGGAACGAGCGCTTCGCGGCCGCCTGAAGGACGCCTGCTTCTTCGTCGGCGGGATCGACGAAGACCTGGACACCACAAAGAAGACCCACAAGCGCACCATCGGTCAGTTGCAGGCGCTGTTGGCTGCCATCGATGTCATCGTGGAAAAGCCGGCGCCCGTCCTCGCGAAGCCGGTGTACGACCGGATGAATCTCGTCCTGGCCGTGAAGAACGCTGCCGAGAGCTTTCACGATGCGTGGTGGCCGCGCCTGGGCCTCGACTACAAGCCCGGCGTCAGCAAGGAGCACTGGAAGCGCATCTGGGCATTGAGCCGACGACTCAGCACGCCCGGCCTCGGCGACGAGTACGACAACCTCAAGCCGGTCGCGGATCTCCGCAAGCAGCTTCAGGATCGGCTGTATGTGCTGCTGCAGAACCCGCTCCGGTGGGACCCCGCCGAGCCGACCGACGATGCGCACAAGCAACAGGTTTTTGACGGCCTGGCCAACGCGCTGTCCGCCAAGACGCTGGACCTGGCTACCCGCCGCGTTCGGGCCGAGCGGATGCCGGAATGGCAGTCCGCGTTCAACCAGTCGGGGCGCGGCTCCAGCTACGCGCGCGCTTCGATCATCGGCGAGCGCATCTACGAGCGCGCGGCGCCGATCCCTGACGTGACCCCGTCGCCGGATCGCAATTCCTTCCTGCACGAAGTGGCGGCTGTGGTGGAGCGCGTCTGTGAAGAGGTCGGCGCCAAGCTCGCGTAGTGGACGGTCACAGGCATTCTGGAAGGGGCTCGCCCCGCGCCCGAGGCTAGGCCTGGGCTTGCCAGGCGAACCGCTCCGGTGCCATCGGAGTAATCAGCGCGCGGAGCTTGGCGACCGCATCCGATGCGACATGCGGCAGGGAGGTGAAGACGACCTTCCTGCCGCCATCCAAGCTCCAGGGGCTGAACTGCTCTGCCTGCGGGATCGACGGCCGCGCAGGGTCCAGCGGGTACGCCAGTACGCCCCAAGAACCCCTGCCGACTGCAGGAATGAACCGGCCGAGGTACGCGGCCATCTGGTACAGATCCTCGCGCTGCGGACCATTCGGTGCGCTTGCAGATGGGTGCAGCGACTTGTACTTTGCGTCGACCACGCCTTGAACCTGCCCTCCTGCATGGAGGATCGCGTCCGGGATCAGCGTGCCCAAACCCTGGCCCGTGACGTCGCTGTGAAGCATCTTCTTGGTGGCGGTCTTCTCCCGGGTGCCGTGAGTCACAGTCAGCGGCGCTGCCGCCTTCCGCAGCACGCTGAGCACGTACTGTTGAGGATCACCAAAAACTGACCCACTTATAGGGTCCGCGATCGCCGAAAACTGACCCACGTAGAGACACTGTCCCGCTCTGAGCTGAGCGGGGGAAACAGGAGTGATCAGCGTGGGCATGTTG
>NZ_JAYRDJ010000013.1:0-108630 GCF_041909475.1 Niveibacterium sp. | reverse complement strand
GAGGGCGCGGTATTTGCCGAGACGATCCCGATCTCGGAGACGCGCGACTATGTGAAGAAGGTGCTCGCCAACACGGTGGCCTACGCCGCCGTACTGACGGGCAAACCGCAGTCGCTCAAGCAACGCCTCGGCACCGTGCAGCCCAACGGCACCGCGGGCCTTGATGTGCCGGAACTCAACGACATGCCCGCCGGCGACGGCGGCAATTGACCCTGCGAAACTCATGCAAGCCAAACGTGTTCTGATCATCGGCGGCACCGGATTCCTCGGCCGCCACCTCGCCAACCGACTTTCAGCACGCGGTGTAGCCGTGCGGGTGCCAACGCGGCGCCTGAGCACCGGCGAGCCTTTGCTGGTGCTGCCGTCGTGCGAGTTGCTCGAAGCAGATGTGTTCAACGCCGATACCCTGCAGCGGCTGATGCGCGACGTCGATGTCGTGGTGAACCTGGTCGGCGTGTTGCATTCGCCCTCCGGCAAACCATACGGGCCGGCTTTCGCACAGGCGCATGTCGAGTTGCCGCGGCGCATCGTGACTGCAGCCCAAAGTGCCGGCGTTCAGCGTCTGATCCACATCAGTGCCCTCGGTGCGGCGCAGGACGGGCCATCCGAATACCAACGATCGAAGGCCGATGGTGAGGCCGCGATCCGCGCGGCGAGCGACGCGCTGCGCTGGACGATCTTCCGCCCCTCGGTCGTGTTCGGGCCGGAAGACCGCTTCCTGAACCTGTTCGCCGGCCTTGCCGCCAGCTTCCCGCTGATCCCGCTCGGTGGTGCAGGTGCGCGCTTCCAGCCGGTGTTCGTTGGCGACGTAAGTCGTGCAATCATCGCCGCGATCGAACTGGATCTGGGCATTGGCGAAACACACGAACTGGCGGGCCCCGATGTCTGGACGCTTGCACAACTGGTGGACTATGCCGCTCGCCTCGGCGGCCATCGTCCGCTGGTGCTGCCGCTGCCGCGCAGCCTTGCGATGCTGCAGGCCGCGGTGCTGTCGTGGCTGCCGGGGGGGCTGATGAGCCCCGATAACGTGCGCTCGATGGATCGCGACAACGTCGCCAGCGGCGCGGCGCAGCCCTTTGGCCTCACGCCCACCGCACTCGATGCAGTGGCACCGGGCTGGCTTGGCAATCGCACCCAACGCGGGCGCTATGCGCGCCTGCGCAGTCATGTCCGCCGTACCCCGTAAGCCGGAGTCCCCGATGAAACTCGTGATCGCCAACAAGAACTACTCGTCCTGGTCGCTACGCGCCTGGCTGGCGCTGCGCGCAGTCGGCCAGCCCTTCGAGGAAGTCCGCGTACTGCTCGATCAGCCGGATACGCACGAACGCATCCTTGAGCATTCCCCCTCGGGCCGTGTGCCCTGTCTCATCGACGACGCGCTGACGGTGTGGGATTCGCTCGCGATCATCGAGACGCTCGCTGAGCGCTTTCCGCAGCTGTGGCCCGCCACGGCCGCGGCGCGCGCCCATGCACGGGCAGTCAGTGCAGAGATGCATTCAGGCTTCCCGGCGCTGCGCAGCCAGATGCCGATGAACATTCGCCGCCAGATGCCGGGGCGCGGCCGCACACCGGCCTCGGAAGCCGACATCGCACGCGTGATCGCGATCTGGCTCGACTGCCGCAAACGTTACGGCCGCTTTGGCCCCTACCTGTTCGGCAGCTTCAGCGCCGCCGATGCGATGTTCGCGCCGGTGTGCTTCCGCTTCCAGACCTACGGCGTCGAACCCAGCGGCGAAGCCGGCGCCTACCTCGCGACGATGCTGGCCCACCCGGCGATGCGCGAATGGCAAGCCGCCGCACTGGCCGAAGGCGAAGTCGTGCCCTCCGACGAGTTGCCCGACTGATGCGTGCCTACGTGGTCGGCGGTGCTGTGCGCGACGCCCTGCTCGGCTTGCCGGTGGCCGACCGCGACTGGGTCGTTGTCGGCGCCACGCCGGAAGACATGCTCGCGCAGGGCTTCCGGCCGGTCGGTAAGGATTTTCCGGTCTTCCTGCATCCGAAGACGCAGGAGGAATATGCCCTCGCGCGTACCGAGCGGAAGACCGCACCCGGCTACCACGGCTTCGTCTTCCACGCCTCACCCGACGTGCCGCTGGAAGAGGACCTGAAACGCCGCGACCTGACGATCAACGCGATCGCGCGCGACGAGGACGGCCAGCTGATCGACCCCTGCGGCGGCCAGCGTGACCTCGCGGCCCGCGTACTGCGGCATGTCAGCCCGGCCTTCGCCGAGGACCCGGTGCGCATCTTGCGGATTGCCCGCTTCGCCGCTCGCTTCCCCGACTTCACCGTGGCTGACGAAACGCTCGCCCTGATGCGCGAGATGGTCGATGCAGGCGAGGTCGACCACCTGGTGGCCGAGCGGGTGTGGCAAGAGATTTCGCGCGGCCTGCTCGCCACCGTGCCATCGCGCATGTTTGCGCTGCTGCATGACTGCGGCGCGCTGGCGCGGCTCGCGCCAGCCCTGAACCACGCCTGGGAGGCCGAGCGGCGTGTCATCGGGCGGCGCCTCGATCATGCCGGCGCTCTGGGCCTCGACGGCCGCTTTGCCCTGCTCGCCGCCGCGCTCGACAGCGTCGCATCACTCGAAGCGCTGTGCATCGATCTGCGCGTGCCGACCGATCCGCGCGAACTGGCAGAACTGCTGTGGTGCGAGCAGCAGGTGTTCGAAAAGACCGCCACGCTGGATGCCGCCACGCTGATCGCGCTGTTCGATCGCTGCGACGCCTGGCGACGGCCGCGTCGCTTTGCCGACCTGCTCGCCTGCGCCGCGCATCTGGTGCCCAAGGCACCGCTGGCCCGCATTGCAAACGCGTTGGAGAGCGCTCGTGCAGTGGACGCCGGCGCGGTCGCAAAGCTGTGTATGGAGAAGAGCGAGATTCCGCGCCGTGTCCGCGAAGCGCGCATCGCCGCGGTTGCGAAAGGTTTCGACTAGGGCATGTTGCAAGCGTTTCGTCGTGGGGTTCTGGTCGCCGCCCTGGCAAGCGGCACGGCCGCAGCACAATTGCCGAGCTTCGAGCAGGTCCGTGCGGCGCACCACCCGTCCGACGCGCTGTTGCTCGATCGAAACGGTGAGCCCCTCGCGGATATCCGCTTCGACCTCACGCGCCGCCGCTTCGAATGGGTGCCGCTTGCACAGTTCTCGCCAGCGCTACGCGAGGCGCTGATCGCGGCGGAAGATCACCGTTTCTACGAACACGAGGGCGTCGACTGGCGCGCCTTCGTCGGGTCGCTGTGGCACAACCTGCTGCATGACAACAAGCGCGGTGGCTCAACGCTGACGATGCAGCTTGCCGGTCTCCTCGACCCCGCCATCGCAATTCCCGCCGCGCCCGGCGCGCGGCGCAGCGTGGGCCAAAAATGGGACCAAGGTCTCGCTGCACAGGAACTCGAAGCACACTGGAGCAAGGCCCAGATCCTTGAGGCCTATCTGAACCTCGCACCCTTCCGCGGTGACCTGCAAGGCGTGCACGCGGCCAGCGCGGTGCTGTTCGGCAAATCGCCCGCGGCGCTCGATCGCCCCGAGGCATTGCTGATCACCGCGCTGCTGCCAAGCCCGAACGGACGTGCCGACCGTACCGCGCGACGCGCCTGCGCACGCGCGAAGAAGATGGGTGTCGGCAACCTCTGCCCGCGGCTCTACGAACTCGCGCCGCGGCTCGACACGCCGCGCAACCGGCCGCGTTTCACACTGGCACCGCACCTCGCGCGCCGAGTGCTGCACGCTGGCGGCGAACGCGTCACGACGACGCTCGACGCGGCAGTACAGCAGGCGGCAACAAGCGGCCTGCGCGACGGGCTGCAGGGCGCGACCCCGCACGTCAGCAGCGTTGCGGCGCTGGTGCTCGACACTGGCGACGCCAGCGTGCGCGCATGGGTAGGCGGACTCGACGCGCGCAGCGCCGATGCCGTTACGGCAGTGCGGAGCGTGCAGCCTGCGCTGTGGTTGCCATTCAGCGCGGCCAACCTGATCGAGCGCAAGCTCGCAACCGGGGCCACCCTGCTGCCGAACTTGAGCGAGGGCGAATCGCCCTGGCGCAGCCTGCGCGTGACGCTTCAGCAATCGGACTCCGGCAGTCAGGCGGCGTTGCTCGCGCTGACCGACCCACCGAGCGAGCGCCTGCGCCAGGCCGGGCTGGATCTCGCGAAAGACGCCAGCGCCACGCCCGAACTGAATTTGCTGCAGGCCGCGCAGGCCTTCCGAACCTTCGTGGCCGGCGGCAACTGGCTGGCCGCACGTTGGGCTGCTGACGGCCCCGCCGCGACACCGCGACGTGTGTGGCGAAACGACACCGCCTACATTGTTGCCGACTGGCTTGCCGACCCGACACAGAAGGGCGCTGCGAGCGAGCTATTGCGCCCGGAGGCAGGCTGGCAGGCGGTATGGCGAATGAATGATGCGGCGCGCGATACCGCCATCGCGATGCTCGCTGGCGAGCGCTACCTGATCGCAGTACAGGTGTCGGGTGGCGGCAGCGGTGCTGAGCAGCCAACGCGGCTCGCAGCGCGCGCCATCGGTGCAATCCAGCGCCACCTTGGGAGCCCGCCGTCTAGGCCGCCCCGGACACCCACCGGCGTTGTGCTGGGGGTCGTTGCCTTCGACCCGCCAGTCGAGCCAGCCCGCCGCGAGTGGTTCCTGCGAGGCACCGAGGTCTCGCTGTCCGTTGCGCCCGGTCATGAAAACACGCTTCCACACCGGATCGTGATACCCGACGGGAAGGACTCGAACACCTCGCTGCGGAGTGGCGAAGCCCTGCTGCTGGAGAGTTCGCCAGCGACACCGGATGCCCGCTGGTGGGCCGACGATGAACTGATCGGCGAAGGCGCCTCAATTCTTTGGGCGCCGCCGGCCGGCCACTACCGTATCGAACTGCGTTCGCCCGACGGCGTGGTGTGGGATCGCCGCGAGCTCACGCTCGGCTATCAGGACGAAACACCTGCGCCTGGGGGCGGTACGAACCCGGCGCCGCAGCGCGCGCCGCGCTAGCAAACGCCGCCGGCGGCCTTTCGCATGTGTTGAACTTGCGCAGTACGCTGCTGTCTGTCCCATCCAACTGCACCGCTCACCACCATGTCCGTTGCCCTTGTCTGGTTTCGCCGTGATCTGCGCGACCACGATCACGCCGCGCTGTATCACGCGCTCAAGACGCATGCGCGGGTCTACTGCGCCTTCGTGTTTGACCGCGAGATTCTCGATGCGCTGCCAAGTCGCGTTGACCGCCGCGTCGAGTTCATCCGTGCCAGCGTCGTCGAACTCGACACCGCGTTGCGCGCCCGCGGCGGAGGCCTGATCACGCTTCATGACCATGCGCGAGGGGCCGTTCCGGCACTCGCGCTGCGGTTGAATGTCACGGCGGTGTACGCGAACCACGATTACGAACCGGATGCGCTCGTACGCGACGATGCGGTGCGTGGCGCGCTCGGTGCCGCCGGCATCGCGTTCCATACCTTCAAGGATCAGGTGATCTTCGAGAAGAGCGAAGTGCTGACCGGCGCCGGCCGTCCTTTCTCGGTTTTCACGCCCTACCGCAACGCCTGGCGGCGCCAGCTCACGCCTTTCTTCCTGCAGGCCTATCCGGTTGAACCCTACGCCGCGCACCTGTGCGCGCCGCCAACCGAGTATCCGGTTCCGAGCCTCTCGCAGTTGAGCTTCGAACCCAGCAACCTTGGCGACATCGCCCTGCCCTGCGGCATGTCGGGTGCGCGTGCTCTGTGGCACGACTTCTGCGCGCGTATCGGCGACTACGACCGGGCTCGCGATTACCCGGCGGTGAAAGGCGTCTCCTATCTCTCGACACATTTGCGCTTCGGCACCATCTCGATCCGCGAACTCGCCCGCGTCGCCTTCGAGACGCCGGGTAAAGGCGCGGAAACCTGGCTCAACGAGCTGATCTGGCGCGACTTCTATCAGCAGGTGCTGTGGCATCGCCCAGATGTCGTAGCACGCAGCTTCCGCCCGGAGTTCGATGCCGTTCGCTGGGAAGAGGGGCCGGATGCCGAGCGCCAGTTCCTCGCTTGGTGTGAAGCGCGCACCGGCTACCCACTGGTCGACGCGGCCATGCGCCAGCTCAACCAGACGGGTTGGATGCACAACCGCCTGCGCATGGTGGTGGCCAGCTTTCTCACCAAGGACTTGGGCATCCACTGGCTGCGCGGCGAGCGCTACTTCGCGGAGAAGCTCAACGACTACGATCTCGCGGCTAACAACGGCGGCTGGCAATGGGCCGCCTCAACCGGCTGTGACGCACAACCGTGGTTCCGCATCTTCAACCCGGTGACGCAGTCAGAACGCTTCGATCCCGACGGCCGCTTCATCCGGCGCTACCTACCCGAACTCAGCGAAGTACCCGCACGCAGGATCCACGCGCCATGGCTGATGAGCCCGCTGGAGCAAACGGCGCACCGCTGCCGCATCGGCGGCGACTACCCGGCCCCGATCGTCGATCACGCTCAGGCACGCGAGCGCACGCTGCAACGCTTCAGGCAGGTCAAAGCCGTCGAAGCGGAGTAAGGCTGCGGCGCAGAATGCACAAAAAAGAAACCCCGCCATGGCGGGGTTTCTCATGTCGGTTAGCGAAAAGCTCAGCGCTTCACGAAACCCTGGATCAAACCAAGCAACTCTTCTTCGTTGTACGGCTTGCCGAGGTAGTGATTCACTCCGATCTCGAACGCGTAGTTGCGGTGCTTGTCCGCCATGCGCGACGTGATCATGATGATCGGCAACGGCCGCAGACGATCGTCGGCGCGGATGTTGCGCGTCAGGTCGTAACCGTCCATCCGAGGCATCTCGATGTCGAGCAGCATCACGTCCGGCATCGTTTCGACCAGCTGTTCCAGCGCGTCGACACCGTCCTTCGCCGTCACCACGCGGTAGCCTTCGCGTTCGAGCAGACGGCTGGTGATCTTCCGCACGGTCAGCGAATCGTCGACCACCATCACGGTCGGCACGTAAGAGGTATCGACCGGCGGCGGCGCAACCGGCTCACCCGCAGCAGCGGCTGCCTCGGCATGTGCCGTGGCGGACTGCAACTGATCGGCCAGCACCACCGGGTTGATGATCAGCGAAACCTCGCCGTCCGCCAGTACCGTGGCGCCAGAGAAGCCCTGCAAACGCGTGAACTGCGGCCCGGCGTTCTTGACCACGACTTCCTGATTGCCACGCAGTTCGTCGATGTACAGCGCGATCGCATCCGTACCCACTCGCAGCAGCAGCACCCAGTGGAAGCGCCCAGCGGCGGGCTGCGACTTGCGGTCACCCAGCACGCGTGGCAGGTAGAAGAACGGATAACGCTGGTCCTTCCACATCGCGAAGCCGTTGGCGCGCAGCTCGTCGACTGCATCCTGCTTGAGCTCCAGCACCTGCTCGACCATGTTCGACGGGATCGCGTAGGTACGCTCGCCCGAACGCACCAGCAAAGCCTGCGTCACCGCGAGGGTCAGCGGCAGGTGGATCAGGAAGCGTGCGCCCTGCCCGGCTACGGAGCCAACGTCGATACGGCCACCAACGCCGGTGGTTTCGCTCTTCACCACATCCATGCCAACGCCGCGGCCCGCGACCTCCGACACCTTCTCGGCGGTCGTGAAACCCGGCTCGAAGATGAACTGGGTCAGACGCGCATCGGAGACGTTCTCGCCCGCGGTCAGGAAACCCTTCGACTCAGCGCGGCGGCGGATGCCGTCGAAGTCCAGACCGCGACCGTCGTCCGCCAGTTCGATTGCGACTTCGTTGCTGCGCTGGGTGATGGTCAGCGTGATCTGGCCGATTTCAGGCTTGTTCGCCGCGCGACGCAGTTCCGGCGTTTCAAGGCCGTGTGCAACCGCGTTACGCAGCAAGTGCTCGATCGGGGCGGTCATCTTGTCGAGCACACCGCGGTCAATCTCGATATTGCCGCCGCGGATGTCGAGGTTGGCGCGCTTGCCGAGCTCCTTTGCCGTCTGCCGCACGACGCGGTAGAGGCGATCGGAGAGTTCGTCGAACGGCACCATACGCACGCCCATCAGCGCTTGCTGAAGGTCGCGCGACAAACGGCCCTGCGCGTGCAGCGCGGTGTCGGCAGCGTCGAGGTTCTTCAGCAAGTTCTGCTGGATCGTCGTAACGTCGCCGACCGACTCGGCCATCATCCGCGTCAGTTCCTGGAAGCGGGTGAAACGGTCGAATTCGAGCGGGTCGAAATCGGCGTGCTGATGCTCAGCTTGCGCGACGCGTGCCTGCATCTGCGTTTCCGCGGCGATTTCAACTTCACGCAGCTGGTTACGCAGACGAATCACGTTTTCCGTCAGATCAAGCAGCGAGCGGCGCAGCGTGCGCAGTTCGCCTTCGATCCGGGTCCGTGCAATCGAGATTTCGCCCGCCTCGTTGACGAAGCGGTCGACCATGTCGGAACGCACACGCAGCGTTGCGCGCGGCCCGGCTTGGCTCTCGGCCTCCTCGACGCTGACCATCGCGGGCGCCGCTGGCTTGGGCGCAGCGGGTACTGCCGCAGCCACACTGGCTTCCGTCGTCGCCTGCTCGGCGACGACAGGGGCTGCCGCCACAGCGGCCACCGGCGCCAGCGCCGGCTCGCCGCGTTGCATGCGTTGGACCATATGGCCCACTGCATCGAGGCCGTTCTCCATGTCGTCGGCAAGCTGGGTGCCATCGACACCAGCGGCCCGTGCGTGCAGCAGACGGTTCTCAATGCCGTGCACGAACTCGCCGAGCGTCATCGCGCCGGCCATGCGGGCACTGCCCTTGAGCGTGTGCAGCAAGCGCGCGAACGCCTGCGCGCCTTCCTCGGCTTCCGCCGGGTTGTGCAGCTTGCGCGCCTCGGTGGCGAGATCGCGCATCAGCTCTTCGGCTTCTTCGAAGAAGATCGGCAAGAGCTGCTCGTCGAGGTCGTCATGCACCACCGCACGCTCAGGCTCAGCGGCCTCCACGGCGGCAACGATCTGCACCTGCTCCGCCTCAGCCACCGGCGCAAGCTCTTCCGGCAGGACCTGCTCGACGGCGGGCGCCTCGCTGACCAATTCCGGTTCGAGTTCCGGCAGCACAGCCTCGATCGGTGCAGCGAACGCTTCGCTTACCACCGCGGGTTCGGCGACGAGTTCGGACTCGATCGCGCCATTCAGATCGGCGAGATCGACCGGCGCCAAGACCTCTTCAACAACTTCCGGCTCGGTATGGGCCACGACCCGCTCAAGCGCATCGTCGAGCTCCGGCGTGGCGAGCGGCATCTGCCGCGCGTCGACCTCGGCCACCATGGCTTGCAGGCGTTCACCGCTGAGGCGGAACAAGTCGGCCTGATCCGGCGTCGGCGCCTGTTCGGCCAGATGCAGGCGGGCCAGCGCATGTTCGAGCGCCTTGGCCAGCGTACGGATCGAATCGATGCGCGCGGTACCGGAGATACCACCGAGCGTATGCGCGGCACGGATCACCGGTTCCTGTGGCACCAGCACCGGGTTGTGCTGGAAGCGCGGCAGCTCTTCGCGTAGCGTGGCAACATGCTGATGCGCTTCTGCGATGTAGAGCTCGAACAGCTGACGCGAAATCTCGGTTTCGCCGATACGCACGGTGTCGGGCTCGGGCGCCGGGGCCTCGGGCTCTTCCAGCGTGAGGTCGCCCGAAGCAACCACATCATCGATCGCGTCGAGTTCGTCCAGCTCCTGCGCATCGGAGCCCGCAGGCTCAAGCGCGAGATCCACCGGTTCAATCAGTTCAGCGGGCGCCAGCGTTTCGACAAGCCCATCCTCCGCCGGGAGCACATCGAGCGCTTCGAGCTCGGCGATGCTGGCCTCGTCCGTACCTTCATCGACGGGCGGCACTTCGAGCTCAAGCGCTGCGGCCTCATCCGAGGCCGCGAATTCAGGGGGCTCGCTCAGCGCGGCGACATCGAGTTCCGAAGCCACTTCGGCGGCGGGTTCGACGTCCACACCCTGCAGCGATTCGAGCAACAGATCGGGCTCGCCCGCGGCCTCCTCGGCTTCCGGTTGCTCGGCAACTTCGGCCGACGCGACTGACTCGGGCTCGACAGCGAGTTCGATCGACACTTCCGCGTCGGTCGCGACCTGCGGCGTGGCTTCTGGCGCCTGCTCGGGTTCGGGTTCGGGTTCGGGCTCGAGATCCAGGTCAAGGGTCGGCAGCTCGGGTTCCGCTTCCACCGCGCTAGGTTCGTCATGCGCGTTGAGGAAGGCTTCGCGCATCTCGAGCGGCGCCAGCAGCGTCGCGGTCAGATCGACCTCTTCCTCTTCCCGGTGCGACGGCAGTGCTTCTTCGTCGGTCAGCGAGACTTCGGCCAGATCGAAATCGATCGCGGCATCGCTCGCGACCGGGGCCGATGGAATCGGCGCCATCATCGGCGGCTCTTCCAACGCTTCCGGCTCGGCTTCGAAACTCAGTGCGGCGAGGTCTTCCGGGCCGGTCAGGCTGGCGGTCAGGTCGAAGACTTCTTCCTGCTCGACCGCTTCAGCCTTGATCTCGTCCAGTTCGGCCATCAAGGGTTTCGCCGGCTCGGCGGCGCTGACAGCGTCGTCGAACGGCGCCAGCAGCGTGGCGGTGAGATCCACCGTCTCCTGGACATCCTCGGCCACTGCGTCCTGTACCGGCGCAAGCAGCGTCGAGGCGAGATCAATTTCCGGCTCGGCCTGATCGAACTCAAGCTCGAGATCCAGCTCGTTCTCTGGCGTCGCAGGCTGAGCGGGTTCGACCACTGCGGCGGGCTGCGACGGCGCAACGGGCGCCATGACTTCTGACGATACGCCTTCCATCAAGGCGTCGAGCGCCTTCGTCTCGGCGATCAGCGCGCTGGCATCGCGCCATGTGCTGCCACCGGACTCAAGTTGTGTGACCCATGCGCCGAACAGCACATGCGCATTCGCAACCAGATCGAGGAAGGGCTGCGTCGCGTCGCGCTCCTGCTGCAGCCAGCGGTTGAGCGAGAACTCCACCGCCTTGGCGGCGTCGGAGAAGTCGTTGAGGCCGACCATCCGGCTCGAACCCTTGAGGGTGTGGAAGCCGCGGCGGATCGTGACGATGTTTTCCTGATTGTGCGGATCGAGCGACGCGGCCTCGCGGTGCGAGCGGATCGTCTCCAGCACTTCATGAGCTTCTTCAAGGAAGATCGCCAGCAGCTCGGCATCGACCTCGTCCTCGCTTGCCGAGATCAGGCGTGCGGCGTCGGCAGAGGGCTCGGGCGCAGCGGCCGGCGCAATCGCAGCAACGACTTCCTGCACCTTGGCCGAGTCGTCGCCAGTCTTGAGGGCTGCCAGCGCTTCGCGGGCTTGCTGTTCAAGCTTGGCATCGGCCAGCAGCGCCGCATCTTCGCGAAGGGTTTCGAGGTTCTGCTTAAGTTCGTCACGCACCTTCTGGTCTGCAGGCGCTTCGGCCAGTTGCTGAATCAGCTGCTGCGTCTCGCGGCTTTGCTGACGCACTTCCGCTTCGATGGTCGCAGGCGCTTCCGGTGCGACAGCACCACCTTGCGGTTCGAGGAATTTCTCCAGCCGTGCCGGACCGAAACGCAGCGCCTCGACGAAGAAGCCCAGCGCCGAGAATTCGTGCGCGATCTGCTCGCAGACCTCCGGCGCAACCGCCTCGTCGCCACCCAGCGCCGCAACACGGGCTGCGTTCTCGGCGACCAGCTTCGCCGCATCGGCTTCGCCAAGCATCGAGAAAGCACCCTCAACCTGCTTGAGCGGCGCAGCAAGCCCCGCCAGCGCCGCAGCGTTGGACGGATTGCGGAAATAGGTATCGAGGGTCTGTTCGACCTGACCAAGACTGGTCTGGATCTCACGGGCGAGTTGATTGAAGAACAAGCGCTCCTGGGCGCGCCGCGAGCTCTCACCGAAGAGATGCTCGTCGAGTTCGCCCGGATCACGCCCAGCCTCGCGTGCAGCCAAACGCGCCACCAGCGCATCGACCTGACGCTGGAGCAGATCCTGGCTCGGCGCGGAGGCCGCATCGACGGCCTGTTCGGCAATCAGCAGGGCCGTTGCGACATCCATCGACAGATCGTCATTCGACTTCAGCGGATCTTTGCGTAACCAGGCTGCGGTGTTGTGCAGCGCCTCAACCAGACGCGCGACGGCGGGCTGATGCAGGGTCTGCAAGGGCGCGCGCGCCGCCGCAAGATTGTCCTGCAACTGAGGCAAGCCAACGGCGGAACCCGCTGCAAACTTGTTCCACGATTCCTTGGCGTTTTCGATCGCTTCGCGCAACGCGCGCTGCACCGGAGCGAGCGGCGTTTCGGCAATGCGCGCATCCGCGGCAGCCGGCAACAGCGCATCGAGGCGGAACGCATTGCGCACCGCACGCGCATGTTCGGTATTGATGCTGGCATTCGCGACATGGAACAACACGTCGCGCACCAGGCGCTCGGCGACCACGTGCGAGCCTTCGAGCAAGCGGCGCATCTGCGTATCGATGCGGCGGCACAGGCGTTGCGCGTCGCGGTCGGCGGGGATCGCGCGCTGCGCAAGCCCCTCGAAAAACGCAATCGACGCCCACCAGAAGCCCTGCGCACCAGGCGCGGGGTTGATCGCTGCGATCCGCTGGATCGCCACGAGCATGAGGCGCGGGCCACTATCGGACGCGGGTTCGCGCAACCACGACAGCAGGCCTTTTTCGAAGCGCGCACGGGCTGTACGCAGCTCCTTCGCAGCCACGGCGGGGTCGAGACTCACGTGTGAATCCTGCGCCGGCCGCACCGCTAGGTTCGGGAAGAACAGTTCGCTCTGACCCGGCACCTCGATGCCACGCGCTTCGGCGATCTCGGCATACAGCGGGTAGAGGCGCAGCGGCTGATGCAGCGCACCGTCCTGCAGCTCGGCAAGGTAGTTGCCAAGCGCAATCAGCGCACGCCGCAGCAGTGGCGCATGGGTATCGCCAAATTCGATCTGCCCCCCGGCGAGCGAGGCGAGCAGCGCATCAAGCGCCTCAGCAAACTGTGTCACGCCGTCGAGACCGACGACGGAGAGCGCCCCCTGGACCTGGTGGACATGGTTCTGGGCAAAGCGCAGCTGCTCGCTGCGGTCCTCGCCTGCTTCCACCTTGGTCAAAGCATCCTGTGCCCGGGCCAGGGCAGCGTCGATCTCGCCCCGGACCCAGGTCAGCGGGGCGATGTCGAGTTCCATCTCGGAATTCATCGTCAGCGTCTTTCCCTGCGGGTCTTACACCTTGAAGCCGGAAACCGAGCCCTTGAGTTCGACCGCGAGGTCGGCGAGCTGGCCAATCGAGACGGCGGTCTGTTGCGTACCGCGGGTGGTTTGTTCGTTCAGGCTCTGGATGTCGCGCATGGTGCCCGCCACCTCGGTCGCGACGTTCGCCTGCTTCTGCGTGTCGGACGAGATCTTTTCAACCAGCGAGGCCACTTCCACCGACACGTCGCCCAACTCAGCCAGCGCCTGACCTGCAGCGTCGGACAGCTTGGCACCGTCAACCACACCGCGGGTCGAGTTTTCCATAGCGGCCACGGCATCCTGCGTATCGGTCTGAATCGTCTTCACGATCGCCGCGATCTGCTTGGTTGCTTCGGCGGAACGTTCTGCGAGGCGCTGCACTTCCTCCGCAACCACCGTAAAGCCGCGGCCCGCTTCACCGGCCGATGCGGCCTGGATGGCAGCGTTCAGCGCGAGCACGTTGGTCTGTTCGGTAATGTCGGAAATCAGTTCCACGATTTCACCGATCTCCTGCGAGCTTTCGCCGAGGCGCTTGATCCGCTTCGAGGTTTCCTGGATCTGCTCACGGATTTCGTTCATACCCTTGATCGTGTTCTGCACCGCATCCTGGCCCTTTCGCGCCGCATCCAGCGAGCGGCGGGCAACCTGTGCGGACTGCAGCGCGTTACCGGACACGTCGGTCATCTGACGCGCCATCTCGGTAACCTGAGAGCCGGCCTGCTGAATTTCGCGCGACTGCTTTTCGGCAGCGTCGATCAGCTCATCCGAGGTTTGCTTCGCGGATTCGGTTGCTGCCGTCACGCGGCCTGCTGCGTCGTTCAGGCGGCGTACCAGAACCGAGAGTTCTTCAATCGTGTAGTTAACCGAGTCCGCGATCGCGCCGGTGATGTCTTCGGTAACCGTTGCACGCACCGTCAAGTCACCATCCGCCAAGTCGCCCATCTCGTTCATCAAACGCAGAATGGCCTGCTGGGTGGCGTTCTTTTCGCCTTCCGCCTGCGCACGCTGACGCTCCGCTTCGGTCTGGCGCATCTTCAGGTCGTCGTTGTAGACCTTCGCGAGCAGCGCGAGGGTCACCAGCGCCAGCGCCGCGAACAGGATGATCAGTGCGGTCAGCGCGGTGAATCCGACGTAGGCCTTGTTGTAGCCGGTCGCCAGCGCGTCGGTGGCGGTCAGCAGCTTGGACGAATCGTTGAAGATCTGGCTACCGGCACGCTTCGCCTGCACCAGCAGCTGGATGTTGCCAAGGATGCTTTGAACGCCCTGCAGGTGTTCTTCGCCCGCTTCGCGCAGCGCGCCGATCTTGTTCTTCATGTCGCGGTCGGAGTCCGGCGTCATGTTCTCAAGAATCTCGACCAGCTCGCGGAAGGTGTTCGCGTCCTTACCGAGCAGGAAGGCCACTTCCGGGTCGATCGCGTCAGCAACCAGCAGCGCGTTGGCGTTTTTCGCCATGCGCTGCGTCAGCATCACGACCTGGTTCGCGGTCGCGATCTCGCGCGCATTCGCGCCGGTCTGCAGCTTCAACGCGGCAACCTGCTCGGACAAGTCGAGCAGCTTCGGGTTTTCCGAGTTGATCGTCGTCACCGCTGCACCGAGGGTGGAGAGGTTCTTCTGCTGGCTGATCAGCTGTTGCGCGTCCTTGTTGGTTTTCTCCCAAAGCTTGGAGACACCGTCGAGTTCTTCACGCACGCTGCGACCGCTCGCCGGTACCGAAGTGCCGTCGACCGAACCGCCATTGCTCACCGCGCCAAGCAGTTGCTCGAAACGCTCACGGCTGTCCTTCAATTCGGTGAATGCGCCCGGGTTACCTTGCAGTGCCTGCTGCGCCGCTTTCGCGAGACGCTGCGACAGGGTGCGCATCTGACCAGCCGCCGACACGTAGGCGGTGCCGAATCCGGCGCTACGCAGCTGCCATGCCGTGAGGCCCACCGCGATCAGCGTGAAGAGACCGAACAGGATGCCTAGCAGACGCAGCTGCTCGGCCACCGTCTTGCCGCCAAGCAGCGGCAGTCGGGACAGTCCAGAGGCCGTGGCAGCGCCTGCCTTGGCCTCCATCACTGTGTCTTCCATGATCGTGCTGTCGCCGGACAGCTCTGCGCCGGGGCGCTTCTGGCCGAGAGTGCGGCCGAACAGTTTGAGGGCCATGCAGGTACTCCGAGGTGCGGACGTTATGTTGTTGTGAGCGTTTGGGTATTCAGGGGCTGTGCGGTCAGTGATTCACGTTGGCCGCATCGAGGAAGCGCGGTTCGGCGAGTAGTTGCCGCACCGACAGGCGCTTCCAGAGGCGATCCTGGCTATCACGCAGCCCGCCCGCGACCCACGGACGGGGGTCGTGGAAGCGCGGGTCGACATCGAAATCGTCAGGGTTGCGCAGACCGATCGCGCGGGAGACGAGCAAGGCGGTATTCACACCGAGCCGTGAGCCCACCAGCAGCAAACGCGATTCGCTGCCGGTTACGACCTGGGACAAACCGAGGAACGCCGGGAAATCGACGACGCTGAAAAGATTGCCGCGAACGTTGGCCAACCCGCGGAACCAGTCCTGCGTCAGCGGAACAGGCGCGATCGGTGGAACGGCCAGGATTTCGCCAGTATCGGCAAGATCGACCAGCCAGCCCTCGCCGCCGGCGAGCACCGCCAGCAGGGCGGGCTTGGCCGGTGCGTTCTTGGTGCCGGCGAGACGGTTCGAAAGATCCTGCTGGAACTCTCTCAGACTGATGCGCTTGGCCATGCTCGCCGCTCCGCTTTCAGCCCAGGGCCTTGATCTTTTCGAGCAGCAGATCGAGATCGAGCGGTTTGGTCAGGTAATCGTTGGCACCCTGGCGCATGCCCCAGATCTTGTCGGTCTCCTGATCCTTCGAGGTGCACATGAAGATCGGGATATGACGCGTGGTGTCTTCACGCGAGATCGTGCGGGTGGCCTGGTAGCCGTTGATGCCCGGCATCACGACGTCCATCAGGATCAGATCAGGGAGTTCTGCCTTCGCCTTTTGCACGCCGTCGGCGCCATCTTCGGCGGTAACAACGTTGTAGCCTTGCTTGACGAGGTACTCCATCAAGGCAAAACGGTCGGTGGGCGAATCATCAACGATGAGAATCTTCTTGATCGGCATGGATGCTCCTTATTTGCTCAGCGGGGTCAGGCGCGGCCGGCGTGTGCGGCTACCGCCTTGAGCAGGCTGTCCTTGGTAAAGGGTTTCGTTAAATACTCGTTGGACCCGACCATGCGGCCACGGGCGCGGTCGAACAGACCGTCCTTGGACGACAGCATGATCACGGGGGTGCCGGAAAACTTGGGGTTCTTCTTGATCAGCGCGCAGGTCTGATAGCCATCGAGCCGCGGCATCATGATGTCGACGAAGACGATGTCGGGATGATGGTCGGCGATCTTCGCCAGCGCATCGAAGCCGTCTTCGGCGAGCAGCACGTGACAGCCGGCCTGGGCGAGGAAGATCTCTGCGCTGCGCCGGATGGTGTTCGAGTCGTCGATGACCATCACCTTCACGCCGTTGAGGGTCGAAGCATCAGCCAAGACGCATACCTCCGCAGTTCATGCCCATATTGTTGGAATTGTCGATGTGACGCGTGAATATAACTGAAATTGCCCGCGCGGCACCGCAAAACGCCAGCAGCGCCGGCTTTGGCGCTGTTTCGTGCTCAGATTTCGACGAGTTCAAAATCATCCTTGCGCGCTTCGCATTCGGGGCAGGTCCAGTTCGGAGGAACATCTTCCCAGCGCGTGCCCGGTGCGATGCCCTCATCGGGCAGGCCCTGCGCTTCGTCGTAGATGAAGCCGCAAATCAGGCACATCCAGGTACGCATCGGGGTATCGGCTGACAAACTCATTTCTTTATGAAATTCATTTAAGATTTCACGATCTTACCGCATTTCGCGGCCCCGCCCGCCGTCCCCCGATGCCCTCCCCGCCCCACGCCACGACACTTCCAGTCGTGTTGAGCCTCGCTTGCAGCGACCCTTCCGGGGGTGGCGGCAACGTCGGGGCTGCGCTCGCCATCACGGCGGCCGGTGCACATGCCGCTTGCGTAACGACCGGCCTGAGCGTGCGCGATACGCGATCCGTGGAGCGGTTCTGGCCCGTGGATGCAGAGTTGATCGACGAGCAAGCCCGCGCAGTGCTTGAAGATCTGCCGGTTGCCGCCTTCCATGTCGGCACGCTGGCGGACGCACGAACCGCGGCAATGGTCGCAGCGCTGGTCGCCGATTACCCGAACCTGCCGGTGGTGCTGGACCCCGACCTTTACGGCGGTCGCGACGACGGCCAGATCGACGAGGACCTGATCGGCGCACTTTGTGAACTTTTGTTGCCGCAGTGCGCGCTATTCATTCCGAACAGCATCGAGGCTCGCTTGCTGGCAGACGAACAGCAGGACGACGCACAGCACAGCCGTTCGCTGGCCGAGTGCGCGCAGATCCTGCTCGACTCCGGATGTGAGCATGTGCTGATCACCGGCAGCCACGAACCAACGCGACAGGTCATCAACACGCTCTACGGCATCCGCGGCGTGGTGCGCACCGATGCGTGGGAGCGCCTGCCCGGCAGCTACCTTGGCGCCGGCATCACGCTGTCGGCCGCGATCGCCGCCCGGCTGGCGCGCAAGGACGGGCTCCCCGAGGCCGTAGGCAACGCACAAAGCTACGCATGGCAGACGCTCGCCAAAGCTCCGCAACTCGGCATGGGGCGACGGATTCCGGACCGCCGCACGGAGAGCAAGTCATGACACCATTGCGCCGCGGGCTGTATGCGATCACGCCGGACTGGCGCGACACCGGACGCCTGCTTGCGGTGACCGACGCGGTCCTGACGGGTGGCGCCGTGCTGCTGCAATACCGCAACAAGGCGGCCGACACAGCGCTCGCCCACACCCAGGCGAGCGCGCTGCTCGCGCTTTGCCGCCAACATGGCGTGCCGCTGCTGATCAACGACGATGTGGCGCTTGCTGCCGCGATTGGCGCGAACGGCGCACATATCGGCCGCGACGATGGCGAACTGGCGGCCGCGCGCGCGCAGCTCGGCGCCCACGCGATCCTTGGCGTCTCGTGTTACGACGATCTCGAACGCGCCCGCAGCGCAGCTGAAAACGGCGCGGACTATGTCGCCTTCGGCGCGATGTTCGCATCACCGACCAAGCCCCATGCGCCCCCCGCGTCGATGTCGCTGCTCGGCAAGGCGCGCCCGCTGGGCAAGCCGGTCGCCTGCATCGGTGGCATCACTGCGGAAAACGGTGGCGCCCTGGTCGCGGCCGGCGCCGACCTGCTCGCGGTGATCAGCGACCTTTACGAATCGCCAGACCCGCGCCAGCGCGCCGTCGCCTACACGGCCCTTTTCGCCGGCCGCTGATCGGCGCGGGACGCGAACGCCCGGCGGTGAGACAATCGCCGGCCTCGAAATCGCATTCCCGAGTCCCGACCATGTCCGATCGCAATCAAGAACTCTTCGAGCGCGCCCAGCGCAGCATTCCCGGCGGCGTCAATTCGCCTGTCCGCGCCTTCCGCAACGTCGGCGGCACGCCGCGCTTCTTTGCCCGTGCGGCCGGCAGCAGGCTGTGGGATGCGAACGGCAAGGAATACATCGACTACGTCGGCTCCTGGGGCCCGGCGATCCTCGGCCATGCGCATCCGGACGTGATCCGCGCAGTGCAGGAGAAAGCCGCGCTGGGGCTGTCGTTCGGCGCGCCGACCGAGATCGAGGTCGAGATGGCCGAAACCCTGTGCCGCCTGGTGCCCAACCTCGACATGGTGCGCCTGGTGTCGTCCGGCACCGAGGCGACGATGAGCGCGATCCGGCTCGCGCGCGGCTTCACCGGCCGCGACGCGATCGTGAAGTTCGAAGGCTGCTACCACGGCCACGCCGACAGCCTGCTGGTGAAGGCCGGCTCGGGCCTGCTGACCTTCGGCAACCCCTCGTCGGGCGGTGTGCCGGCGGACTTCGCCAAGCACACCATCGTGCTGCCCTACAACGATGTCACCGCGCTGGAAGAAGTGTTTGCAAACCACGGTGGCGAGATCGCCACCGTGATCTTGGAACCGGTGGTCGGCAACATGAACCTCGTGATGCCCAGCCGCGCCTTCCTCGACGCGCTGCGCGCGCTGTGCACGAAGCACGGCAGCATCCTGATCTTCGACGAAGTGATGACCGGTTTCCGTGTCGGCCCGAAAGGCGCACAAGGCCTGTTCGGCATCGACGCCGATCTGGTGACGCTGGGCAAGGTGATCGGCGGCGGCATGCCGGTGGGCGCCTTCGGCGGCCGGCGCGAGATCATGGAAAAGATCTCGCCGCTCGGCGCGGTGTATCAGGCTGGCACACTGTCGGGCAGCCCGGTGGCGGTGGCGGCGGGCCTTGAGACCCTGCGCCTGATCAGCGGGCCGGGTTTTTACGAGAACCTGTCGGCGCGTACGAAGCAGCTCACCGACGGCCTTGCCGCAGCGGCGAAGCAGCACGGTGTCGCCTTCTGCGCGCAAGCGGTCGGCGGTATGTTCGGGCTCTATTTCGCTAACGCGCTGCCGAGCACCTATGATCAGGTGATGGCCTGCGACAAAGCGCGCTTCAACCGCTTCTTCCACGGCATGCTGGATGCCGGCCACTACTTCGCGCCGGCCTCGTTCGAAGCTGGTTTCGTGTCGGCGGCCCACACCGAAGCCGACGTTGCGGCAACCGTCGCCGCTGCCGACGCGGTGTTCGCCGGCCTCGGCTGATCGACGCGAACGGGGGCGGCATTGTCGCCTCCGTATCGGTACGGATGGCGACCGCACGGCGCGGCCCCGATAATCGCTGCCTTCCCTGAACGGAGCCGCCATGCTGACCCCGACCCAAGCCCGCACCTGGTGGACCGTCACCCTCGCAGCCGCCGCGATCCTGATGATCACGATGGGCGCACGGCAGTCGATGGGGCTCTTCGTGTCGCCGATCAACAGCGCGACCGGGCTGGGCGTCGTCACGATCAGCTTCGCGATGGCGATCGGCCAGTTCATGTGGGGTGCGGCGCAGCCGGTGGCGGGTGCGATTGCCGACCGCTGGGGGCCGGGCCGCGTGCTGGTCGGCGGCACCTTCCTGATGGCCGTTGGGCTCGCACTGACACCCTTGATGCAGTCCGCCTTCGGCCTGTCGCTGGCGATCGGCGTGCTGACGGCCGCCGGTGCAGGCGCAGGCAGCTTCTCGGTACTGATCGGCGCAGCGGCGCGCAAGTTGCCGATGGAAAAACGCGGCATGGCATCAGGCATCATCAACGCCGGCGGCTCCTTCGGCCAGTTCGTCTTCGCGCCGCTGGTGCAGCGCCTGATCGGCGGCTTCGGCTGGATGGGGGCGATGTTCTCGCTCGCGCTGATCTCGCTCGCCGCGCTGCCGCTGATCCGGCCACTGGTCGCTGATCGCCACGCCACAGCGCAGCCCCAGGCCCCTCACGCACCGGCTGACCGCGGCCTGCGCGCGGCGATCAGCGATGCGATGGGCGACCGCAGCTACCTGCTGTTGCACGCCGGCTTCTTCACCTGCGGCTTCCACATCGCCTTCCTCGTCACCCACCTGCCGGGCGAAGTGCAGCTGTGCGGCCTGCCGGGCAATGTGGCGAGCTGGTCGCTGGCGATCATCGGGCTGGCCAACATCTTCGGCAGCCTTGCCGCCGGCTGGGCAGTGCAGCGCATGCGCAGCAAATACGTGCTGTTCTGGATGTACAGCTCGCGCGCGCTGCTGGTGGCGCTCTATCTGATCGCGCCGAAAACGCCGCTGACCTTCTATCTCTTCGCTGCCGGGCTCGGTGTGACCTGGCTCGCCACGGTGCCACCCACGGCGGCGGTAGTCGGCAAGCTGTTCGGCCACCGCTATCTTGCGACGCTGTTCGGGCTGACCCTGCTGTCGCACCAGATCGGCGGTTTTCTGGGTGCCTGGCTCGGCGGCATCGCGATCACGCGCCTCGGTAGCTACGACGCAATGTGGTACGCCGACATCGCGCTGGCCGGCGCCGCAGCGCTGGTAAATCTGCCGATCCGCGAAGCGCCGGTGCTGCGTACTGCCACGGCCTGAGCGCAGCGGCGCTCGCCGGAATCTGCGGCAGCACTTAGACTCCGACCCGACGCATCGCCGGAGCCACCATGCCTGCCAGAGCCGTTGTCCGCATTCTTGTTGCCGCCGCTGCGCTGGTCGCCGGACTGGCGCCGCGTGGCGCGGTCGCTGGCGATCTGCTGGTGATGACCGAAGAGTTGCAGCCGCACAGCAGCCTGCGCGACGGTCAAGTCGTGGGAACCTCGACCGAGTTCGTCGAAGCCTTGCTGAAAGAAGCCGGGCTCGACTACCGGCTCGATCTGCGCGCCTGGAACGCGGTGATGCAGACGGCGGCAACGCAGAACGCCGTGCTGGTCTATCCGATCGGTCGCACCGCCGAACGCGAGGCGGCGTTTCAGTGGATCGGCCCGCTTGGCACGCTGGAGCACCGGCTCTACAAGCTCAAGCGCCGCACCGATCTGCAGCCGCAGGTGCTGGCGGATCTGCGCGGGCACACGATCGCGGTGGTGCCGCGCGATGCGCGTCAGGTGTATCTGCTGCAACAGGGCTTCACGCCGCAGACCGAGCTGCTCGACACCACCGATAACCGACAGGCGATGCGCCTGCTGAGCCTGGGCCGCGTTGACTACGCGCCGATCGCGGCGGGGAGCCTGGAGGCCTACTGCCGCGCCGAACAACTCGACTGCAGCCAGTTCGAACCGACGATCCCGCTGGGCATGAAACTCACGCTCTACCTCGCTGCGAACCCGGCCACCCCGCGCGAAACGCTGGACCGCCTGCGCAGCGCCTGGACCCGCCTGGTCGAGAATGGCAGTTACCAACGCATCTTCAAACAGGCGCCGCAGCGCGACTGAGGCGGCCGCACACAGCCGGCATGGCTACAGCAGGATCAGTGTCGCCAGCCCGAGGAAGATCAGGAAGCCACCGGAATCGGTCACCGCGGTGATCAGCACCGAGGAACCGACCGCGGGGTCCTTGCCGAAACGCATCAACGTCATCGGAATCGTGACGCCCATGAAGGCGGCAAGCAACAGGTTCAAGGTCATCGCGGCCGTCAGCACCATGCCCAGCTTGATGTCGCGATAGAGCAGGATCGCGGCGAGGCCCAACAGGCCGCCCCACACGATGCCGTTGAACAGCGCGACACCGATCTCCTTGCGAAACAAACGCTTGCCGTGTTCAGCCGACACCTGCCCCATCGCGATCGCACGCACGATCATCGTGATCGTCTGGTTGCCCGAGTTGCCGCCGATGCCCGCCACGATCGGCATCAGTGCCGCCAGCGCGACAAGCTTCTGAATCGAGCCTTCGAAGGCACCGATCACGCGCGAAGCGATGAAGGCGGTGACGAGGTTGATCGCCAGCCAGCGCCAGCGGTTCTTCACCGAGTCGACGATCGGCGCAAAGATGTCTTCCTCTTCCTTCAGGCCGGCCTGGCCGAGCAGTTCGGCTTCCGACGATTCGCGCACGAAGTCCAGCACCGATGCCACCGTGAGGCGGCCAAGCAGGCGATGGTGCGAATCCACCACCGGCGCGGAGACGAGGTCGTAGCGCTCGAAAGCCATCGCCGCTTCGTCGGCCGAGTCGCCCGGCTCCAGCGTCAGGTGTTCGGTCAGCATGATGTCGCTGACCACCACCTCGGGGTCGTTGATCAGCAGACGCCCGACCGGCAGCACGCCACGCAGGCGTTCCTTGCGGTCGATCACGAACAGCAGGTCGGTATGGTCAGGCAGCTCGTCAAAACGGCGCAGGTAGCGCAGCACCGCTTCAAGACTGACGTCTTCGCGCACGGTCACCATGTCGAAGTCCATCAGCGCGCCGACTGAATCCTCGGGGTAGGACATCGCCGCGCGCAGCTGCTCGCGCGCTTCGGCGTCCAGGCCGAGATAGACGTCCTCCATGACCTGCTTGGGCAAGTCAGGCGCGAGGTCGGCGAGTTCATCGGCGTCGAGCTGTTCGGCCGCGGCCACCAGCTCGGCCTGGTCCATCGTCTCGATCAGCGATTCGCGAACCGCATCCGAGACTTCAAGCAGGATCTCGCCGTCGCGCTCGGCCTTGACCAGATCCCAGACTTCGAGACGTTCGTCGAGCGGCAGCGCTTCGAGGATGTAGGCGATATCCGCCGGGTGCAGCTTGTCGAGGCGCGTCGCGAGCTCGGCCAAGTGCTGCTTGTGCACCAGGTTCTCGACGAGCTCGTGCTTGGGCATTTCCTGCCGATGCACCAGCTCCTCGACAACCTTGTGACGGGCGAGCGCCGCCTGCACCTCGCGGAGGTGTTGCTGTACGTCGTCGCTGTGATGCGGGGTTTCGTGGACTTCTGCCATCTTCACTACGCCGGCAGGCTTAAGGGAGTGCGGAGTGTACGGGATTCGTGTGACAACCGCGAACGATTTGCCGCGCCGCACAAGCGAAGCGGTATGGCACGTTCAGGCCGGCGTGGCGGCGGCCTCGATTTCGACCAGCATGCGTGCCGCGACGAGCCCGTTGATGAGGCCGAACACCAGCGCCGCCAGCGCGAAAATCGGCGCGAGCGCGAACACGCCGTCGTGCGGCACCAGCCACAGCCGCGCGACGACCAGTTGCGCGCCGATATGCGCAAACGCCGCCAGCAGGCTTGCCGTGACCGGGCCGAACCAGCGGCGCGGCAGATGCACCGCACCACCCAGTGCGCAAAGGCTTGCCAGGGCGCCGCTGAGGCCAAGAAAGAATCCAGGCGCGAGAAACTGGCCGAGCAGCAGGCTTGCGGCAAACACCCGAAGCAGCGCGACCCAAGCCGCATCGCGCCAACCCCAGCGCCACAGCACGATCAGCACGACGATGTTGCCAAGGCCCGGCTTCACGCCCGGCAGCGGCAGCGGGATCGCCGCTTCGGCTAGCGACAGTACGATCGCCGCAGTGGCGAAGCGGGCGACGCGGATGTCCGACGCATCCGGCGTGAGTTCAATAACCGAGCGAGTCATAGGCGGGCTGGCGCGCCAGCAAGGCAAGCGTGACCTGATTCGGCGCACAGATCGCGACCGCACCGGCGCTCGTGAGCCAGCCCTGCCGCACACAATACTGGCGCGGCCCCGGATCGCTGGCAACGCGGGCACGTCCGACATCGATTTCGATTCTCGTCAGGCCCAGCGGGCCGGGAACGGTAATCAGCTGGGGCGCCGACAGCGGCACCGTGGCGAACAGCTTGCCCGCGGCGCGGATCTCCGCCCGGTCGGCAGCGCCACCACGCCAGAAATGCAGTCCGAGCATGCCTACCAGCACTACGGCGAGCACCAGCACGAGGTAGTCGCCCGGCCGCACCAAGGCCAGCCAGTCGCGCACCGCAAGCCGCACTGCCGCCCGCCCGGCTCAGGACTTCAGCGCGCGGTGCCGCAGCAGCACCCGCACCTGACCTTGGAAGCGCGCGGCGATCGTTTCGGCAATGTAGACGCTGCGGTGCTGCCCGCCGGTGCAGCCGATCGCCAGCGTCAGATACGCGCGGCTGTCGCGCATGTAGGACGGCAGCCAGTTGGCGAGCCAGTTGCCGATGTCCTGCACCATGCGGCCGACGTCTTCGTGTGCGCACAGGAAATCGATCACCGGCTGGTCACGCCCGGTCAGCGGCCGTAGCGCGGGATCGTAGAAGGGGTTGGGCAGGCAGCGCACGTCGAACACCAGGTCGGCATCGAGCGGAATGCCGTGCTTGAAGCCGAAGGATTCCACCAGCAGCGTCAGCCCCTGCGCTGGAGACGCCTGGATCAGGTCTTTCAGCCACACGCGCAGGGTGTTCGGATGCAGATCGCTGGTATCGATGCGCTGCCCCAGTTCGCCGACGGCTTCCAGCGCATCGCGTTCTCGCTCGATCGCTTCAAGCAGCGTCACGCCGTCGTCGGCCAGCGGATGGCGGCGGCGGGTCTCCGAAAAACGCGCGATCAGCGTGGTGTTGCGCGCTTCAAGGAAGATGAAGCGGACATCCTCGACCTCGCCGCGCAAGGCCGCCATCGTCTGGGGCAGCGCCTGCAGGCTGGCGCCGCCGCGCACGTCGACCGCGACGCCGACGCGCTCGTAGCCCGCCTCGCGCAGATGCGCGACGAGCCCCGGTAGCAGCGGGGCGGGCAGGTTATCGACACAGTAGTAGCCGGCGTCTTCGAGGACCGCGAGCGCGATACTCTTGCCGGAACCGGAAAGGCCGGAGATCAGGATCAGTTGCATGGTGTCGGGGGGTCGGCACGGGGGTGTCCCGAGCATAGCGGAAGCCCGGCAGCCTGTCAGGCACATGGCGATCAAGCAACGGGCTTGCGCTGCCGTTAATACCCTTGGGTGCGGCCAGACCAGCCACCCCCAAGCGCCTCGAAGGGAGCCGGCCGCATGCAGTTGCCCCACCTCGACCTGTCTCAGATCCGCGTGTTGATCGCTGACCAGCAAGGCTCGGTGCGTACGTGGCTGCGCACGCAACTCGCACTGATCGGCATCCAGCAAGCCAGTATGGCCGCCAACGCGACCGACCTGTTGCGCCAATGCCGCAGCGGCAGTTTCGACGTCGTGCTGTGCGATCACCACCTCGACAACCAGAAAGATGGCGTCGAGCTGCTCGAAGACCTGCGTTACCAGAGCCTGCTGCCGCTGTCCTCGGTGTTCCTCATCGTGACCGGCGAACGCACCTACAAGCGCGTGATCTCCGCGGTCGAATTCGCGCCCGACGATTACCTGATCAAGCCCTTCTCGGCCAACGACCTGAGCCATCGGGTGATGGCCGCGCTGATGAAGAAGAAGATCCTCAAGGATGTGTTCCTGCGGCTCGCCGAGCACGATTACCCGGGCGTCGTCGCCGCCTGCGACAAGGTCATCGCCAGCAACAGCCACCATACGCTGGATGCCCAGCGCATCAAGGCCGAGGCCCTGCTCACGCTGGACCGCATCGACGAGGCGGCCGAGATCTACGCCAGCGTCTCGACCAAGCGCGCGATTCCATGGGCGCGCATGGGCTACGCAATGGTGCTGCAGAAGCGCGGCCAGCTTGATGAAGCGGCGGACGAAGCGACCCGGCTCAACCTCGACTGCCCGGAATTCCTGTCGGTATACGACTTCCTTGCCCGCACGCACGAGCAGCGCGGCGATCTGGCCGCCGCGATGGATTACCTCGAACGCGCCGACGCACTCTCCCCCGCCAACCTTGAGCGCCTTCGCCACCTCGGCAAGCTCGCCTCCGAAACCGGCGATCGCGAGCGGGCCGCCGGTGCGATGCGCAAGGTCGTGGACCGTACACAGAAGAGTGCGCGCACCAAGATCGACGACCACCTGACGCTGCTGAAAAACCTCGCTGGTGAAAGCACGCGCAAGGAAGCCGATGAACGCCTCAGGGCGATGCGCGTCGCGCACTCGGAAAGCCCTGAAGGCCTCATCGCGGGCGATGTTGCAGAAGCGCGCCTCCGACGGGACGAAGGCCAACTGGATGCCGCAAGCGCCGCGATCGATCGTGCGCTGACAACCCACGCCGCGAGCCCGCAAATCGCCGCAGCGATCTCGGTGGATCTGGCCGAGGTCTGCATCGAGAGCGGACGCCACGACGACGCGCTAAAGGTGGCCGAACGGATCGACGACAGCGCAGAACAACTGGACGCCAGCCTGCGGCGACGGCTCGGCCGCATCAAACCCAGCGCGCCACCGGCTGATGCGGCGGCACCCAGCACGCCGATCGCCATGCCACCGCCCAGTGCCGAGGCCGACCCCGAAGCAACCGCGCGGCTGTTGAAAGCGCTCGCCGCGGCACTCGATACGCTCGACAGCGGCTGGGACGCCGAGCACGCCGCGACATGCCGCGAATTGCTGATCGATGCGTTCAGTGCCGCACCGCGCGAGCGGGAAGTGATCCAGGCGCATATCCGCTACGACCGGATCGCGGTTCGAAACGGCGGCGACCGGCACAAGCCGACAACCCGCAAGAGCAGCGAGAATGCGCCCGCCACCGATTGAGGGCAGGACAGCCGGCACGACGCGCCGGCGCTATGCTTCAGAAGGGGATATCGTCGTCAAATACGGCCGCGCAGCACGGCCCGGGTGAAGGAAGTGCCCACATTTCAAGTGGAGGCAAAATGCGCAAGCCCAGACTGACTGGATGGTTCCCGGCCAACACCGCCCCGGTGCGTGACGGCTGGTACGAGGTCCAGACCGAAGATGGCGAGCAGCAAATGGCACAATGGGCGGTGTTGGGCGGCGATCGCGGCTGGTGGCAGTTCCGCCGCGTATTTGGCATAGACTTGCGTCGCAGCGTACGAGGCATTCGCCGCTGGCGCGGGCTGGCCCGCCCTGCAAACGGTTGACACGGTTTTTTTCGTGCCAAGCCCAAGGTTTTCAAGCTTTGCAACGCCATTCCGCGCCGTCATGGGATAACATCCCCTTCCGGCGTGGCCACACGCTTTTCACATAACCCGGAAAAGAACCCGAATCATGAACAAATCCGAACTCATCGACGCGCTGGCCGCCAAGACCGGCTTCACCAAGACCGACTCCGCCAAAGCCCTCGACGGCCTGCTGGATGTCGTGACCGAAACCCTCGCCGCTGGCGACGAAATCTCGCTGGTTGGCTTCGGCTCCTTCTCGGTCAGCAAGCGCGCCGCCCGTACCGGCCGCAACCCGAAGACCGGCGAAGCGATCCAGATCGCCGCCTCGAAGGCCCCGACGTTCAGCGCCGGCGCCAAGCTGAAGGCCGCCGTCAACAAGTAATCGGCCCTCGTATCGGCCAGCCGCTGCTGGCCGAACGGATCAACGCCCCGCCCTGCGGGGCGTTTGTTTTTGTGGCATCGGCAAACAAAAACGGAGCCCGCAGGCTCCGTTCCCGATCGCGGCCCCGTTTTCAGAACGGGATATCGTCGTCGAAGTCGCCGAAGTTGCCGCCGCCCTGGCTGGGTGCCGGCGCAGGGGCTTGACGCGGCGCCGGGCGTGCATTGCCGCCACCCTGATTACCACCGCGCGGCGCCGGCGCCTGGTTGTAGTCGTCGCCGCCGCTGTTGTAACCACCGCGCGAACCGCCGCCCTCACCACCGGGGCGGCCGCCGAGCATCTGCATCTGATCGGCACGGATCTCGGTGGTGTACTGGTCGCGGCCTTCCTTGTCCTGCCACTTGCGCGTCTGCAGGCGGCCTTCGATATAGACCGACGAGCCCTTCTTCAGGTACTGGCCGGCGATTTCCGCCAGCTTCGAGAAGAACACGACGCGGTGCCATTCGGTCGCTTCCTTCTTTTCGCCGGTGGCCTTGTCGCGCCAGGTGTCGGTGGTCGCGATACGGATATTGCAGATCGCGTCGCCGCTCGGGGCGTAGCGGGTCTCCGGGTCGGCACCGAGGTTACCGACGAGGATCACCTTGTTCACAGAAGCCATCAGGCTTTCCCTCCAGTAAGACGGCGCAGGGATGCTTCATCCCAGCGCTCAAGATTAATCTTCAAGTATGCCATCCGCCGCTCGGGGATGACGATGGCCTCGCGCACGCCGGGCAGCGCGAGCAGTTCGTGGCGGAAGCTGGCGATCTCGATATGCGGATCAATCGCGATCTCGCGTTCGGTCAGCTGCGGCGGGTTGCGCATGCTGCGCGCCCACAGCCACCAGATCAAGGCCAACAGCGTGGTGCCGGCAAACACCGCATGCGGCCCGAAGTGGGCGGCCACTGCCCCGCCCGCCGCGCCGCCCAGCGCCGCGCCGATCGACTGCGAGGTGTTGTAGACGCCCAGCGCCGCCCCTTTGGCCTGCGGCGGCGCGATGCGCGACACCAGCGAGGGCAGCGAGGCCTCAACAATGTTGAACGCGACAAAGAACAGGAACAGCAGGCCAACGATCGGCCAGAACGCATCCTGCACCAACAGAAAACCGAGCTGCGTGGCTGCCAGCAGCGCAATCGACGCCAACAGCACGCGCCGCATCTGGCGTTTGCGCTCGGCGTAAATGATCGCCGGCACCATCAGTACGAAACTAGCCAGCACCACCGGCAGGTAGATCTTCCAGTGCTCGGCCAGCGGCAGGTGTTCGGACTCGACCAGGATGCGCGGCACGATCAGGAACATGCCCATCTGGATCATGTGGATCGCGAACACGCCAAAATGAAGCGGCATCAGCTGCCGTTCGGTCAGCACCGTGGCAAGCGGCACCCGCGGCATCGCGGTCTCGATGTGCGGCGGCGTCGGCACCGCGCGCAGCAACACCGGGATCGCCAGCAGCGACAAGGCCCCGGTCAGCAGGAACATGCCGTGCATGCCGATCCACTGGTACAGCGCCGGCGAAGCGACCAGGGACACGGCAAACACCAGCCCGATCGTCGAGCCGATCATCGCCATCACCTTGGTGCGATGCTGCTCGCGGGTGAGGTCGGCGGCCAGCGCCGATACCGCGGCGGAGATCGCGCCAGCACCCTGCAGCGCACGCGCCGCGATCATCCAGCCGATGTTGGGCGCCCAGGCGGCCAGCGCACAACCGGCAGCAAACATGAGCAGGCCGAAAACGATCACCGGCTTGCGGCCGAAGCGGTCCGACGCGACACCGAAGGGCACCTGGAAGATCGCCTGCACCATGCCGAAGGCGCCCAGCGCCAGCCCGGCCCATTGCAGGTCGTTCCCGCCCGGCAGCGTCTTCGCGAAGACCGAGAACACCGGCAGGATCAGGAACAGCCCGAGCATGCGCAACGCAAAGATCGCGGCCAGCGTGGCGCCGGCGCGGCGTTCCTGCGCACTCATGCGGTCGGAGAACGGGGAGGACATCGGGAAAATGGCTTTGAATCAGCGAGTTGCGTATATTAGCAGGTTGCCCTTCCCGGCCATCCCGCGTTCGCGCATCGAATGACTCCCTACCTCGCGTCCAGCTCCAGCATTGATTGGAAAACACCGGCCGTACACGCGCTGGCGCAGCAGCTCGCGGTTGAGGCGGGTAGTGGCGACGAGGCGATCGCACGGCGTTGCTTCGAATTTGTGCGCGACGAAATCCGCCACAGTTGGGACTACCGCAGCGGGCCGGTGACGCTGCGCGCCTCCGAAGTGCTCGCACACCGCACTGGCTATTGCTACGCGAAGAGCCATCTGCTGGCCGCCCTGTTGCGCGCCAACGGCATCCCCGCGGCGCTGTGCTACCAGCGCCTGCCGGTTGGCGATAGCGGTGAGCCGTACTGCCTGCATGGGCTCAACGCGGTCTACCTGGCCGACCACGGCTGGTACCGCATCGACGCCCGCGGCAACAAACCCGGCGTAGACGCCCGCTTCACGCCGCCGCACGAACACCTCGCCTTCCCGATCCGGGGCGGTGCCGAACAAGACATCGAAGGCCTGTACGCCGAACCGCTGCAGGCCGTGGTCGACGCATTGACCCGCCATTCCACCATCGAGCAGGTGTTCCTGAACCTGCCCGACATCGAGGCGCCGCTGCGAACCGTCGGCGCCCCGACCTAGACGCGCCGAAGCGCGGCAAGGGAATCGAAGAACGCTCATGGACGACATCAAGATCCGCGGTGCGCGCACGCACAACCTGAAGAACATCTCGCTCGACATCCCGCGCAACCGGCTCACGGTGATCACCGGCCTGTCGGGCTCGGGCAAGAGCTCGCTGGCGTTCGACACGCTCTACGCCGAAGGGCAGCGCCGCTATGTCGAATCGCTGTCGGCGTACGCGCGGCAGTTCCTGCAGCTGATGGAAAAGCCGGACGTCGACCTGATCGAAGGCCTGTCGCCAGCGATCTCGATCGAGCAGAAGGCGACCAGCCACAACCCGCGTTCGACCGTCGGCACCGTCACCGAGATCCACGACTACCTGCGCCTGCTGTACGCCCGCGCCGGCCAGCCGCACTGCCCGGAACACAAGTTGCCGCTCGCGGCACAGAGCGTGTCGCAGATGGTCGACACCGTGCTCGCGCTGCCCGAGGACACCAAGGTGATGGTGCTCGCGCCAGTGGTGACCGAGCGCAAGGGCAGCTTCGAAGACATGTTTGCCGAGCTGCGCGCACAGGGCTTCGTGCGCCTGCGCATCGACGGCACGCTGCATGAGATCGATGCACTGCCGAAACTCGAAAAGACCGGCAAGCATTCGATCGACATCGTCGTAGACCGCCTCAAGGTGCGCGCCGATGCGCGCCAGCGCCTGGCCGAAAGTTTCGAGACCGCGCTGGCGCACGCCGAAGGCCGCGCGCTGGCGGTGGAGATGGATGACGGCAAGGAACACCTCTTCTCCGCGCGCTTCGCCTGCCCGGTGTGCAGCTACGCGATCGCGGAACTGGAGCCGCGGCTGTTCTCGTTCAATAACCCGGTCGGCGCCTGCCCGAAGTGCGATGGCCTCGGCTCGGTCGAGTTCTTCGACCCGACGCGCGTCGTCGCCTTCCCGCATCTGTCGCTCGCCAGCGGCGCGATCCGCGGCTGGGACCGGCGCAACCAGTTCTACTTCCAGATGTTGCAGAGCCTCGCGACGCACTATGGCTTCGACATCGACGCGACCTTCGAGGAGCTGCCGGCCGAGATGCAGCAGATCGTGCTGTACGGTTCGGGCAAAACGAAGATCGCGTTCAAGTACCTATCAGAGAGCGGGCGCAACGTTACGAAGGAGCACAGCTTCGAGGGCATCGTGCCCAACCTGGAGCGCCGCTACCGCGAAACCGATTCGATCGCGGTGCGCGAAGAACTCGCGAAATACCGCAGCCACCAGGCCTGCCCCGCCTGCGAAGGCACGCGCCTGCGCGAAGAGGCGCGCCATGTATTCATCGGCGATCGCACGCTGCCGCAGGTCGGCCGCCTCGCGCTGGCCGATTGCAAACGGTTCTTCGACACGCTGAAGCTCGAAGGCCATCGCGCGCAGATCGCCGACAAGATCGTGCACGAGATCTCGGCACGGCTGCAGTTCCTGATCGACGTGGGCCTCGATTACCTGATGCTCGAACGCAGCGCCGACACACTCTCAGGCGGCGAAGCGCAGCGTATCCGGCTCGCAAGTCAGATCGGTTCTGGCCTGACCGGCGTGATGTATGTGCTCGATGAACCCTCGATCGGATTGCACCAGCGCGATAACGACAGGCTGCTCGGCACGCTGGCCCGATTGCGCGAT
The DNA here is from genome assembly GCF_041909475.1 of Niveibacterium sp. Lineage (NCBI taxonomy): Bacteria > Pseudomonadati > Pseudomonadota > Betaproteobacteria > Rhodocyclales > Rhodocyclaceae > Niveibacterium > Niveibacterium sp. Next base: position 76,423 of record NZ_JAYRDJ010000013.1, on the reverse strand, counting down.
CTGGGCAACACCGTGATCGTGGTCGAGCACGACGAAGACGCGATTCGCGCCGCGGACTACGTGGTCGACATGGGCCCCGGTGCCGGCGAGCACGGAGGCCAGGTGATCGCGCACGGCTTGCCGGCGCAGATCGAGGCGCACCCGGATTCGGCGACTGGCGCCTTCCTCTCCGGCCGGCGCACGATCGCGCTGCCGGGTGAGCGCAAGTCGCCCGATCCGCAGCGCCAGCTCTACCTGCGCGGCGCGCGCGGCAACAACCTCAAGCATGCAACGCTGGAACTGCCGGTGGGGCTGTTCACCTGCATCACCGGTGTCTCCGGTTCCGGCAAGAGCACGCTGATCAACGACACGCTGTACGCCATCGCCGCCAAGCACCTTTACGGCTCGGTCGCCGAGCCGGCGCCTTACGACGACATCGAAGGGCTGGAGTTCTTCGACAAGGTGATCAGCGTCGACCAGGCGCCGATCGGCCGCACGCCGCGCTCCAACCCGGCCACCTACACCGGTCTGCTGACCCCGATCCGCGAGTTGTACGCCGGCGTGCCGGCCTCGCGCGAACGCGGCTACGGGCCGGGGCGCTTCTCCTTCAATGTGAAGGGTGGGCGCTGCGAGGCCTGCCAGGGCGACGGCATGATCAAGGTGGAGATGCACTTCCTGCCCGACGTGTTCGTGCCCTGCGACGTCTGCCACGGCCAGCGCTACAACCGCGAAACCCTGGAGATCCGCTACCGCGGCAAGACCATCGCCGAGGTGCTGAACATGACGGTCGAAGAAGCCCACGCCTTCTTCGATGCCGTGCCGACCGTCGCGCGCAAGCTCGAAACCCTGCTCGACGTGGGCCTCGGTTACATCCGCCTCGGTCAGAGCGCCACCACCCTTTCAGGCGGTGAAGCGCAGCGCGTGAAACTCGCGCTGGAACTGTCGAAGCGCGACACCGGCCGCACGCTCTACATCCTCGACGAACCGACCACCGGCCTGCACTTCCAGGACATCGAGATGCTGTTGAAGGTGCTGGCACGCCTGCGCGACCACGGCAACACCATCGTCGTGATCGAACACAACCTGGACGTGATCAAGACCGCCGACTGGCTGATCGACCTCGGCCCCGAAGGTGGCGCCGGCGGTGGCCGCATCCTCGTCGCCGGCCCGCCCGAAGCCGTGGCCGCCCACCCCCTCAGCCACACCGGCAAGTACCTCAAGCGCTTGCTGAAGTAGCGATGGCGCACCAGATCCTGGAGGTCGCCGGCGGCCGCCCGATCAAGCTGTGGACCGACGGCGTGCCGGTCGAGGACGACGCGCGCAAGCAGCTGATGAACACCGCAAAGATGCCCTTCATCTTCCGTCACCTCGCGGTGATGCCGGATGTGCATCTGGGCAAGGGCTCAACGATCGGAAGCGTGATCCCGACGCGTGGCGCGATCATTCCAGCGGCCGTCGGTGTCGATATCGGCTGCGGCATGATGGCGGCACGCACCACGCTCACCGCCGCCGATCTGCCGACGAGTCTGCACGGCCTGCGCAGCGCAATCGAGCGCGCGGTGCCGCATGGGCGCGCCCCGGGCCGGCGCGATCCGGGCGCGTGGGAGACGCCGCCAAAGGCGGTGGACGCGATGTGGACGGAACTCCACGCCGGCTTCAGGCGCATCACCGAGAAGTACCCACGCCTGGAACGCACCAACAACCACAAGCACCTGGGCACGCTGGGCACCGGCAACCACTTCATCGAGGTTTGTCTCGATGAGGCCGACCAGGTTTGGTTCATGCTCCACTCGGGTTCGCGCGGGGTCGGCAACGCGATCGGCAACCTCTTCATCGAACTCGCGCAGGCCGACATGCGCCAGCACATCGCCAATCTGCCGGACCGCGAACTCGCCTACTTCGAGGAAGGTAGCCCGCACTTCAAGGACTACATCGAGGCAGTCGGCTGGGCGCAGGACTTTGCGCGCCGCAACCGGGTGCTGATGATGCAGGCCGTCATCGCCGCCGCGCGCAACGTGATCGGCAAACCCTTCAGCGCCGAACTCGAAGCGGTGAATTGCCACCACAACTATGTGCAACGCGAAACGCACTTCGGCGCCGAGGTGTGGATCACGCGCAAGGGCGCGGTGTCAGCGCAGAAGGGGCACCTCGGCATCATCCCTGGCTCGATGGGCGCGAAGAGTTTCATCGTGCGCGGGCTCGGCAACGAAGAAGCGTTCTGTTCGTGCAGCCACGGCGCCGGCCGCACGATGAGCCGCAATGAGGCCAAACGCCGCTTCACCGTGGCCGATCAGGTACGCGCCACGCAGGGTGTGGAATGCCGCAAGGACGCCGACGTGATCGACGAAATCCCGATGGCCTACAAGGACATCGACGCTGTGATGAACGCGCAGCGCGAGCTTGTTGAAGTCGTGCACACGCTGCGCCAGGTGGTGTGCGTGAAGGGCTGATGGCCCTCAGCGTGGCGCCCGGAAGCGCGCACGGAACTCGCGCGGCGTGGTGCCCCGGATCGCGCGGAACTGGCGATTGAAGTGAGCGAGGTTGGCGTAGCCGACTTCCGCAGCAATCACGCCGATCGGGCGCTCCGATTCGATCAGCGCCTGGCAGGCGCGACCCACGCGCAGGTGGGCGACGTAGGCGGTGACCGTCATGCGCATGTGGCGGCGGAAGAAGCGGTGAAAGGCGCCGACCGACAACGCAGCACGGGCGGCGAGATCGGCGATGTCGGCCGGCTCGGCGAAATGCTCGTGAAGCTGCGCCAGCACGCGCGTGAGGCGCTCGTTGTGCGGGTCGGTCTGAACCCAGCCGGCGTAATGCCCACTGGCGAGCTCACATGCCTCCGACTCTTCGGCGAGCTGGATCAGCACATCGAGCAGCGCGGGCAGTCGCCGCGCTTCGGACAATTCCGCCAGCTTCAGGATCGCATCGCGCTGCCGCTGCGCGACTGAGGCTGGAAAGGCGAGGCCACGCGCGGCACGTGCGCAAAGCCGCGCAAGCGACGCCAACTCCGGGCAGCCGGCCAGCAGATGATCGAGCCGGGCCTGCGAGAACCAGCACACGCGAAGCGTCAGCGGACTGCGCCGGTCGAGGCGGTCGTGCACCGACCAAGCGTGCGGCAAGTTCGCGCCGATCAGCACCAGATCGCAGGCGCCGAACTCCGCCGCACTGTCGCCAACGAAGCGCTGGCCGCGCGCGTTGATGGTCAGTGTCAGCTCGTATTCCGGGTGGTAGTGCCACTCGAAGGGGATTTCGGTCTGTGGGCTGGCGAGCAGGTGCCACGAAGCCGCGGCCGTAGGGTCGCCGACATACTCGCGAACTGGACGCAAAGCAACAATCTCCGCACCGAAAACATCATTTTAGTATCAATCAACGGCAGCCGATTCTCAGGGGTATGGCGGTGCTGGCCGCAGAATCCTCATATCGCCAATCCGATCGATGTGTACCTGATGCACCCGGCCTGCGAAGTGATTACGACCGACACGGCTCCGCGCGCGGTGCTGACCGCCCGCGAACAGCAGGTGCTCAACGCCGTGATGCGCGGTGAGCGCAACCGCGAAATCGCGCAGGCACTCCAGATCAGCGTCAAAACGGTGGAACACCATCGCGCGACACTGATGCGGAAGGCGGGCGCACGCACCGCGGCCGATCTGGCCGCGCGCGTGCTGAGCGGCCGGCTGCGCATCGTCACCAACAAACCCGTTGTCACCTGAACCCATGATCGATCGTAGTCAGACCCCATCCACCGCTCAGCGCCCCTGCGCCATTGTCACCGGCGCGAGCAGCGGCATCGGCCGTGGCGTTGCGCTGCACCTGGCCCGCGCCGGCTGGAACATCGCCTTCACGCATGTGGGCGCCGGCGACGCAGCGGCCGCCGTTGCTGCCGAGCTGCGCGCGGCAGGCGCCGAGGTGCTTTGCGAGGAATGCGACGCCGGCAACAAGGCGCAGGTCGACCGTTTCTTCGAGCAAGTCGCCGCCTGGTGCGGCGCCCCCGCGCTGCTGGTGAACAACGCCGGCATCCAGACCTGGGCGCCGCTGCTGGACTTGGCCGAAGCCGACTGGGACCGCGTCATCGCGACCAACCTGAAGGGCTGCTTCCTCAACACGCAGGCGGCGGCGCGGCTGATGCGCGAGCGCGGCGGCGGGCGCATCGTCAACATCGGCTCCGGCTCCAACAAGCTCGCCTTCCCGCACCTGGTGGACTACACCGCGTCGAAAGGCGGCATCGAGCAGTTCACCAAGGTCGCCGCAGTAGAACTCGGCCCGTTCGGCATCACGGTGAACTGCGTCGCGCCAGGCGCCATCGAGCTTGAACGCACCCGCCAGGAAGCGCCGGGTTACGGTGACACCTGGGCGGCCGTCACGCCGCTGGGCCGCGTCGGGCAGGTGGAGGATGTGGCGGGCGTGGTGGCCTTCTTCGCGTCCCCCGCCGCCGCTTTCGTCACCGGCCAGACGATCTGGGTCGACGGCGGCGTGTTCACCCGCGCCACCTGGCCCTACGCGCAGCCTTGAGGCACCAGCGCCGCGCCCATTGCCGGGATTGCCTACGTAGCGCTACGTACATGCGGGCCGGCGCATTCTGCTAGCCTGCTGAGGCAGCCAAGCGATCCCAACGCTGCCGTCGCCAACCGCGCCGGCTCGCGCTCACCGCCCCACCCGGGCACCCAGCAGGCCACCCGCCAAGCAACGCTTTGCCGCGTTTCCGAACCGCCGGAAACGCCGGCGCGTCGTGGCGTTCACCGCCGCCCGCGCCGGCGCCACGGCCTGCCAAGAGCCCGATCATGACCAGCACTACGCTCACTGCCGGCGCGCTGCACCGCCCGCTCGGCGCCAGCGATTACAAAACGCTTTCGCTCGCAGCCCTCGGCGGCGCGCTCGAGTTCTACGACTTCATCATCTTCGTCTTCTTCGCGACGACGATCGGCCAGCTGTTCTTCCCGCCCGAGATTCCGGACTGGCTGCGCCAGCTGCAAACCTTCGGCATCTTCGCCGCTGGCTACCTCGCACGCCCGCTCGGCGGCATCGTGATGGCCCACTTCGGCGACCTCGTCGGCCGCAAGCGGATGTTCACGCTGTCGATCCTGATGATGGCGGTACCCACGCTGTGCATGGGCCTGCTGCCGACCTACGCGACGATCGGCCTCGCCGCGCCAGTGCTGCTGCTGGTGATGCGCATCCTGCAAGGCGCGGCGGTGGGCGGAGAAGTGCCGGGCGCGTGGGTGTTCGTCGCCGAACACGTACCTGCACGCCACATCGGCTACGCCTGCGGCACGCTCACTGCGGGGCTCACCGGCGGCATCCTGCTGGGTTCGCTGGTCGCGACCGCGATCAACACCCACTTCACGCAGCCCGAACTGCTGGCGGTGGGCTGGCGGGTTCCCTTCCTGCTCGGCGGCGTGTTCGGGCTCTTCGCGATGTTCCTGCGTCAGTGGCTGGAAGAAACACCCGTCTTCATCGAACTCAAGCAGCGCAAGGCGCTCGCCGATGAAGTGCCGCTCAAGGCAGTGGTGCGCGATCACCGTGGCGCAGTGGTGGTGTCGATGCTGCTGACCTGGATGCTGTCGGCAGCGATCGTCACAGTGATCCTGCTGACGCCCACCTTCCTGCAGAAGCTCTACGGCTTCGATGCACCGACCGCGCTGCGCGCAAACAGCGTCGCAACGCTCGCGCTGACCATGGGCTGCGTGTTCTGGGGCGCGCTCGTCGACCGCCTCGGCGCCGCGCGCACGATCCTGATCGGCGGCCTGCTGCTGGCGGCCACCAGCTACGCCTTCTACACCGGCGTGCGCGCCGACGCCGCGCTGCTGATGCCGCTTTACGGGCTGGCGGGCTTTGCGGTCGGCATCGTCGGCGTGGTGCCCTACGCGATGGTGAACGCCTTCCCGCCGGCGGTGCGCTTCTCGGGGCTGTCGTTCTCGTACAACGTCTCGTACGCCATCTTCGGCGGCCTCACGCCGATGGTGGTGACGCTGATGCTCAAGAGCGATCCGCTCGCGCCCGCGCACTACGTCGTCGCGCTCGCGCTAATCGGCGCCGCGACCTCGTTCTTCCTCAAGCGGGAGCCGGTGCGCTAAGCGCCTTCAAGGTTGCCCTGCTTCAACGCGGCAGGGCCAGCGTGCCGATGTAGCCCGCCGGCAAGGTGAGCGGGCTGCAGCGGCACGCATCCACCACATCCCCGGCACGCCATTCACGCAGCGCCTCGCCACGCAACTTCAGGCTCGCTTCCAGCTGGGTCCAGGCTTGCGAGAAGGCCTCGGCGCGCAGTTCAAGCGGCGTCGCGGCAATTTGCTCGGCGATGGCCGGACCCAGGTAGTCGCGCGCGACGGCTGCCCAATCCTCGGGCAGCGCCACACGCATCAGGTCCACGCCCACCGGGCCATCCCAGTTCACCGCGACCAAAGAGCAGCCCGGCTCATGGCTGAACGACAGACCAAGCGCGTAACCGACAAGCTGCGGGGGAACCCCGGGCGACGCGCGCAGCGTTAAGGATTCAGGTGCGACGCGTAGTCGGGCAGCAATGTACTCGCGAGCCGCTTCGCGTACCCGCGCACGGGCATCGGCACGGGGCATGTCTGGCGCTAGCGCGAGCGCGAGCACCACGCAAGGCGCGCTTGGCGGCGGCGCTTGTGCCGGCCATTCGAACACCGGCCAGCGCGCCATCTCAGGCCGTTTGCGGTGCGGCCGGGCAGCCCTGCCAGCGGCTGCCCGCCGGGATGCTCTCGCCCTTCATGACCAGCGTGAGCGGCCCGAGCTGCGCGCCGTCCGCCACCGAGGCGCTGTACAGCACCGTGCTGCGGGGGCCGATGTTCACCTTGGCGCCGATGTGCACATGGTCGATCTTCATCACGCGGTCTTCGAACAGGTGCGTCTGCGGGCAGGTCAGCGCGTTGAGTTCGCTGTACTCGCCGATGTGCACACAGTCGAACTCGGTGATGTCGGTGGTATCGAGATACACGCCGCGGCCGATCTTCGCGCCGAGCAGGTTCATCGCCACCGGCAACCACGGCGTGCCACGCAGGTAACGAAGGAAGTTCGGCACCGTGATGCCTTCGTACATGTTGGTCGCCGCTTCCGAAAGCCACACGAAGGGCGTCCACATCGGCACTGCGCGCTTGCTGTAGCGGCCGATCGTGATCCACTTGAACAGTGCGACGAAGATGAAACTCGCGAGGCCGAACAGCAGGCCCGCCTCGGTCAGATCCCACGCCACTTCGCCCCAGCGGCCAGCACCCGCGGCGGGCATCACATCGAGCACGATGCTGTAGCCCACCGCGATCACGATCGCGTGCGGTGAGACGATGCGGAAGGCTTCGATCAGGCCACGGCCCAGGCGCCGCATCGGCGAGGGGTGGAAGGTCAGCGACTCGGGATAGCCGCTGGTGGTTTCGCGCGCCGGCAGGTTGATCGGCGGGCTGCCGAGCCAGGTGTCACCGCTCTTCATCAGGCTGCCGTCCGGCACCCTTGAGAGCACGCCGACCAGCACGTTCTCCGGGATCGTCGTGCCATCCGGCACGTAGGCGCCGTTGCCAACAAAGCTGCGGCGCTCGACCACGGTGGCCTGCATCGTCATCCAGCCGCCGTTGATCTCTTCGTCGCCCAGCAACACCGCGTCGGCGATGAAGGTTTCGTCGCCCAGCGTCAGCATGTCCGGCACCACGCCCAGCGCGGTCGAAATCTCGGCGTCACGCCCCACCTTCGCGCCCAGCAGGCGGTACCAGAACGGCGCATACACCGTGGCATACACGCCGTGCAGGATCTGCAGGCTGTTCTCCTGGATCTGGTTCACCAGCCACTTGCCGCAATACACATTGCTGTGCACCGGCCAGCTGCCGGTCTTGAGCTTGGGCAGAATGCCCCAGCGGATGCCTGCCGAGACCAGCGCAGTCACGACTACCAGGATCGCGCTGGCAGGCAGGGCGAGCAGGAAGTACTCGATCAACTGCAGCATCACGACGTCGCTCTGCGCCCAACTCAGACCGTCGATTTCGTCGAGCCAGTCGATCAGGATGAAGGTCGGGAACACCGGCATGAAGAACAGCGTGGTGACGAGCAAGGCACCGGCGATGAAGAACACGCCTTCGGTGACGGCCCGCAGCGTGCTGGTCGCCGGCCGTGGTCGCAGCGAAGCCGGATCGAAGGCACCGGTGTCACGCGCCGGCGAGCCGGTCCAGATCCGGTGCGGCGGCACTGCCATGCCGTCGGTGAGCGCTGACTGACCTTCCAGATGGCCCCACTCGGCAACCGAGGTGTTGCCCTCCAGCACTGCATAGGAGCCGACGTAGGCATTCGGCCCGATGTCGATGGGGCCGAGGATCAGTTCGCCATGTTGCACGCGGGCGTTCTCGAAATTGACCGCATTGCCGATGCTGGCGCCATCGGCAATCGACAGCAGTTCAGGCGCGCGCAGCGTCATCGCGCCGATCTGCACATCCTTGCCGATCTTCGCGCCGAGAGCACGCAACCACCACGCGTACAGCGACGACCCGCTCAAGAGATAGGACGGTGCGGCCTCGGTCAGGCGATCGGCGAGCCACCAGCGGTAGTAGGTCAGGCCCCACAGGGGGTAGCGCCCCGGCTTGAGGCGCCCGGCGATCAGCCACTTGCCGACGAATGCGAGCACGAATTCGCCCAGCGTTGCGACAAGGAACACCAGCACCGACATCGCCACCGCATACGGAATCGAGTCGCCTGGGTCGCCGGTGAAGAAGTGGTAGGTGAAGAAGGGCGCCAGCCACTGCGCCATGCGGATCGCCACCAGCACCGGTACCGCCGCCGCCTGCGCGATGCCGCAGCGCCAGCGGCGGAAGGCCGACGGTGGCGTCCACTCGACGGCAACCTGCGGCGCCGCAGCGTGCATGGCCTCGAGCACCGCAGCGATATGCCCGACCTTGCGATGCAGGTAGATGTCGCGCACCGTGAGGCTGGCGTAGCGCGGATCGGCGCGCAGTGCCGATGCGAGCCGCGCCGCGAACAGCGAGTGGCCACCGAGATCGCTGAAGAAGTCCGCCTCGCGGCGGATCGGCTGCCCGGGGAAGAGCCGCTCAAGCGCGGCGAACAGCGCACGCTCGGCGTCGGTCTCCGCCACGTCGGACCCCTCGGCCCCGGCCAGCGCCGCAAGCGGCAGCGCCTTGAGCACCTTGCGATCGATCTTGCCGGAGGTCAGCCGCGGCATTTCGCTCATCTGCTCGTAACGCCCCGGCACCATGTAGGGCGGCAGCCGCTCGCCGAGCGCAGTGCGCAGCGCTTTCGGATCGAGTGGTGCGTCGCCCTCGGGCACGATGAAGGCAACCAGCTGGTCGATGCCGTCATCGTTGCGCAGTAACACCGCAACAGTGCCCACGCCCGGCTGCTCGGCCAGCACGGCTTCGATCTCGCCCAGCTCGACACGGAAGCCGCGGATCTTGATCTGGTCGTCGGCGCGGCCGAGGCACTGCACACGACCATCGGCATCGATGCGCGCGAGGTCGCCGGTGCGGTACATGCGCGCGTCGTTGTCGCTGACGGCCCACGGGTTGGCGAGGAACTTCTCGGCAGTCAGCTCGGGCCGGCCCAGATAGCCCGCCGCGACGCCCGGCCCGCTGATGCACAGCTCGCCGGTTTCGCCGCGCGGTAGCAGGCGCAGGCCGTTCTCGATGTCTGCCGCAATCACCAGCAGGCCGTAGTTCGGAAGCGGTGTGCCGATCGTGACCGGCTCGCCGGCATGCAGTTCGGCGAGGCTCGCGGATACGGTGGCTTCGGTCGGGCCGTAGGTGTTGAACACCTGCCGCTCCGGCCGCGCCCATTTCGCGACCAGCGCCTCGGGGCACATCTCGCCGCCAAGGTTGATCAAACGCAGGCCCGGCACATCCTGCGCAAACAGCGCCAGCAGCGTCGGCACAGCGTGCAGCGCGGTAATGCCGTTCTCGGAGAGCGCCTGGGGCAGCACGTCCGGGTCGGCGGCGATCTCCTTCGGCGCAATCCACAGCGTCGCGCCGACGAGGTAGCTGATCCAGATCTCTTCGAAGGACATATCGAAGGCGACCGAGAAGCCCTGGTAAACCTTGTCCGATGCGCGGATGCCGAGCACCGCGTTCTCGCTGCGCAGGAAGTGGCAGATGCTGCCCTGGTTGATCGCGATGCCCTTGGGCTTGCCGGTGGATCCCGAGGTGTAGATGACGTAGGCCGGGTGATCCGGGCGTGCGCCTTCGCGGCGGCGCAGCGGTGCATCGTGCGCGGCGAGCAGCGCTTCCGCAGTCCACACCGAACGGCCGAGATTGCTCAACTGTGGCGCGAACGCTTCGCAGCTGACGATGCCAGGGGCTGCTGCATCCTCAAGGCATACCGCAACGCGATCCACCGGCGTGTCGGCATCGCTCGGCAACCAGGCCGCGCCGGTTTTCGCGATCGCCAGCTGCATCACCAGCAGCTCGATGCCACGCGGCAGCCATAGCCCGACAATCTGGCCGGGCCGCAGGCCGGCTTCGATCAGCCGCGAGGCGGCGCGATCGGCCAGCGCATCGAGTTCGGCGTAGCTGAGGCTGCGCTCGCCGTGAATCAGCGCGATGTGATCCGGCGAGCGCTGCGCAGTGGCTTCGAACAGATCGGCAAGGATCTCGTCGCGAATCAGGTCGGGGCGAACGGGGCCGAGCAGGACGTCGGCGGATTGGGGCGTGAGCGATGCGGACATGATGGACGTTCGGCTGGCGCCTGCGATGCGGCGCATCGAGGCAGGCGGGATTATGCATTGTGCGCCCAAGCTGGCTGCCCGACGCAGGTTTGCCGAAGCGCAAAGTGCGCTATTCCCGCTGCGCTACCCTTCGGCCCCACATCGCATCTGTTCGCCGGAATCGCGAGCCAGCTCGAATCGCCGATCCACGGCGCACAGCAGGCCGCGTGACCAGCGAATCGTTGTGCCCCTGATTCCACAAGTCTCCCGGAGCACGTCTTGAATATTCAGCGTTCGATCTGCGCGGCCGCCACCGTGGCCGCATTCACTTCAATGGCCGCAAGCCCCGCCACGGCCGCCGACTGGAGCGACACCTCGGTCAGCTACCGCTTCGGTACACAGTTCGCCGAACCCGGTATCGAAGGCGACATCGCAAAGAACATCTTCGCGCTGACGCATGTCAGTGGCTTCAAGTACGGCAGCAACTTCTTCAACGTCGACTTCCTGCTGTCGGACAAGAACGACCCGGCCGTCGGCGGCCAGGGCGGCGCACAGGAAATCTACGCGGTGTATGCCAACCAGCTGCATCTGGGCAAGATCACCGGCAGCAGTTACGCGTTCGGCCCGGTGCGCGATATCGCGCTGACCACCGGCTTTGACGCAAGCAGCAAGAACAACGACTTCGCGTCACGCGTACGCAAGTTCACCTTCGGCCCCACGCTGAAGTTCGGCGTGTTCGACGGCTGGGCCGACCTGAGCCTGCTGTACTACAAGGAAACCAACCACAACGGCATCGTCGGCAAGGACGTGAGCTTCGACAGCAGCTGGCGCATTGCCGGCGCGTGGGGCGTACCGTTCGCGGCCGGCAGCCTGCCGATGAATGTGAATGGCTACTTCAACTACACCGCCGCAAAGGGCAAGGATGGCTTCGGCGATGAAACGAAGCCCGAGACCCTGCTGAACATCTTCCTGATGGCGGATGTCGGCGCCTTGGCTGGCAAGAAGGACACCTTCCTCGCCGGTGTCGGCTACGAGTACTGGCAGAACAAGTTCGGCAACGACCACACGAAGCTGGTCGGCTCCACCGCGCGCACGCCGATGGTGAAAGTCGAAGCGCACTTCTGATCACGGCGCCGCAACGCACAAAACGGGGTGGCTGTTGCCGCCCCGTTTTGTTTAGCCGACGACGCCCGCGTAGCCGTGCTGCGCAAACCAGTCGTCCAGCCGATCGAACCACGCCGCCCGCTGGGCCGCATCCACGAAACTCGCCTCGAAGCTGTTGCGCGCCAGCCGGTACCAGACGGACGCATCAAAGTCGAAGGCAGCCTGCAGCGCGCGAATGTTGTCGCCCATGTAGCCGCCGAAGTAGGCCGGGTCGTCGCAGTTGATCGTGGCGCACAGGCCCTGCTTCAGCAGCGCCGGCAAGGTGTGCTCACGCATATCCTTGAACACGCACAAGCGCACGTTCGACAACGGGCACACCGTCAGCGGCACCCGCCCGCGCGCCAGCCGCGCCATCAGCGCCGCGTCTTCCACCGCGCGCACGCCATGGTCTATGCGCGCCACCTTCCGAAGAACCTGCGCCTCGAAGATGTTGGCCGGGGGCCCCTCCTCGCCCGCTTGGGCAACGACCGGCTTGCCCAGCGCACGACAGCGCGCGAACAAGCGCTCGAACTTCGACGGCGGATGCCCGCGCTCCGACGAATCCAGCCCGAAGCCGTGGATGCGTTCGATGAAGGGCTCCATCTCAGCGAGCGCCGCGAAGCCCTCTTCTTCCGACAGATGGCGCAGAAAGTTCGGGATCAGCCGCGTGCTGATGCCCGATTCCTTGCGCGCTGCCTCGGCCCCCGATTCCAGCCCGGCCAGCACGGTCGCGAACGGCACGCCGCGCGGCGTGTGCGTCTGCGGATCGAAGAACACCTCGGCATGCACCACGCCATCGGCCGCGGCGCGGCGCAGGTAGGCCAGCATCAGGTCATGAAAGTCCGCCTCGGTGCGCAACACCGCGGCGCAGGCGTAGTAAAGATCGAGGAAAGATTGCAGGTCTTCGAAGTCATACGCCCGCCGCAAGGCATCCACATCCGCGAACGGCAGCGCCACACCGTTGCGCTGCGCCAGCGCGAACGCCAACTCCGGTTCCAGTGAACCTTCGATGTGGATGTGGAGTTCGGCCTTGGGCATGCCGAGGGCGAGATCAAGAATGGTGGCGGGCATGTTCGCTCCCTGGCGGATTCAGCAAGGCTGACAGGATAGCGCGCAGGGCGCAGCGATCGCGCCGCAAACATTTTTCAAATGCCTTAACCCGATTTCAGGTCGCGCTCCGTTTCAGTACCCAGACGCCCACTTCGGGCGCTCCCGGACACTTTGAATACGGAGCCTCACATGACCCGTCACTCGCTTCCCCGCCCCGCCCAATTGCCGCTGCGCAACGCCGCCCTGCTGACGGCGCTGGCACTTGTCGCCGCGGCCTGCGGCACCAACGGTTTGTCCTCCCCGCAAGAGCAGGATGCCGCTGCCAACAACGCGTCCGCCGCCGCGAAGGCCGACGAGGAACGTGCCGCCGCGGCGGCGCGCGCAGGCGCCGAGCAGAAGCGCCGCGCCGAAACGCGCGAGGCGGTCGCCGCGCCGGCGCCACTTGCCAAGGCGGTGATGGCGCAGCCGACGCTGATGGCGATGCCGGCACCGATGCCGGCAGAAGATCGCGAGCGCTACAACCCGATCAAGGACAACGGCGTCGTCGCCGCGGCCGAGCAGCCTTTCTCTACCTTCTCGATCGACGTGGATACCGGCGCCTACGCGAACGTGCGCCGCTTTCTCAACGAAGGCCGCCTGCCGCCGCCGGACGCGGTGCGCGTAGAAGAACTGATCAACTACTTCCCCTACCAGTACGCCGAGCCGCGTGTGGTGGATGGCAAGCGCCCGCCCTTCGGTGTCACCACGGAGGTCGCCGCCTCGCCGTGGAACCGCGACACGCTGCTGCTGCGCGTCGGCATCAAGGCCTTCGACAAGCCGCGCGCCACGCTGCCGGCAAGCAATCTGGTGTTTCTCGTCGATGTCTCGGGATCGATGGAATCGCCGGACAAGCTGCCGCTGCTGAAGAACGCGCTCAAATTGATGGTGGATAGCCTGCGGCCGGAAGACCATGTTTCGCTCGTCACCTACGCCAGCGGCACGCGCGTGGTGCTGCCACCCACCTCCGGCAGCGACAAGGCGACGATCCGCATGGCGATCGATCAGCTCGTCGCGGGTGGCTCCACCGCCGGTGCAGCCGGCATTCAGCTCGCCTACCAGATGGCACAGCAGGGCTATGTGAAGGACGGCATCAACCGCATCCTGCTGGCCACCGATGGCGACTTCAACGTCGGCGTCACCGACTTCTCGCAGCTCAAGGGCATGGTCGCCGAGAAGCGCAAGAGCGGCATCTCGCTCTCCACGCTGGGCTTTGGCACCGGCAACTACAATGACGCGATGATGGAACAGGTGGCCGACGCGGGCGACGGCAATTACTCGTACATCGACACCTTGAACGAAGCGCAGAAGGTGCTCGTCGAGGAAGCCAGCTCCACCTTGTCGGTCGTCGCGCGAGACGTGAAGATCCAGATGGAGTTCAACCCCGGCGTGGTCGCCGAGTACCGCCTGATCGGCTACGAAAACCGCACCCTGGCGCGCGAGGACTTCCGCAACGACAAGGTCGATGCCGGTGAGATCGGCGCCGGCCACACCGTCACCGCGCTGTATGAAGTCGCGCTGGTCGGCAAGCCCGGCCTGCTCGGTGAATCGCGTTACGGCGGTGGCAAGCCGGTGGCGAAGACCACGTTGCATGCGGATGAGCTGGGCATGCTGCGTCTGCGCTACAAGGCCAATGCCTCTGATGCCGCACAGGAGATCGCCACGCCGGTGAAACGCAGCCTCACTGCGGCAAGCGAAGACCTGCGCTTCGCCGCCGCGGTCGCCGCCTTTGGTCAGCAACTGCGCGGTGGCAAGTACCTCGGCCAGTTCGGCTACCCGCAGATCGAAGCACTTGCCGCGAACGCAAAAGGCAGCGACCGCTTTGGCTACCGCGGCGAGTTCGTCCGTCTGGTGAAGCTCGCCAGCGCGCTGTCGACGAAGGCGCCGGAACAAGTCAGCGTCGCGCAGTGATCGAATGCAGGTTGGTGCTGAGCGCAGCGAAGCCCAAGGGCTTCGTCATCCAAGCTTGATGTTGGGCTTCGCGTTGCTCAGCACCCACCTGCACGCCCCGACCCACGTGGCGACGGAAGCGGCGGCGGTATACTTGGCCGCCATGCCCGACTCCGCCGCACACTCCGCCACCGACAGCGACGAAGCGCTGATGCTCGCGTTCGCGGCGGGCGACATGGCGGCGTTCGATGCGCTGTATGCGCGGCACAAACGGGGGCTGTATGCCTTTGTGGCACGCCTGCTGATCGGCCAGGGGATTGCCGTGGATGATGTGTTCCAGGATGTGTGGCTGTCGGTCGCCAAGGCGCGGGCGCAGTACCGCCCCACGGCGCAGTTCCGCACCTGGCTGTTCCAGATTGCGCGCAACCGCACGATCGACCTGCTGCGCGAGAAGCGCCCCGCGCTTGCGAGCGAGCTCCAAGCCCACGACGACGACGGCGACCCCTTCGACACAATCGCCGACTCCGATACCCCCACGCCCGATATCGCGCTGGACCGCAGCCAGAAAGCCGCAGCCATCGCGCGCGCCCTGGCCGCACTGCCGGCCGTGCAGCGCGAAGCCTTCCTGCTGCGCGAACACAGCGAACTGCCGCTGGAAGAAGTGGCACGATTGACCGGCGTGAATGTCGAAACCGCAAAGAGCCGGCTTCGTTACGCCGTTGCCAAACTGAGGGCCGCGCTGCGCGGCATCTGGCCATGACCCGCCCCGCCGATTCCACTGACCACCCCGACGACGGCGCGCTGCGCGACGTGCAGGACGCCTACCGCGCGCTGCCGCCCGCCGAACCCGGCGCGGCGCTCGATGCGCAGGTGCGCGCCGCAGTGGCGGCTGAACTCGCCAAGGCTGCCTCCGTCGAGACAGATGCGCCCGCCTCTGCCGCAAAGGTGATCGAGTTTCCGTGGTGGCGCCGCGCATCGCTGCCGCTCGCCGCCGCTGCCACGCTGATGCTCGCGGTTGGTATAGGGCGGATGTGGTTCGTCGAAGGGATGTCGGAACGCGCGCCTGACACCCCCTACCCGGCACCGCCCGCGGCAGTGCAGGAGGCGGCGCCCACCGCCGCCGATGCAGCCCAAGCACCCGCTGCACCGGCCTCTGCCGAACCGCGCGCGACCGAGATGCAACAGCCAGCTGCACAAGCCGACGCAGCCCCCAAGCAAGCGATTGCCGACGCGCCGCCGGCAGCGAAGAGCGCGGCGCGGAAAGCTGACGCCGAGACCGCCGAAGACGCCGTGATCTTCCGCGGTGTCGAACGTGCTGCACCGCCGCCGCCCGCGGAAGCTGAGGCCAAGCGCGAAGCCGCCGCACAGGCCGACAGCACCCGTCGCGAACGCAGCGCCGAATCGCTCAACGCTGCACCGGCCGCCGCAGCGCCAGCACCCGCCCAAAGCGCGAAACCTGCCGCAGAAGCGCCCGCCGCCAAGCTGATGCAGAAACGCGCGTTGGCAAGCGATACGCCAAGCGCAGAGGACAGCCAGACCTTCGAAGACATCCGCCGCCTGCTGCGCGAGCAACGCCACGACGACGCGCGCGCACTGCTCAAGCGTTGGCGCGACGCCCACCCCGGCGTTACGCTTCCGGAAGATCTGCGCGCGCTCGCTGCCGAACTCGATCGCGCGCCCTGAGCCTGGCGGCCGCTGGGCGCCACCGGGAGCCCGCCATGGCCGATCCGCATCCCAGCCCGCGCTACACAGCAGAGCAGGCGCTCGAACGCCTCAAGGCCGGCAACGAACGCTTCCTCGCCGGCAAGGCGAAGTTCCCCACCGTACAGAAGGAAGTGCTCGCCGACCTCGCCAAGGGGCAGGCCCCCTACGCCACCATCCTCGGCTGCAGCGATAGCCGCGTGCCGCCTGAACTGGTGTTCGACGCAGGCTTCGGCGAGCTGTTCATCATCCGCGTCGCGGGCAACGTGCTCGGCCCGACCATCGCCGGCACGCTGCAATACGCCGGCACGCATCTGCATACACCGCTGTTCGTGGTGATGGGGCATGAAGGCTGCGGCGCGGTGCAAGCGGCGCTGGCAAGCAAATTTCAAGGCGTGGAGCACCGCCAGCACATCGAAACCGTGCTCGACATCATCGAGCCCGCCCTCGCCGGCCTCGACCCCAAGCTACCCGCCGACGAGCTGATGCGCGCCGCCGTGGAAGCCAACGTACGCTGGGCCGTGCGGCAAATAAGCGAGTCGCCCGAAGGCCACCTCACGCTCTCGCGCGGCGACATCCGCCTCGTTGGCGCGATCTATGAAATCGAAACGGGGCGGGTGCGCTTCCTCGACGACTGAAGCCTCACATCAAGCCAGAAGCAGGACGTAGAGGTAGTACGGACGCTTCCACCACGGCACCAGCCGCAGCAACTGACCGCCAAGGCGGCTGCGCAGCATGCGCAGCCCCGGCGTCGCGTCACCGCGTTTCCCCGCGCGCAGGAAGGCCGCTTCGGCGTAGGCCGGCGCGCGCTTCGCCACCGCGACAGCCCAGGCCTGGAGCAGATCAGCAATCGGATGCATGTAATGCCGCTGCGGAACGTCGCCGGCGTTCGCAAGTGAGCGCTCGGCCTCCGGATGCGCACCGCGCAGCGCCGCATCGGCCGCCATCCAGAGGTGCCCCGCGCTATTGCCCGGCTCTTCGCTGAGCAGTGCGCGTACCACGCCCATCGCCGGTTCCACTTCTTGCTGCGCCATGTGGGCCAATGCGAGATTCTCCAACGCCCAAGTCGGGCGCTGCGCCCGTTCGGTCCAGTCTGCGTACCACTTCGCCGCGGCACGATAGCGGTCGAACTGAATGTGCGCCCAGCCCACCAGGCCCCAGCATTCACCGTCGCGCTGCAAGCGCGTCTTGTGATCTCGCAACAACTGGTCAAACAGAAAGTGCTGTGAACGGCGCCCGGCGAAATTGACGAGCCCGCGCAGAAGCGCATGGCCCGGATCGTTCTCGATCAGTGGTCGCAGCTTGCCGTAGAGCGCATCGATTGGCTGTTTTCCGACGCGTGAGTCGAGCCACGCATCGACAGCACTCGCCGGGCAGTCACCCGCCTGTATCCGCTCGGTGATCAAGCTGTTGAGTTCGGCTTCCCAGCCCGCTTCCGCGATGGCGCGCACTGCATGGCCGCCAAATTGAGCGGCGTCGGTGCGGTGCCGTAGCGTTTCGCGTGCAGCGTCGAGCGCACGCATCTTGTCGCCACCGCGAACTGCAATCCGCGTGCGCAGCGCATCGATGCGCGCAGAGGCCGAGTGGGGCGCATGCACATCGACGGCAAAACTTGCCTGCTCCAGCGCATCGTGGTCCAGGCCAAGCGTTGCGAGATGGACAGCAGCGAAACCATAGGACGGGTCGAGCTCCAGTGCGCGGCGGAAGTCCGCCATGGCGCCCTTCGGGTCGCCGTGCTTCATCCGCGCATGGCCATGGTAGCCATGCGCCTGTGCATAGTTGGGGGCCAGTCGCAGTAGATGCTCGCTGCACTCCAGGTACTCGTCGTTGCGATCGTCCTCGTCGGCCCAGTCGGCGAGTTCGCGCCACAAGGGGTAGCGATTACCGTCCTGCGCCAGCAATGCGCGCATCGCCTCGCGCGCTGGCTTGGTCTTGCCACGGGCGCGGAGCGTCCTGGCGCCAAACACCCGTAAGTCGAAAGGCGCCGATTCTCCCCAAGGCGTTTCGGCCAGCAGGGCATCGAGCTCGTCGAATCGTTTCAGCCTCAGCAAGGCCGCAAACCGCGCGATCCAGTTGCGCAGGTGGCGCGGATCGATTCCAAGCCCATGCTCGGCAGCCGCCAAAGCGGCACTGGCATCGGTCGCGAGCTCCGCTTTCACCGCCCACACCGTAGGGTCGCCCGGCCGCGCTTGCAGCACCTCTTCGATCAGTCCGCTGAAATCGCCCGTGCGGCCGGTTGCAGAGAACAGCCGGCGAGCGGTCTCCCAAACCCAGGTCGGCGCAGGATCGCTGCGCAGCGACGCGATCACCGCTTCGATGGCCTCATCGGGGCGCCCAAGGCGCTCCAGCAGCCAGCCGAGCAACGCGCGCAGGTCGGGGTTCTCGTCGCCGCGAGTCAGCGCGTGACGCAGCACCCGTTCCGCACGGTCAAGGTCGCGGCCGGATTCGACCACCCGGTCGACGTACTCCCGCACCACCGGCCCCCAGGCGGGCGCGATCACGAGTGCGGACTCCAGACTGGCCAGCGCACGCTCGCGCTCGCCCTGCAGCATGTAAGCGCGTGCATGCTCGTAGTGCAGGCGTGGCAAACGCGTGAATCGCCCGGCCGCTTCGCTCAGGATCGCCAGCGCTTCCGCGCTGCGGCCCATGTCAGAAAGCTGTGCGGCCACCGCCACCCAGGCGTGCCACAGATCAGGGCGAACTTTCAAGGCATAGCGAAGCGCTTCGAGCAGCGCCTCCGGCTCCAGCGTACGCTGCGCCGCTGCGCGATAGTTGAGCAGGCCGTCACCCAACGTGACCTGGCGCAGCAGTTCATCCCACACGAACTCAAGTGCGGCGCGCCGCGACTCAAGCGTGGGTGCGCCATCAACCAGGGTATCGACGGCGAATCCGTCGTCGATGTTGCATCGAATCGCGGCACGCAGATGGGGCTCTGCCGCGGCATAGCCCTCGGTGCGCAGCGCCAGGAAGGCCATCGTCGCATGAGACGACGACTGCGTCGGCGCACGCGCAAGCGCATCGGCCGCAAACGGCCGTGCCTCTTCAAAGCGCCGTTGCCGTGTGAGGTGATTGGCCAGTTCGCGAAGCACCCAGACGTCGTCCGGGTGATGGGCCGCCATGTCGCGGAGCACCGCTTCCTTCGCCGCCGGATCAGTGTCGCCAATCCATTCGTAATGCAGCCGGCTGAGCCCCGGGTTGCGCGGGAACTGGGCGCATGCCTGCCGCAGCCAGGCGAGCGCTGCATCGTTGCCTTGCAGGCGCGCACGCAACGACGCCACCATGCGATGCAGCCGCAAGTCGAGCGGCTCCAGTGCAGCGGCCTCTTCGGCATGCTTGAGCGCTTCGTCGAGTCGCGTATCCGAGTTGGCGACGAGCGCGCGCACACGCAACACCGCCGCGCGGCGTACCGATTTCCCTATCCGGTCGACGATCGCCTGCGCGGTGTGGATCTGGCCGTAACGCAAGCGAGCCTCGGCACAAAAGAGCAGCAAATCGGTGTCAGCCGGATGCGCCGCGAGGGCGGCATCCAGCACCGAAAAGGCCTCGTCAACGCGTTCCAGCGCATCCAGATGTTCAAACAGCGTGCGGGCCGGCTGAGACGATTTCGCCCCGAGCCTTGCGACACGCGCCTGCAAGAACGCCAACCCTTGCACCGAAGCGCCAGCGATGTGGCAAGCCCGCATGTAGCTGGATGCGTAGTGTTCGTTCGTGTCTTGCAGCGTGGCCGCGAAGCGGTAGTACGGCAAGGCGTCACGCGGCGTGCCGTCGGCCCAGACCAGCATGCCCTTCTGCAGCCACAATGCCGCGTCCGCAGGTGCGCGACGGAATGCGCGCTCCATCTCGCGGTGGGCGGCCGGCACACGCCGGCCGTCTTCCGCCAGCCGCTCTGCGTAGCGCGTCAGCACATGGGCGTCGGGTCCGGCGCTCCGCGCCAGCGATTCAAGCCACTCGAACTGCTGCGTATGTTCGCCAAGGTTCCAAAGCGTGGCGGCCTTCGCAAGCTGCAGGTTGGTGTCGGTCGGGTACAGCGCGAGCAGGGCCTCGGTCTGCTCCAGGCCACGCGGTTCATCGGCGTCGTAGTAGGCGAGCATGCGCTGCGCGTTGATCGCCAGCCTGTGGCCGCCCGCTCGCCCGCTCAGGGTGTTCGCCTCCGCCAGCGCAGCATCGCGGTCGTGCCGGGCGAGTGCGGCCGCCATGCGGTAATACAGATCCCACAGGTCGACATCGGGCAGTGCGATGCCGTCCAGCAGTGTTGCCTTGGCCGACGGCACCATCACCATGGCGCGCGGCCCGTAGGCGCGCTGAACGTCGATCAGCGAAACCACCTCAAATTCAGCATGGGTGGGCTGGAAGGGGTCGCGGATCAGCAGCGAGTTGCGCAGCAGGTCGTAGCCGATGACCGCCTGCAGATGGCCGCTGCCGGTGAAGGTGGTGGTCAGCGTGAAGGGGATGCCGGCGTCAATCAGCGCACGGGCGCTGTCCCAATCAAGCGTGAACTCCCGCGCAACGAAGTCGTTGTCCTGTGCCCACTGCCGCTCGGCCAGGTGGCTTGTGCCGTCGTAGCAGATCGCCTCGGCCACTTCCAGGTGGTCGGCTTCGCGCCCCCAGTAGCGCGCAAGCGCCGTCAGCGTTGCCGGCGCGCAGGTCATCCAATGCTGGCGCACGAAGCTCACCGGCAGCTTCACGCGTCGTTGCATCGGGTGCCCATCTGCCGCCGCGATACGATCTGCGATCGGGGGATAGAACTCGCCCTCCGCAGCGCGGCACTCACGCGCCGCGACAGCCCAATCGCTGCGCAGCAGCGCGATGTCCGCCCGCCGCGCCGCCAGCCAGCGGCGATTGAACTTGTCCGCGAGTGGCCGCAGCGATTCGATGCGGTCCAGCACCACCGCCGCCTCTTCGTCGCGGCCGTGTTCCTCGAGCAACATGAACAGGTGAGCCCCGAGATCAGCGCAAGTCTTTGCTGCAAACGCATCGCGCAACAGCGCGATCGCCGCGTCGGCGTCGCCCCGCAGCGCAAGCAGCAAGGCCTTGGGTTGCAGCGCGCTGCGATAGCCGGGGCTCAGCGCCAGCGCATGGTCGGCTGCCGCCATCGCCTCGTCGTAGCGATCCGCCATTTGAAGCGTGTAGGCCCGCTCGGCCCACAGCCAGGCATTGTTCGGGGTGATGGCAATGGCGCGTTCGAAGCAGGCATCGGCCGCTTCAAAGTCACGCAGCGTCGCGAACAGGAACGATTCCAGCCCGAGGAATTCCGCGCGTTCCGCTTCCGGCGCGTCATCGGGCAACTGCAGCCGCGATAAGGCCCCGTGCGATACACCTGATGGCGGAACATCGCCACGCGCGCGCCGGGGTGATCGCGATGCGATCGCCAAACCCGGATCGACAGCGCATCGCCCGGGCGGTCCGCACCGAGGTTTCGCATCAGCCGTGCAAGCACGAGCTGCGCCTCGGGATCCTGCCGGAGTTTCAGCGCATCGAAGTGTTGATAAGCCTGCAGGCATTGGCCGGCATCGAGGAAAGCCTCCACATCGGCAAGCAGGTCGGGGGTCTGGGGCGCGGGAGCGTGGCTGTTCATCATGGCGAGGCATGTTATCGGCCTATTCGCCGGCGGCCGGCTTGAGCACGGCTCAAAGCCCGCAAGATTTCACAAATGCTTGCGCACTCCCCGCAATTGCGTGGCAGGCGGGTAAACTGGCGGCCTTCAATCGAACTTCCGGAAGTCGCCCGAATGGCCCAGTACGTCATGTCGATGCTGCGCGTGAACAAAGTCGTTCCGCCCAAGCGTCAGATCATCAAGGACATCTCCCTTTCCTTCTTCCCCGGCGCGAAGATCGGCCTGCTGGGCCTCAACGGCTCGGGCAAGTCGACCGTGCTGCGCATCATGGCCGGCGTCGACAAGGAATACGACGGCGAGGTGCAGTGGCAGCCGAACATGAGCATCGGCTACCTGCCGCAGGAGCCCGAGCTCGACGCCAACAAGACCGTGCGCCAGGAAGTCGAATCCGCGCTGGGCGAAATCATGGAAGCCAAGACCAAGCTCGAAGAGGTCTACGCCGCCTACGCCGAACCCGATGCCGATTTCGACAAGCTCGCCGAGCTGCAGGCCAAGTACGAGAACATCATCGCCACTTCGGGCGCCGACCTCGACACCCAGCTCGAAATCGCTGCGGACGCGCTGCGCCTGCCGCCGTGGGACGCGAAGATCGGCCCGCTGTCCGGCGGTGAGAAGCGCCGCGTCGCGCTCGCCAAGCTGCTGCTCAGCAAGCCCGACATGCTGCTGCTCGACGAGCCGACCAACCACCTCGACGCCGAATCGGTCGAGTGGCTGGAACAGTTCCTCGTGCGCTTCCCCGGCACCGTGGTGGCCGTCACCCACGACCGCTACTTCCTCGACAACGCCGCCGAGTGGATTCTCGAACTCGACCGCGGCGAGGGCATCCCGTGGAAGGGCAACTACTCCAGCTGGCTCGAGCAGAAGGGCGAGCGCCTGGCCCAGGAAGCCAAGCAGGAAGACGCTCACCGCAAGGCGATGAAGCAGGAACTCGAATGGGTGCGCCAGGGTGCCAAGGCACGCCAGAGCAAGAGCAAGGCGCGTCTCGCCCGTTACGAGGAAATGAGCAGCGTCGAATACCAGCGCCGCAACGAAACGCAGGAAATCTTCATTCCGCCGGGCGAGCGTCTGGGCAACCAGGTCATCGACTTCAACGGCGTCAGCAAGGGCTTCGGCGACCGCCTGCTGATCGACAACCTCTCGTTCAGCGTCCCTCCCGGCGCCATCGTGGGCGTCATCGGCCCGAACGGCGCCGGTAAGTCCACGCTGTTCCGCATGATCATGGGCAAGGAAAAGCCGGACGCGGGCGAAGTCGTGATCGGCCAGACGGTGAAGCTTGCCGCGGTCGACCAGACCCGCGAAGGCTTGGATGGCACCAAGACCGTGTTCGAAGCCATCTCCGGCGGCGCCGACGTGCTCACCGTGGGCCGTTTCGAGATGCCCAGCCGGGCCTACATCGGCCGCTTCAACTTCAAGGGCGGCGACCAGCAGAAGATCGTCGGCAACCTCTCCGGTGGTGAGCGCGGCCGTCTGCACCTGGCGAAGACGCTGATCGCCGGCGCCAACGTGCTGCTGCTCGACGAACCCTCAAACGACCTCGACGTCGAAACCCTGCGCGCGCTCGAAGACGCCCTGCTGGAATTCTCCGGCTGCGCGCTCGTTACCTCGCACGACCGCTGGTTCCTCGACCGCATCGCCACCCACATCCTCGCCGCCGAAGGCGAATCGCAATGGACCTTCTTCGCCGGTAACTACACCGAATACGAAGAAGACAAGAAGAAGCGACTCGGTGAAGAAGGCGCGAAGCCGAAGCGGATTCGGTACAAGCCGATCAGCCGCTGACCGGCAATCCCACAAAAAAGCCCGCAGACAGCGGGCTTTTTTATCGTTTCAGCGCTATCCCATCTGAGCTTCCATCCGCGAGCCACAATCACCGCGAATGGGTCGTAAAGACCGGCTTTTAAAGGCGCATCCGTCTTGCGCCCGGTCGGCGTCGCAGGCAAAGTATCGTTTCACAAATCGTTTCACGCATCGTGACTGACGCCACCAACCTGATCGCCGCGCTTTCGTCCGGCCCGCTCTCTGCCTCGGCGCTTTGCGCGCGCCTGGGTGTCAGCCGGCCGACGCTGTCGCGCGCGGTTGCAGCTGCTGGCGCGCGGGTCATCCGCTACGGCAAGGCTCGCGCAACGGCCTACGCATTGCGGCGCGCCGTGGCGGGGCAGACGCGCTTCCCGATCCACCGCGTCGAAGCGGATGCGCGCGTCTCCGCAGTGGGCTGGCTTGAGCCGGTCGCGCCGTCGGGCTATCTGGTCAGCTTTACCGAATACGGCGAGGCGGAGCACTTCGAGGGCCTGCCGTGGTGGCTGCAGGACATGCGACCACAGGGCTTTCTCGGCCGTGCGTTTGCGCGGCGCGAAGCCGCCTCGCTGCACTTGCCGGCGGAACTGCGCGAATGGGGCGATGACGAGGTGCTGGCCGCGCTGGCGACCGTTGGCGACGACTGGATCGGCAACCTGCTGGTTGGCGATGCAGCGCTCTCGCGCTACCTCGGCACGCCGCAATCGGAAGTGGAGGGAGAATTGGTGCGGGGCGACGAACGCGCAAACCGCTACCCCGCGCTCGCGGCCGCTGCGCTGGCGGGCGAACTGCCCGGTTCCTCGGCCGGCGGCGAGCAGCCCAAGTTCGCCGCCATCGTCGAAGAGGCCGGGCGACGGAAGGCGGTTCTGATCAAGTTCAGCAGCGCCGCCGACAACCCGGTCGCACGCCGATGGGCCAGCCTGCTGGTCGCCGAACGCCTGGCCTTGCAGACGCTCGCTGAATTCGGCTTACCAGCCAGCCACAGCCGCCTGCATCAGTTCGGCGGGCAGACCTTCCTCGAAGTCGAACGCTTCGACCGCGTGCCGGCCACGAACGCCCAACACCCGCGCCTCGGTCGCTGCGGTGTCGTTTCGCTCGCCGCGCTCGACGCCGCCTTCGTTGGCCAGGCCAATCGCCCATGGCCGATCATCACAGCGGCGCTCGCCGCGCAGGGCCGCATCACCGCCGCCGCGCAGCACGATGCCAACCGCCTGTGGGCCTTCGGGCGCCTGATCGGCAACACCGACATGCACGCCGGCAACCTCGCATTCCTGCATCCCGGCAGTCCAGTGCTTGAACTCGCGCCCGCCTACGACATGCTGCCCATGGCGCTGGCCCCGCGCGCCTCAGGCGAAGTACCCGCCACGCTCCCGGCGCCGCTCATCGGCACGCCGCCGGCGCTTGATGCATGGCGGGTGGCCTTGCTGGCAGCTAGCGCCTATTGGGAAAGCGTTGCGACCGATCAGCGTATCGACGAACCTCTCCGCAATGCGGCGCACGCTGCCCTGGCGAGCCTTGAAAGCTTGAAACTGCCACTGGCTTGAGCGGCGCGCCGCGACTTTGGTCGATTGCGCATCGGGCGCCTTGAGCGCCGATACTCCGTACGCTCCAAAATCCGATTGGGGTCGCTTCCGGCTATGTGCTCACAACCTCGCACGGCCGCTGCTTCCTCGACTGCATCGCCACCCATATCCTCGTCGCCGAAGGCGACTCGCAATGGACCTTCTTCAACGGTAACTACGAGGAATACGTAGAAGACAAGAAGAAGCGATTCGGTGAAGAAAGCGCGAACCTTGGATTTCTTTCCGGTAGCGTCAAAATGCAGTGGTTCGTGTCCGAGCCGATGACGGTGTCGCCGTCGCAGTAACCCATTTCGCGCCGCTCGTTGATCGCAGCGTCACGCGTGCTGATGTATCGCTTGCCGCTCAAGACCCCACGCGAATCCTTGCTGTGGTATCGCTTGCGCCGCTGCTTGGGCATGGTCCGCGTGTGCTCGTACAGCGAGTCGTCCCCTTGCTTGTCCTCGTGCCTCACGCGACAGAGGTCTTCTTGGCGCAACACGGCACTGATCTGCTCGAGACTCCATTTCTGCTGCAGGTGCGCCTCGACCTGAGCCCAAAGCCGCGCGCTGTACCAAGACTTAGCGCACACGTCGCCTACGCGCTTGGGGATACTGGAGGGCCTTCTGCGCGCGATAGCTACCATCATTTGTCGTGACGTTGCGTCTGAGTTCTCGGCTGATCGCGCTGCAAGCGCCCCAAGCGACGCGCTATCTCCGCTTGCGTGCAGCCAATCCGCAACAACCCGGTGATGCTGTATCGTTCTTGATGGGTGAACTGGTGGCACCTATTCATCGCTGCATCTTTTTAATGGATGCAGGCAGCATCCCAGTTCGCCCTCCTAATTCAGACCGCGTTGCACTTATTTTTCAAATTCGCGGCCCACGGCAACCTTGTAGTCAAAGAGCCTGGCGGGGAATTTATGACAAACGGAAACTATAATGAGCCAATTGGAAACCGCCAAGGAGATCATGGACGCGACAAAGGATTCGCTTCTTGATCGACTGTCGAACCCCCTCATAAGCAGCTTCGCAATCGCTTGGTCATTGTGGAACTACAAGTTCTTCGTTCTCTTGTTCTCGGAAACCAAGGCAACAGTAACATTCGAGTGGATTGATAGAATTTGCTTTCCCGATGCTGAATCCATAATTTTCAAAGGTTTTCTATTTCCGCTGCTGTCTGCTCTGACGTACATCTACGTACTGCCTTTCCCGACAGAGTACGTATTGAAGTTTGTACTCTATCAAAAGAAGAAACAAAACGATCTGCGCAAAGAGGCCGCCGAGGGCGAACTGCTTACGGAAGCTGAAGTTCGCCGGCACAGACGAGAAATGCTCGATCTTGAGGAGAGATTCAAGCGAGACATTGATACTCTAAATCATGAGAAAACTCGCCTCGAAAAGAGAATTCAGGAAAGCCAGAGAGAGGTGACAACCCTCAAACGAAGGCTCGATGAGCTTGAAGGGCCTGAGTCCGCGTTGCAAGAACGAATTCTGGATCTATTCGCTACAGTCGGGCGCCCATTGCGAGTGGAAGATGTCTACACAAGAGCAGGTGCAAATACCAACGCGGAGGCTCGCCAAGAAATCGAGAGGCTCATCGTTAAAAACAAGCTGATGAGACGTCCTTTACTTCCGGAGAACATATTGATTCCGCTCGGAGATCCTCCGTATGAATGGTCGGCTGAAGCTGAAGCACTAAGTTAGTTTTCTCCAGGCTTCACGCAGTAGATAAATTGGCTGCGTCACGCTCGCCGCAAGTTCTGGATTCCGCTGCGCTCCATCCGAGCTGTGCCTGGCCGCTTCGACTCCGGCTCAGCGGAACACCAACGTTCTGTATCGCCAAAACTACGTTGCAGGTGGATTTTTCGGTATCGCTCGAACGGATCGCGCATCTGATCTGCTGGTGCGAGAATTTGATCCATTGCGCACGGCAGTGGCCGATGTGACGCAGACACGGGTGATCAAAGCGGGCTTCGTGCGCGCTGGGGCGGCACGTGTATCTAACAACTCGCCGCTAGGCATACGTGTGGTAGAGGCGCTTCTTAGCACAAACGATTCGCTAAGAAGATCTCACCCGACATTTCGATTACATCCACTACACGTGCGGCAGACTGGCGGCAATCCTCGATTCGCCGCTTCATCGAACATGGCAGCTGACGCCAAGTTGAGGCATCGACAGACCTTTGCCCGCTGACGGCTTCGGCGAGCGCTTGATGTAGCCTGGATGGAGGTGCGAGCCGGAATCCAGGGCTCTCGTTACACGCACCACGGGACCGGATTCCGCAGCGCTGCATCCGGGCTACGGGGCTGCCACGAGTCCCTGGCACCGCCCGATGCGAGGCCCCGCAAGGCGCCGCTAGCTGTTTACCTCGTAGAGCTGCCCCGAGTCGCCCGCAGAGCGCGGGCACCTCACGCAGGAGCTTCACTGCGGGCGGCACCAGCGCGGTGCAGTGGTGCGGGTGGATCTCTTCGATGCGGCCAAGCTTCACGCGAATGCGGGCGCCAGGGCGCCTCAAAGAATGACGACTGTGCTCACCGGGCACAGTACTGCGGGTGACCTGCTGAACCTGCGGCCCCGATTAGAAGCCGTGGCCGGAACGCGGGGCTTGACGCCGCGCACACCGTTGCATTCGGGCTACCGGGGTGCTTCGCTGCGCTCCTGATCTCCCGGCGCATCGGGTGATTCGTCTTCCTTGAGCTTGATGCCGCGCCGCGCGAGCGATTCGCGCAGCAGGTATTCGATCTGGGCGTTCACGCTGCGCATTTCGGCGCCGGCGAGGCGCGCGAGGGCCTCCCACACGGCGGGGTCGATGCGCAGCGGGAAGGATTTTTTGCCGGGTGAGGCCATGCCTTAGGGGTAGAGCGTGCCGCTGTTGACGACGGGCTTGACCTCTTGCTCGCTGCACAGCACGACGAGCAGGTTGCTGACCATGGCGGCCTTGCGTTCGTCGTCCAGTTCCACCACGCGGCGCTCGGAGAGGGCGTTGAGCGCGAGTTCCACCATGCCGACGGCGCTGTCGACGATCTTGCGACGTGCGGCGATCACCGCTTCGGCCTGCTGGCGGCGCAGCATGGCGTTGGCGATTTCGGGCGCGTAGGCCAGATGCGTGAGGCGCGTTTCTTCGACCAGCAGGCCGACCGGGCCGAGGCGTTCGTTGAGCTTGTGGGCGAGGACTTCGGCGATCAGGTCCGAACCGCCGCGCAGGGTGCGCGCAGCCGGCACGCCTTCGGCCTCGATGCTGTCGTAGGGGTGGCTGCTGGCGATTTCGCGCAGCGCGGCTTCGCTCTGGATGCGGACGAAGGCGTCGTAGTCATCCACGTTGAACAGCGCGCGGGCGGTGTCGTCGACGCGCCAGACGATGGCGGCGGCGATCTCGATCGGGTTGCCGCGTTCGTCGTTCACCTTGAGCTTGTCCGACAGAAAGTTGCGCACGCGCAGCGAGATGCGGCGGCGGGTGAAGAGCGGGATCGTCCAGCGCAAGCCGCTCTTCCGGTCGGTGCCGACGTAGGCGCCGAAGAGCTGCAACGCGGCGCCCTCGTTCGGCTGCAGCATGTAGAGACCACCGAAACACAGGGCGATGACCAACACGCAGAGGCCGACGGTGGTGGGCTGCACCTGCGCCTCGGCCCCCGCGAACTGGGTAATCAGCCAGCCGATGGCAGCAAGGCCGATGAGCACTGCGAGGTAACCGTTGGCCGAGAAGGCGGCGCGTTCAACTTGGGCATCGTTGGTGGCTTGCATGACATCCTCATCGCAAGAAAGTGATATCACTTTGGTATCCAGCATTGCGCTTGTCAAGCTGCGGGATGCGCGCCTCGATGTGGGCAGGGGTCTTCCGTGCGCTTGATCAGCGCCCCGCTACTGCACTTACCGCACCCGGCCGGCGGACGGCGGCCTCGCCGGCCCTGTGCCAAACGGAACGCTGTCACGGTGATTATCGAAACTCGCGAGCTCGATAGGTTGTATCAATCGCAATCATCGCCGCAATTCAATGGTCATCCGATGGGCTGGCATCTACGCTTCAAAGCCAGACCCACTCATCGGCTTACACGGAGACAGCGACCATGAGCAGCGAACAGAAATGCCCCTTCGGCCACGGCTCCCGCACCACGCCCGCCCGCCAATCCAACCGCGACTGGTGGCCGAACCAGTTGAACCTTTCGATCCTGCATCAGCACGCGCCGGCCTCGAACCCGATGGACGCGGGCTTCGACTACGCCAAGGCGTTCAAGTCGATCGACTACGCCGCGCTGAAGGCGGACCTCAAGGCGCTGATGACCGACTCGCAGGACTGGTGGCCGGCGGACTGGGGCCACTACGGCGGCCTGTTCATCCGCATGGCCTGGCACAGCGCCGGCACCTACCGCACGGCAGACGGCCGTGGTGGTGCGGGCACCGGCAACCAGCGCTTCGCGCCGATCAACAGCTGGCCGGACAACGGCAACCTGGACAAGGCGCGTCGGCTGCTGTGGCCGATCAAGCAGAAGTACGGCAACAAGCTCTCGTGGGCGGATCTGATGATCCTGGCCGGCAACGTCGCGCTCGAATCGATGGGCTTCAAGACCTTCGGTTTCGGCGGCGGCCGCGCGGACATCTGGCAGCCGGAAGAGGACATCTACTGGGGCGCGGAGAAGGAATGGCTCGCCACGTCGGACAAGCCGAACAGCCGCTACTCCGGCAACCGCGAACTGGCCAACCCGCTCGCCGCGGTGCAGATGGGCCTGATCTATGTGAACCCGGAAGGGCCGGACGGCAAGCCGGACCCGGTGGCGAGCGGCCGCGATGTGCGCGAGACCTTCGCCCGCATGGCGATGAACGACGAAGAGACGGTGGCGCTGGTCGCCGGCGGCCACACGTTTGGCAAGGCGCACGGCGCGGGTGACCCGGCGCTAGTGGGCCCCGCCCCGGAAGCCGCACCGATCGAAGCGCAGGGCTTTGGCTGGATCAACAAGCTCGGCACTGGCAAGGGTGTGCACACCACCACCAGCGGCATCGAAGGTGCCTGGAAGCCCAACCCCACCACCTGGGACAACGGCTACTTCGACATGCTCTTCGGCTACGAGTGGGAACTGACGAAGAGCCCGGCCGGCGCGCACCAGTGGGTGGCGAAGAACGTGAAGCCGGAGCACATGATTCCGGATGCGCACGACCCGGCCAAGAAGCATCCGCCGATGATGACCACGGCCGACCTGTCGCTGCGCTTCGACCCGATCTACGAGAAGATCTCGCGCCGCTTCCACCAAGACCCGGCCGCGTTCGCCGACGCCTTCGCCCGCGCCTGGTTCAAGCTGACCCACCGCGACATGGGGCCGAAGGGCCGTTACCTCGGGCCGGAAGTGCCGAGTGAGGACCTGATCTGGCAAGACCCGATTCCGGCCGTGGATCACCCGCTGGTCGACGCCGCGGACGTGGCAGCGCTGAAGGCGAAGATCCTCGCCTCGGGCCTGACGACGGCCGAGCTGGTCTACACCGCCTGGTCGTCGGCGGCGAGCTTCCGTGGCTCGGACAAGCGCGGCGGCGCCAACGGTGCGCGTATCCGCCTTGCCCCGCAGAAGGACTGGGAAGCGAACCAGCCGGCGCAGCTGGCGAAGGTGCTCGGTGTGCTCGAAGGCATCCAGCGTGACTTCAACGCGGCAGCGAGCGGTGGCAAACGAGTCTCGCTCGCCGACCTGATCGTGCTGGCCGGTTCCGCCGCGGTGGAAGTCGCCGCCAGGGCCGCCGGCCATGCGATTGAAGTGCCCTTCGCACCGGGCCGCATGGATGCCACCGAAGCGCAGACCGACGCCGCATCGTTCGAACCGCTGGAGCCGCAGGCCGATGGCTTCCGCAACTACCAGAAGGCGCAGTACCGCGTTCCGGCCGAGGAACTGCTGGTCGACAAGGCGCAACTGCTGACGCTCTCTGCTCCCGAGATGACGGTGCTCGTCGGCGGCCTGCGGGTGCTCGGCGCGAACTACGGCGGCGCGAAGGACGGCGTGTTCACGCAGCGCCCCGGCCAGCTCAGCAACGACTTCTTCACCCACCTGCTCGATATGGGCACGGTGTGGCATCCGATGGATGAGAACGCCCAGCGCTTCGAAGGCCGCGACCGCCGCACCGGCGCCGTGAAGTGGACCGGCACCCGGGTGGATCTGGTGTTCGGCTCCAACTCGCAGCTGCGCGCGCTGGCCGAGGTGTATGCGCAGAGCGATGCGGGCGAGAAGTTCGTGCGCGACTTCGTCGCCGCGTGGGTGAAGGTGATGAACCTGGATCGGTTTGATCTGAAGTGAGTGCTCTGGCGCGCAGGCTGCGCCACGTCGCCAGAAGAACGCCCACAGAAAGGTGGGCGTTTTGCATTCACGCGCCGCAGGGCGTTTGGTGCGCACGCAGCAAAAACGATCGCGCTGCTGACATGCGCCGCGGCTACTACACTGATCGAACAGGCGTACTCGTCCATCCACCGCAGTTGTCGCATCCGAGGGGGCAGGCAAATGAAGGTCAGGGCAGCCGTTGCATATCAGGCGGGCGCACCGCTGGTGATCGAGGAAGTGGATCTGGAGGGGCCGCGTGCGGGCGAAGTGCTGGTGGAGGTGAAGGCCACCGGGATCTGCCATACGGATGCATACACCCTTTCCGGCGCGGACCCGGAGGGGCTGTTCCCGACGATCCTCGGGCATGAAGGCGCGGGCGTGGTGGTAGATGTGGGGCCGGGCGTGCGACACCTGAAGAAGGGCGATCACGTGATTCCGCTCTACACGCCGGAATGTCGCGAATGTGAGTATTGCCTCAACCCGAAGACCAACCTCTGCCAGGCGATCCGTTCCACCCAGGGCCGCGGACTGATGCCGGACGGCACCAGCCGCTTCTCGATCGGCGGCAAGCCGCTCTACCACTACATGGGTTGTTCGACCTTCGCCAACTACACGGTGCTGCCCGAGATCGCGCTGGCGAAGATCCGCGAGGACGCGCCTTTCGACAAGGTTTGCTACATCGGCTGCGGCGTCACCACGGGCATTGGTGCAGTGATCTTCACGGCCAAGGTGGAGCCGGGCGCCAAGGTTGTGGTGTTCGGGCTGGGCGGTATCGGACTCAACGTGATTCAGGGTGCGCGCATGGCGGGCGCCGGCATGATCGTCGGGGTGGACATCAACCCGGCGCGGCGCGCGCTCGCCGAACAGTTCGGCATGACGCACTTCGTCAATCCGGGTGAGGTCGATGGCGACCTTGTTGCCTATCTCGTCTCGCTTACCGGTGGTGGCGCGGACTACAGCTTCGAGTGCATCGGCAACACCAAGGTGATGCGCCAGGCGCTGGAGTGTTGCCACAAGGGCTGGGGCACCAGCGTGATCATCGGCGTCGCCGGCGCGGGGGAGGAGATCAGCACCCGCCCCTTCCAGCTGGTGACGGGCCGCAACTGGCGCGGCAGCGCCTTC
This sequence comes from Niveibacterium sp., assembly GCF_041909475.1. NCBI lineage: Bacteria > Pseudomonadati > Pseudomonadota > Betaproteobacteria > Rhodocyclales > Rhodocyclaceae > Niveibacterium > Niveibacterium sp. The sequence goes on along the minus strand of NZ_JAYRDJ010000013.1, from coordinate 43,600 downwards.
GGTGGCGCGCGCGGGCGCACTGATGTGCCACGCATCGTGGACTGGTACATGGAAGGTCGGGTGCAGATCGATCCGCTGATCACGCACATCCTGCCGCTGGAGCGCATCAACGAAGGCTTCGACCTGATGCACCGCGGCGAATCAATTCGCAGCGTGGTGGTCTATTGATGGCGCCCGAGTTGCTGTCTTCGCACCGCTGTTTTGGTGGCACGCAGGCGTTCTACCGCCACGAATCGCGCGAGACCTCGGGCGCGATGCGCTTCTCGGTGTTCACGCCGCCACAGGCCGCGCACGGCAAGGTGCCGGTGCTCTTCTACCTCGCCGGGCTCACCTGCACGGAAGAGACTTTCGCGATCAAGGCCGGTGCGCAGCGCGTCGCAGCGGAGTTGGGCCTGATGCTCGTCGCGCCGGACACCAGCCCGCGCGACACCGGTATCGCGGGCGCGACCGGCGATTGGGAGTTCGGCGAAGGTGCGGGCTTCTATCTCGATGCGACCGAAGCGCCGTGGCGCGAGCGCTTCCGCATGGAGAGCTATGTGGTGCACGAGTTGCCCGCGCTGATTGGCGAACACTTCCCGGCCGAGCTCTCACGTTGCGGCCTCTTCGGCCATTCGATGGGCGGACACGGCGCGCTGGTACTGGCGCTGCGCAACCCGGGCCGCTATCGCTCGCTCTCGGCCTTCGCGCCGATCGGCGCGCCCAGCCAGTGCCCGTGGGGCGAGAAAGCCTTCAGCCGCTACCTGGGAGACGAGCGCGAGCAATGGCTGGCACACGATGCCAGCGCGCTGCTGGCGCACCGCCGTTTTCCGGGGCGCATCCTGATCGATCAGGGAACCGACGACAAATTCATTCACGAACAGCTTCGCCCCGAAACGCTGGAGCATGCCGCCATCGCTCACGGGCAGGCGTTGGAGCTGCGGCGCCACGCCGGCTACGACCATGGTTACTACTTCATCGCAAGCCTGATGGAAGATCACCTGCGCCATCACGCGGAGAACCTGGTCTGAATGTTTCGGGGCGTCTCGCGACCGAACCCGCGCGGCAAGGGCGGCACGGCCGGTGGCCCCTACGCACGCGCAGCCTGGCGCCCTGCCGCCCTTCGACTCCGACGCCGGATGCCGCTTCACGTTCTGCCGGCTGCGGCGCTTCGCCGTTGACGGTGTACGGGCAGCTCCGCCCGCCAGCCCGCGCATAATGCGCGGGCCTTCCCGATACTGCCGACATCGTGCCCCCACATTTGCCGACTCCGTTCCTGCCCTGGTTGAAATCCGCGCTCGGCGCCCTGTGGCAACGCCTGCGCCACCCAAGCCGCCGCGATGTGCTGATCGCGCTCGCGATTCCGCCCGCGCTGCTGCTCGCGTGGGTGCTGGTGCTGATTCCCTTCACACCGGGCATCTCGGATATCCGCAAGGCGCGCGAGGAAGCACCGACGCAGGTGCTGTCGGCCGATGGCAAGCCGCTCGCCGAGTTCAAGCGCGGCAACCGCGACTGGGTGCCGCTGGATGCGATTTCGCCGCGCGTGATCGACGCGCTGATCGCGACCGAGGACAAGCGCTTCTACGACCACCACGGCATCGACTTCCGCCGCCTGATCGGCGCGACGCTGGCCACGCTGCAAGGCGATACGCAGGGGGGCTCCACGATCACGCAACAGCTTGCGCGCAACCTGTTCCCTGAAGAGATCGGACGCCGTCAGAACATCACGCGCAAGCTCAAGGAAGCGATCACGGCGCTGAAGATCGAGGCGCTGTATTCAAAGCAGCAGATCCTCGAGACCTACCTCAACACGGTGCCCTTCCTCTACAACGCCTACGGCATCGACATGGCGGCGCGCACCTACTTCGGCAAGCCGGCGCGCGAGCTGGATATATCCGAGAGCGCGACGCTGATCGGCATGCTGAAGGGCACCAGCTACTACAACCCGGTGCTGAACCCGGACCGTGCGCGCGAGCGGCGCAACGTAGTGCTGGCCTTGATGGCCAAGCAGGACAAGCTCTCCGCCCAACGTTTCGAAGCACTCGCGAAACGGCCGCTAAAGCTGGACTTCGAACGGCAGTCGGCCGAACCCGGCGACGCCCCCCACTTCACCGTGCAGTTGAAGCGTTGGTTGATCGACTGGGCCGACCAGCACGACTACAACATCTACACCGATGGGTTGGTTGTGCGCACCACCATCGATTCGCGCCTGCAGGGCTTTGCGGCGCGCGCAGTGGAGCAACGCACGCGCGCCCTGCAGGGTATCGCCAACGGCGCATGGGGCGGCCAGTGGCGCGCCGGCAATCGCACCGTTGAAGCGCTGGTGCGCGACAGCACGGCCTTTGCCGAAGCCACCGCGGCCGGCGAATCGGCAGACGAGGCGCTCAAGCGCCTGCTGCGTGACACCGACTTCATGCGGCAGCTACGCGACGAGAAAACGCGCATCGAAGCGGGCTTCCTTGCGATCGATCCGCGCAGCGGCGCGGTCCTCGCGTGGGTCGGTAGTCGCGATTTCGCGGTCGACGCCTACGACCATGTGCGGCAGGCGCGCCGCCAACCCGGCTCCACCTTCAAGCCCTTCGTCTACGGTGCCGCCTTCGAGCATGGCGCAAAGCCGGATGACACCTTCGTCGACGCCCCGGTGCAGATACCGCTGCCGGGCGGCGAGGTGTGGGAACCGGACGACGCCGAACCGCCCACCGGCGAGCCGATGACGCTGGCCACGGCGCTCGCGCTATCGCGCAACCGCATCACCGCCCAGGTGATGCAGCAGGTCGGCCCCGCGCGCGTCGCCAAGCTCGCGCGCGCGATGGGCGTGCGCGAGAGCAAGCTCGACGAGGTGCCCTCGCTGGCGCTCGGTACCAGCCCGGTGACGCTGTACGAAATGGTCAGCGCTTATGCCACCATCGCGAACGCCGGCCATTACCTCGCGCCGGCAATGGTGCTGCGCATCGAGAACCGCAAGGGCGAAGTGCTGGAAGAGTTCCGCCCGGCGGACCCCGAGCGCGCGATTTCCGCAGAGGCTGAAGACACCCTGCTCGACGCGATGCGCGGCGTCGTGCAGCGCGGCACCGGCAGCGCGATCCGCGGCCGCTTCGGCGTGCGCGGTGACCTCGCCGGCAAAACCGGCACCACGCAGGACAACACCGACGGCTGGTTCATCCTGATGCACCCGCAGCTGGTGGCGGGCGCCTGGGTCGGCTTCAACGACGCGCGCATCACGCTGCGCAGCAACTACTGGGGCCAGGGCGCACACAGCGCGCTGCCGATGGTCGGCGACTTCTTCTCGCGCGCGCAGAACGCCCGCCTGATCGACACCAACGCGCGCTTCGTGCGCGCTCAGGACGCCACCCTCAGCGGCCGCCTGCACGCGTGGTATCAATCGCTGTTCGGCGAGGCCCCCGAAACAGAGGCCTCCGCACCGCGGCCGCGCCCGCCGGAACCACCGGCCGCGCAAAGCGAGCCCCCTGCGAGCGACGCATCAGCCCCTGCCGCCGAGGCGCCAATGGCTGAAGTGCCGCCGGCGGTCGAACCCGCCACCAGTGCCAGTGCGCCGGTGCCGCCGACAGCCGCGTCGGCGCCCGTGGCGCCTGCCGAGACCTTGCCCGCAGCCCCGCAATCGATGCCCGCAAACTAAGCGGCATCGGCGTTCAGCGCGCTAGGTTTCCCGCAACAAGGGCGCGAAGCGTTCGCCGAGGAAATCGACGAAGGCCTGCGTGCGCGCCGGCAGGTGTTCGCGTGCCGGATAGACCGCGTAGACCGGAAAGCCCGGCGCGGGCGGGAAGTTGGGCAGCAAGGGCGTCAGCAGGCCGGCGGCAACTGGCGCACGAACCAGCGCCTGGTCGATCAGCAGCACGCCCATGCCGCCGATCGCGGCGCTCACCAGGGCCGAGGCATCGTTGATCACCAGCGGGCCTTGCACCGCATAGCGCTGCACTTCGCCGCCGACCACGAAGCCCCAGTTGTCGAGCCGGTGTTTGCCGTTGCTGTAGAAGAGGCAGGCGTGGCCGGCGAGGTCTTCCGGGCGTGTCGGCGTACCGCGGCGCGCCAGATAATCCGGGCTGGCGACCAGCGCCCACGCGAGCTCGCCGAGCCGCCGCGCGACGAGCGAAGAATCCGGCAGATGGCCGATGCGGATCGCGACATCGACACGCTCGGCAACCAGATCGACGAAGCGGTCTTCGAGGCCCAACTCCAGCTCCAGTTCCGGGTAGCGGCGGTGGAACTCGGGCAGCAGCGGCACCAGCAACTCGCGCCCGGCAGTGGCCGAGCAGCTGACGCGCAGCTTGCCGCGCACCTGCTGCGCGTGCTCGGCGCTGAGGTCTTCGATTGCCTCGAGGGCGGTTTCGACGCGCTGCGCTTCGCGCAGGATCTCGTCGCCCAGTTCGGTCAGTTCCAGCTTGCGCGTGGTGCGCTGGATCAGTCGGCCGCCGATCTGCGCCTCGAAGGCGGCGACCTGCTTGCTCACGGCCGATCGGCTCAAGCCCAAGGCCTGTGCCGCGCTTGAGAAACTGCCGCTGCGCGCCACGCGGGCAAACAGCAGGAGGCCGGGGATGCGTTCAAAGGGAATGGGCATTGCGATCCATGCAGGCGCAGGTGGTGGGCGCTTTTGTTTCCATGAAGGAAACAATCTAGTGCGTCGCGACCCGCTTATCAAGCGCCGGGGCTGAGCCTATGCTGGCACCACATCGAACCCCATTTGCAAGGAAACGACCATGAACAGCACCCACCTCGCCGCCGTGATCCACAACTACGGCGATGCCGACGTGATTTCGCTCGAACAACGCCCGGTGCCGCAGCCGGGGCCGGACGATGTGCTGGTCCGCATCCACGCCGCAAGCGTGAACCCGGTGGACTGGAAGATCCGCAAGGGCTACCTGAAGGACATGTTGCCGCACCAACTGCCGCTGACGCTGGGCTGGGACTTCGCCGGCGAGATTGTTGCCGTGGGTACGCAAGTCAGCGGCTGGCAGATCGGCGATGCGGTCTTCGCGCGCCCCGACATCGTCCGCGATGGCAGCTACGCCGAGTACATCGCGGTGCGCGCATCCGAAATCGCCCGCAAGCCGGCATCGCTGAACTGGCAGGAAGCCGCTGCCGTGCCGCTGGTCGCGCTCACCGCCTGGCAGTCGCTGTTCGAGATGGCGCAGCTGCAAGCCGGCGAGCGGGTGCTGATCCACGCCGGCGCCGGCGGCGTGGGCAACTTCGCGATCCAGCTCGCCAAAGTGCGTGGTGCGCATGTGATTACCACCACCTCCACCGCCAACGTCGAGCTGGTGAAGTCGCTCGGTGCCGACGAGGTGATCGACTACACCAAGCAGGATTTCAGCACCCTGCGCGACCTCGACGTGGTGTTTGACACCCTCGGTGGCGAGATCCAGCTGAAGTCGCTCGCCACGCTGCGCAAGGGCGGCCGCATTGTCACGATCGCCAGCCCGGTGGATGCCGCGCTCGCCGCGCAGCACGGTGTCACCCCGTTCTTCTGCTTCGTGCAGCCGAACGGCGCACAGCTGGCGGAGATCGGCCAGCTCGCCGACGCCGGCAAGCTGCGCGTGGTGATCGACAGCATGTTCCCGCTGAGCGAAATCCGCGCCGCGCACACCCGCAGCGAAACCGGCCGCGCACGCGGCAAGATCGTGATCCAGGTCAGCTGAGTAATTCAGCGCGCCACAGCCCACCACCCGACCGGGTGCGTGGGCTTTTTTTGTTTTGGCGGCGCGCAACGGCAAAGCCTCCCGCTGCCCCCAGCGTGGCTGACTTCCTGTGCTCAAACACCGTCGCCGCGACCTCGCCACTGTGGCGAAGTTCCACCGTCGCGTTTTTTCGCTTGATCTATGTCAAGGATTCAAACGCCCTGCGAGGGGGTATCAACGCGTACGGGGCCAAACAAGCACATTGCCCCTGATCACCCTGCCCCAACATTACTCAGGAAGGCACCAAAATGACCCCTCGTCGGATCGCCCTTGCGGGCTTGATCCTTGGCCTCTGCACCTTCTTCTCGGTCGGTGCGCACGCGGCCGACATGAAGATCAAGAAATCGGCCACGGACATCGCCATCGGCAAGGAATGCGTGTCGTGCCATGCGGACGACAACCCGGGCCTGGTCGGCGAATGGAAGAAGAGCGCCCACGCCAAGCACAACGTCGACTGCTACGACTGCCACAAGGCCACCGAAGGTGCGCCAGGTGCCTACAAGCACCGCGAGTACAAGGGCAAACCGAACTTCATCACCACCGTGGTGAGCCCCAAGGTCTGCGCGACCTGCCACGAGAAGGAAGTCGAGCAGCAACAACCTTCGCACCATGCGTCGGGCGGCCAGATCCTCGCCTCGCTGGACAACATCATGGGTGAAGTGATCGGCGGCCCGGCCGCGGTCACCGCCGGCTGCCTGCAATGCCACGGCAGCAAGGTCGCGCTGGACGCGAACAACCGCCCGACGGCGCAGACTTGGCCGAACACCGGCATCGGCCGCATCAACCCGGATGGTTCGCTGGGCTCCTGCTCGGCCTGCCACAGCCGCCACCGCTTCTCGGCGGCGCAGGCGCGCGAGCCGGATACCTGCGGCAAGTGCCACCTCGGCCCGGATCATCCGCAGAAGGAGATCTACGAGGAATCCAAGCACGGCATCGCCTTTGCCGCGCACAAGGAGGAGATGAACCTCAAGTCCAAGAAGTGGGTGGTCGGCAAGGACTACACCGCTGCGCCGACTTGCGCGACCTGCCACATGAGCGCGACCGAGCGTCAGGAAGTGACCCACGACGTTGGCGAGCGCATCTCCTGGACGCTGCGCCCTGCCGTGTCGGTGAAACTCAACATGGTCCGCACCGACGACAAGAAGGCCTATGACCTGCCGGCGAGCATCGCGCTGCCGAAGGTGGGCGACACCTACAAGGGTGCCAAGGTCGTCGAAGTCGTGACCTGGGAGAAGCGCCGCAAAAACATGCAGGACGTTTGCACGGCGTGCCATACGAAGCGCCAGATCGAAGGCCACTACAAGCAGTTCGACGATGTGGTCGATCTGTACAACGACAAGTTCGCCAAGCCGATCGCCGCAATGATGGGCGAACTGACCGCGAAGGGCTACCTGACCGCCGCGCCGTTCGACGAGAAGATCGAATGGACCTGGTGGGAGATCTGGCACCACGAAGGACGTCGTGCCCGCCACGGCGCCGCGATGATGGGGCCGGACTACACCTGGTGGAACGGCATCTACGAAGTCGCGCAGCACACCTACTTCAAGTGGATTCCGGAAATGCGTGAAGCGGTGCGCAAGAAGGACGGCAACGAAGCCTTCGCCGACGCGCTGCTGCAAAAGTACTTCAAGCCGATCGAGGGCCACGACTGGTATTTCAACGGCATCAGCAAGGACGCCATCGACAAGGTGCGCCAGGGCTATGAAGACCGCTACGGCAAGGGGGCGCTGAAGTGAGGCTGCGCAGCGTCCTCGCGGCGCTGCTCGTTGCCACCGCCAGCGTCATGGCGGTGGCGGCGGAGCCGGTGACCAACTCGGCCGCAACGCTGATCGCCCGCGCCGACAAATACTGGACTGAAGGCAAGCTCGACAAGGCGGGCGAGAGCTTCGCCGCCGCCGTCGCTGCAGAACCGAAGTCCAGCACGGCCCTGCTGCGCCTTGCGGGCTTCCAGCTCTCGCAGCTCGACGTCAGCAAGAGCGTCGCCACCTACCGGCAGGTCATCACGCTCGATCCGAAGAACAGCAAAGCCTGGATCGGCATGGGTCTGGCGTATCTGCACAGTGGTGACAGCGAACTGGCCCGCGCCGCCTTCGACGAAGCAATCCGCGTTGACCCGGCACGCAAGGAGAGCCTCAAACCACTGCTGGCGAAGCTCGACGAACGCAAGCAGTAATCCGTTGCAATGGCACACGAGCCCTGGGCTCCGGCTACGCCGGCCCCAGGGTTTTTTATCGTCACAAGCAGCGCAACCGTCCGGACTCCCGGCCCCGGAACTTTCACTCGACCGGCCCGCTCTGAACGCGCAACAGCACTTGCACAGGAGGGCAGCGCGATGAAGGCAGTCTTGTGGTCGATCACCGTCGTTCTTGCTTTGTTCTGGAGCGGCGCCATTGCGCTCGCGCACAGCCTTGCAAGCTGGGCCGCCACCGCAGCCGGCACGGCCGATGCGCAAACGCTGGCTGCCATACTGCGCGACTGGCCGCTGCCGGCATGGCTCGCCTGGGCAGACCCGGCCATGCTCGAATCGCTGCGGATGGCCCTGTCCGCCATCGGCGCTGGCCTGGTGCTGGGGCAGCCCTGGGTCGCCACTGCGATGGCCTGGATCGGGCCGGCCCTGTGGCTCGTCTGGGCGCTCGGTCTCGCCCTGCTGGTCGTACTGGCCAGCATCGCCCACCTGCTGATCCATCGCCTCGCGCCGCGGCCCGGCCTCGCGCATGCCGGCGCTGGCGCAGCAAACCACTGAGCTGCGCCGCCGCATCGCCAGGGCCTCACGCCACCGCCCCGGTGATCCCGGCCAGCAATAGCGGGGCCGACCGGGCCCAGCAGCCGAAATCTGCCACGACAAGGCTGGCATCAAGGCCGCCTCTGTGGCAGGCTGTACGGGCTTGCAAACGTTGTCACATTCATCGTCGCGGCGCCTGCCGAGTGAGGTTCCATGACATCTACTCTCGATTCCCACGCCCTGGTCGGTAGCCACGCACGACGGCTCAATCGCGTGATCGACCATGTCGAAACCCATCTGGCCGATGATCTTCGGCTTGATCACCTTGCGCGCCTGGCCGCCTTTTCGCCGTTTCACCTGCATCGCGTATTCCGTGCATGGACCGGCGAAACCCTGCGCGATTTCGTGCGCCGCCGCCGCCTGGAAACCGCCGGCATCCGGCTGCGCTACGACCCGGCGCTGACGGTCCGCGAAGTGGCGCAGGCGTGCGGCTTCGCATCCGCCGAAACCTTCGCACGCGCCTTCCGCCAGCACTTTGGCGTTACACCCAGCGCCTGGCGCCAAGGCAGTCTGCAGCACGCTGCGGACACACCAAGCGGTGACCCGGGAAGGCTCACGCTGGGCAAGGTCACGCTGCAACACTTGCCGCCGCGCGAAGTGCTGTACTGGCGCGTGCAGGGCGACTACGCCAAGGTGGTGGCGCCGCTGTGGGCGCGCTTCCAGCCTTGGGCACACGCGCTCGGCCTCGGCGATCAGCCGATGCTTGGCATGGGGCTGGACGACCCGGCGATCGCGCCGCCGCAGCACTGCCGTTACGACGCCTGCGTGGTGCTGCCCCCCGGCTGGCAGGAAAGCGCCCAACTGCGCCCCTCGCGCAAGCGGGTCGAAGGCGGCTGGCACGCCTGCGTCCGCTTCGAAGGCCCGCGCACCGACATCGGCCTCGCCTGGTCGTGGCTGATCGACCAGTGGCTGCCGCAAAGCGGCTTCATCGCCGCCAGCGGGCCCTTCTTCGAAGCCTATACCGCCAGCCAGCCGGGCACCGGCAGCGACAGCCTCGTCGCCGAGCTCTGCATGCCGGTGCTGCCGCTCGGGCGCTGATCGCAAAACTAAGTCGGCGCACCGCCGCGGCGCGCCCCTCCCGTGGCGGCCAAGGCGGGCCGCCCGGGCGCAAAAAGCGCAAGCCGTGCAAGGTGCCGCGCAAGCCGGGGCAGGGGCAAAGCGAACGCGCGCCGATACAGTCCACCGCATCCATATAACGATACGGAGACACCCGATGCGCTTTGCTGCTTTTGCCCCCCTCGCCCTGCTCGTGCTCGCCGCCTGCGGCGGCACCCAGTCGGTCGCCCCCAGCCCCGCCGCCAAGGCCCCCACGGTGCCGGCGCCGGGTCGCGCGGAAGCCGGCGTCACCGCCGACTGCGCCGCATGGGCCAGCGCCATCGTCGGCCCCTACAAGTACGAGAACAACGTCTGGGGCATCGACAAGGCACGCACCTTCACCCCCGAGCAATGCCTGCTCCGCCGCACCAAGGATGGCCAGACCGAAATCGGCTGGACCTGGAGCTGGCCCGGCCAAGACCCGACCGTGTTCGCCTACCCGCAGATCATGTTCGGCTGGAAACCCTGGTCCGGTGGCAAGCCCTCCGACCCGCGCTTCCCGCTCAAGATCACGGCGATGCAAAGCCTGAGCATGGACTACGAAGTCGAAACGCAAGCCACCGGCAGCTACAACCTCGCGCCGGAAATCTGGCTCACCAGCAGCGGTAGCTGGAGCGAGCAGCCCAACCCCAAACTGATCACCACCGAGATCATGTTCTGGATGGACTACCAGCAAGGCGCCATCCCCGCCGGCCAGATAGTCGACCAGCCGGTGCTCGGCGGTGTGCGTTACGACCTCTTCCGCGCCGACAACATCGGCGACCGCGGCGACGGCCGCGGCTGGACGCTCTACTCCTTCCGCAGCCCCACGCGGCAACTGAAGGGCCAGATCCCGATTGACGCGCTGCTGCGCTACATGGTCGGCAAAGGCCTGGTGAATCCTGAGGAATACATTGCCAGCGTCGAATTCGGCAATGAAGTTGTGGGCGGGTCCGGCACGACCTGGGTGAAGAAGTTTGCGGTGAACGTGGCGCCGTAATCAGGCGCACTGTGCGGCTGCGGGGTTGCGCAGCCGCGCTGGTCGCTGAATCAGAAGTGACCGAGGGCTGGTAGGCCGTTTTGGCTTAGCCCGCCTTTTTGCTGATTCACCGCATTCACGTTCATTGGCTTTGACGTTAGCCGGGTAGTGCAACGTGAAGCCTCGGACTTCTATTCACGGCCAGCCAAAATTGACACGAACGTTGGCCGGGTTCCCGCACCCGGCGGGCGTGTTACTTCTTTTGCTTCGCCAAAAGAAGTAACCAAGAAAAGGCGACCCGGCGCTCGCGGTCAGGCACTCCGTGCCTGACTCCCCTGCGTTGCTCGCACGACCGGGGGCCTGCGGAACTCGCCCTCGCTGCGCTCGGAGCTCAAACAGTCCTCGGCCTTCTTCCCGGTCGCGCTCCGCTACTCGGCGCTCCCGACGGGACCCAAAGCCAGAACCCTCCACGACCTTACGCCTGTATGCCGCTCATAGCTTGGATGGAGCGCCGCGAAATCAGGGGCGGGCACTGAACGACAGCAAGGGCGAGTTGCGCAGCCACCCGATGCTTTGAGTAGCAGACAGCGTTGAAGCTGGAGTACTTTCTTTGTTCGCATAAAGAAAGTACTCCAGCTGTCGGGCCGCGGTCCGGCTGGACCGGGAAAGTCAGGGCATTTCTCAACTCAAACTCTACGCCTTGGCAACCTGACGCTGCCTCCGTAGCTCGCGAAGCACCACTCAGTCAGCTGTCAAATCGGATAGGTGCACACTTCACGGCTGCCCGTACCCAAAAGATCCGGTGGACAATACAATTATGAACCGCTAGGAGGGAGGAAAGAGTGACCACGTCGTCCGAAGATCTAATGAAAATAGTCGACGTTGCCAATCTAGTCGAAGAATTAGAGGGTCTCGATCTAGTATCCGGGGGGCTCATATTTCGTGGCCAACACCCACGCGGAAACTTAATTCCTAGCATTGCACGAAGGCGAGAACAAACCGACACAGCTCAACTGGAGAAAAACCTCATCTACCAGCTTAGGCTTGCCGGTGCCACGTTGATCCCAGATGGAAATACCACGGATCTCGATCTACTTGTTACTGCTCAACACTTCGGCCTTAGAACACGTCTTCTAGACTGGACGACTAATCCGTTAGCTGCCCTTTGGTTCGCATGCGCTGGATTACCCGAATTTTCTCGACAAAGACATCTATTCGAAGTCGCCATTTAGCCACCGGGCGACACGTGTCTTTCAGCCTCGTCTAAACAATCCAAGGATTAGCGCCCAGAGTGGGTGGTTCACGCTACACCCGTTTTCTGAAAAGACTAACTGCTTTGTACCGCTGGAAAAAAACAGGGGCATGAAGAGTTTGATATTTGAATACGTCATCCCTGAAACGTATAGAAAACGAATCCTCGTGCAGCTAGACAGGCTGGGGGTTAGTGAACGAACCTTGTTTCCGGACCTTCAAGGACTTTGCCGCTACCTTAATTGGCGCCACGTCGACATTGGCACAGCGGGCTACGTGAGAAACTCATAGGGCAGCATTAACGTAGTCCAAATACCACGGCAAACCACCCCCGAACCGTCCGGCCCTTGTGGAATACAGCGGCACGAGCACCTTTGCCACCGTATCCGAGAAATAGCTACTCCTTCGCCTTGAACCGCGTGAAGATCCGCGTCTGCACGCGGCGGATCTCCTGCGGTACTGCGTCGGGCGGAGTCATGCGGCTGGCAGCTTCAGCCGAGAGGAAGACCGACGGGTTCTCGGCAACGTCCTTCTTCACATAGGGCAGCGATGCGCGGTTGGGGTTAGCGTAGAAGACCTTGTTGGTAAGCGCGGCATGCACTTCGGGCCGCAGGATGTAGTTGATGAACAGGTGCGCGTTATTCGGGTGCGGTGCGTCGGCCGGGATCGCCATCGAATCGAAGAACAGCGTGGCGCCGTGGGTCGGCACGAGGGCTTCGATTTCTTCGCCGTTCTTCGCGGCGATCGCGCGAGCACGGGCGATGTTGATGTCGCCGGAGTAGCCCATCACCGCGCACAGCCCGCCGGCAGCCAGATCGTTGATGTAGCCGGGGGATGAAAAGCGCGTGACGTAGGGCCGCACCTTGCGCAGCCCTTCAGCGGCGGCAGGATAGTCGCCTGCGTTGCGGCTGTAGCCGGACTTGCCGGCGTAGAGCATGGTCACCGGCAGCACTTCGCTGGCGGAATCGAGAAAGCTGACGCCGCATTGCTTCAGGCGGCTGGTGTACTGCGGATCGAACAGCAGCGCCCAGGGGTTCTCCGGCATCGGCAGATCGCCCAGCGCATGCTTCACGCGCCCGACGTTGATGCCCACCGTGACATAGCCCCACAGCCAGTCGACGAGGTACAGGTTGCCGGGGTCGACCTTGGCGAGCTGCGCCAGCAGCGCGGGGTCGAGGTTCTTCCAGTTCGGCAGCTTCGAGCGATCGAGCTTCTGGAACAGCCCGGCCTCGATCTGCTGCTTGGCGAAGTGGGCGCTGGGCACCACGATGTCGTAGCCGGTGCGGCCGGCAACGAGCTTAGCGTGCAGGATCTCGTTGCTGTCGTAGTTGTCGTAGCGGACCTTGATGCCGGTCTCGCGCTGGAAGTTGGCGATCGTGTCGTCCGCGATGTAGTCGGACCAGTTGTAGATGTTGAGGATCTTCTCTTCCGGCTTGGCGGCCACCAGGCACATCAGCGGTACAGCCAACAACAGTGCGGTGCCGAAGCGCCCAAGGCTCAGCTTCAACATGCGCGACTCCTTCCCGGACTGAGCACTCCGCGTCTGTTTCAGACCACGGCACTGCGGCGACGTTCCTCCGCAGCGCGGCATCGGGAGTCAGCATGGCTTGCACTCGGGTGCGGCATGGATCCGGCGCGCGATGAGCACCTAAACGCACGGGCGACCTCATGGACGACCGCTGGCCACGTGAGCCTAGCGCCGGGCCTCAACCCGCCCTGCAATACGGTAGCCCGCCGACGTATCGCTGTATACGGTTGGCACCCTCGAAATGCGCGCCGCCGAAGAGAATCAGGCAGCCACGCGCGCCAGGATGAGTGGCGGTGTTGCCACCGGTGATCTGCGCGAAGTTCGCCCCGACCGCCTGATTTCGGCGTTGCATCGCCGCATCCGACGCCCGCCCAATGTTGCCATCGCGCCCGTCAACACAATGCACCGGTATCTGGGCAGCGATCGCAGCGTTGATGACATCCGACAGCGTGATCGCACAGTGATGAAGCGCGACGATGTAAACCTGACCATTCGTTGCAACCGCATTGTCCACCATGGGTTGATAGGCGACGGAATACAGCTCGACCATCAGTCGGCGCACAAGCCGAGTGCGGAACAACTCAAGCGCAAAAGCGCGCGCGGTCGGATCGTCGTGCGACTCGCCGAGCCCGAGCGCGCCGACATAAAGCGCACGAGCGGCAGCGTTACGTTCGTCGATAGTGAGTGGCATGGCGTTTTCCTTCACGGTAAGCGTCGCTTGCGCATGAGCTTGCCTGTAAGTTTTGCGCTGTCATGACATGCGGTGAAGTGAATATTCACATCTGAGCCCAGACACAATGGCAGGCGAAATGCGTTCGGCATAGCATGCGTATTTCACCGACGGAGACGACCATGACCCTCGCTGTTCAAGCCCTTGCACCACTGCCGGCAGTGCCCGGCGTCGGCCTGACATGCCATGTAGCGACCTGGTTCTGGGCGGCACAGGAAGCGCAGGCACTCGGCTTGTGCCCAGTGAAACCGGCGCTGACGACACTGGGCAACATCGGCGCCATGGCAGCGCAGCCCGAGATCCTGGCCCTCACGCGCTCCGGTAATTGGAACTTCGGCATTACACCCACAACGCCAACGGCCGGGTGCGTGCTGCTGTGGCCATTAGGGGGGACACACTCGGCGGTGGTAACGGCCGCGAATGCGATCACCGGCTACAACCAAGTGGTGCAGTTTCCAGCGTTCATCGGCAACGTTGGCCACACTACCGGCGCGCCCGCGCAGCTCGCCGCGAACCAGCGCGTCTGCGTGGTGATATCAGAAGCAACGATCGTCGCGCGCGCGGCAGCGCTGGATTTGTGACCGGCGCGACCAAGGCGCTGCTTGCGGCAGTAGCTGAGATCGCGCCAGAAGCGGGGCCCTGAACGCCCGTGGTTACGCGCCGCCGGATCACTCCGCCGGCGAGATCTTTTCCTTCAGGCGCTCCAGCGCAATCGCGTCACCGCGCACGCTGAAGTGCGCGCCGTCTTCGTCGGCGCGTTCTTCGAGTACCTGGCAGTTCTCGTAGATGTCCTTGCGCAGTTGCTGCGCGGACCAGGGCAGGAAGAGTTCGGCCTCGACCAGATCGCGCTGGAAGAACTCGACGATGGTCTGGTGCATGCGCGCAACGTCTTCCGGGCGGCGGGCGCTCATCACGACGCAGCCACGATATTGCGCGCGCAGCGCGGCTTCGCATTCGGCTTGTGCCGCGGCATCGCCAACGTGGTCGATCTTGTTGAACACGCGGATGCGCGGCAGCTCGTCGGCGCCGATTTCCTTCAGCACCTCGTCGGTCACCATGAGCTGGCGCTCGAAGCCGGGGTCGCTGGCATCGATCACATGCAACAGCAGCGCAGCGTCAAGCGCTTCGTCGAGCGTCGATTTGAACGACGCGACGAGGCCGTGCGGCAGGTTCTTGATGAAGCCGACCGTATCGCTGACGAGGATGCGCGGCACGCTCTCGGGGTACAGCGCGCGCACGGTGGTATCGAGGGTCGCGAACAGTTTGTTGGCGACGAGTACTTCGCTGCCGGTCAGCGCGCGCATCAGCGTGGACTTGCCGGCGTTGGTGTAGCCGACCAGCGCAACGCTGGGCAGGCTCTGGCGCCCTTGCCGGCGGGCGCGCTGGGTTTCGCGCGCGGCGTTCATCGCAATGATTTCGAGCTGCAGTTCGGCGATGCGGTCGCGGATCTTGCGGCGATCCAGTTCAGTGTGTGATTCACCGGCGCCACGGCCGCCCACGCCGCTGCGCTGACGCCCCTGCGGGCCGGCGAGCTTGGCGGCTTCGCGCAGGCGCGGCGCCATGTAGCCGAGCCGCGCGATTTCGACCTGCGCCTTGGCGGCCGGCGAACGTGCGTTGCGGTGGAAGATCTCGAGGATGACCATGGTGCGGTCCATCACCTCGCAGCCCACCTCCAGTTCGAGGTTGCGCGCCTGCGAAGGCGAGATCTCGTGATCGACCAGCACGACTTCGATATCGCCACCTTCCGGGTCCACCGACAGCGGCGTGCCGTCCATCTCGTCGAAACCGGCTTCGCCGGTCACGTAGGCGTGGATCTCCTGCCGCTTGCCGATGCCCAGATAGCCGGTCTGGTCGAAGCCCGCCCGCTTCTGCGTGAAGGTGCGCACCACGGCGAGCCCCAGCGTCTTCGCGAGTTCGCGCAACTCGGTGAGCGAGGCTTCGAATTCGACGTCGCTGACGTTGGGCAGTTGTACGGCCGCGACAACGGCGCGCACGGGCTTATCTTTGACTTCGCTTTGCATTCGGGGCGGGCAGCTTCAGGTGAGGCAAAGGTAGATAGTACCTGTCGCGCCGCCGCTTTCCCGTACTAGGCGTTGCAGGGGCACCACGCCCCCGCGATGCAAGGCCGGCCGCCGAGCGCCGACCGTGCAGCGGACCACCTTACTTGGCGAGCTCTTCGCTGACGCAGCCGGTGCTGTTGCACTCGCGTTCGCGCTCCTTCAGGAAGGCGAGGCGCGACTGTGTCAGCTCGATCGCGCAGTCGAGGTTCACGTAGTAACCATTGCGCTTCTCTTCGCTGCATTCGGCGTCGCGCTTGGCGATCCACGCAAGCTGGCCCTGCTTGAGCGCGTCCCTCTGACCGGCGTTGAGCTTCTGGCGCAGGCTGCTATAGGTGGTGTTCAGATCCTTGTCGGTCTGCGAAAACAGGTTGCCGGCGCAATACACCTGATCGAAGGCGTTGCGGGGCTTACCGCAGCCGGCCGCGAAGGCGGGCGCAACGGTAGTGCAGAGGGCGAGGCTGACGAGGGTGCGTTTCATTCGGGTCTCCGTACATGGGTGCCGCCGAACGGGCGGCTCAAGGTTGCAGGCAACGGGCAATGCCATCGGCAATGGCGCGCGCGAGTCGCTCGCGCGTTGCTGCCTTGCCAAGGCGAACTTCTTCTTGCGGATTGGCAATGACACCGGCTTCGACCAGCACAGCCGGCATCGTCGCGGTTTTCAACACGATCAGATCATCGAAACGATGCACACCGCGCAAGGTATCGAGGATGGGGCGGTTCTCGCCGGCGATTGGTGTGGCGTGGTACAGCGAGGGCACTTCGCCAGCACCACGCAATTGCTCGCCGATGTGCTGCGCACATTGCAGACTGGCCGGGTAAGCGGGATTCTTCTCCGACACAAACAGCGCGTAGCCACTGAACTCGCCGCGGCGGCCGGCATCGATCCACGCCTGCTGGATCGAATCGTGGTGGATCGACACGAAAAGATCGGCGCCCGCCGCTTGCTCGGTGCGTTGCCGCAGTTCGAGTTCGCGCCCGTCGCCGCCAACGCGGATCACGACGTAACCGCGCATTGCGAGCAAATCCGCCACCGCGCGGCCGAGTGCGCGATTGAAGCTGTATTCCTCGCCACCCGCCGGCCCGCGCGCACCGAAGTGCTTGGGCGTGTGGCCGACATCCACCGCTACGGTGGCGGCACGAGCCGGCAAGGGCAGGCACAGCAGGTTCAATGTGACCAGGATTGGTGCGAGCGTGTGGCGGGGCAATCTCATTCGACGGATGTGTCCGGCGGCGCGCAAATGCGGAAGCGCAGGTTTTACGCGAAATGCCGCAAGCATCGCCAGCGGATTCCGCCGCTGCGGCGCAACTGCCTCACGCTGAACCCGCAGCTGCGTGGCGCGTTGTCGCATTCAACGCACGGCGCGAACGCGCGCACGGCCGTACGGCCGCGCCTGCAGGATCGACAATGCACCGTCGGCCGACAGTGCCCATTCAATGTCCTGCTCCTGCCCTTTGAACAGTGTGCGGATCGCCGCACCGGCATGTGCGATGCGCAGCGCCGTGGCGGTATCGAGGATGCCCACGCCGGCTTCGTCCGCCGCCAGGGCCTGCTCATGCACGCCACCGGCCGCAGCGAGGTGCAGCGCACTCGCTTCATCGGCGTCAGTCAGGCGCTGCACGGCGCCGCTGCGGGTATCCACCATCACCTGCTCGGCCACACGGCGCCCCTCCACCACCTTGATACCGACGCCCCGTTTGGCGGCGATGAAGCTGGCGTTGCGATGGGCGGCATCGAAGGGGTCACGCGTGATCATCACGCCGGCGGCCCGCGGGTCGACCGCGCGCTGCACCAGCACCGCCATCGCCACCGCCTGAAACGGCAGTGCCGCGGCACGCCGCGCCTCATACGCTTCGGCGTTGAATACCGAGGCCCACACCGTCTTCACCGCGATGGCGAGCGCATCGGCTTGCGTGACGTTGGGCACCGTGGTGTAGAGCCCGGCACCGCTGAAGCCGGGCAGGTCTTCCGAGTTCGACGAGCTGCGCACGAACACGCCACCACCACCGAGCTGCTGCCAGTGCGCGAGCCAATCGGCGATACGATCCGGCGCGAGCGGTAGCTGAACCAGCTCTGCCTGCAAGGCGCTAAGCGCCTGATGCCGCGCGGCCGGATCGCGCTCGAAGCCCGGCACCGCGAACGCACGCGCCACCGCAGCTCGAACATCATCGCGCTGCATGAAAGCGGCATAGTCGGCAAACGGAATGCAAAAACCGTCCGGCACTGTCACGCCCGGCAGGCGGGCAGCGCGCAGCTCGCCGAGATTGGCCGCCTTGGCACCGCAATGGCGGCGGTCGGCACGGCGCAGTGCGGCGAGCGGCTGCAGGGCGGTGCGCGTGAGATCAGGTTGAGGAAGACGATGAAGCGCTTTCGGCAAGCTCATGCTTTGCGGTGCGGCGGCTTCCCAGCCGTAGCCGTCGCGCCGCACTTGCAGCCTCACCCATTGCCCATCGAGCGGGCCGAACACGGCAAGCGCGTCGCGCACCCACGCATTCGGAATGCCCCAGCCTTTGGCGAGCAGATTCACATGCGAGATCGCGGTGGAGGGGCGCGTCGTAACGACACCCGCAACCGGCGGCAGGCTGATCGGTACCTCATCGAGCACCGCAATGTCCCGCGGGCCCAGATCGGCGACGACACCGCCCGCAGGCACGACGCGGATACGCCCGATGGCGACGCCGACGTTGAGCGGCAGGAAGGCCTGCTCGCGAATCAGCGCTTCCTGCGTCACATAGGGCAGTTGCGCGTCGCGCGCGGCCTGCTCATGCGCCAGCGCGTTGGCCTTGAACAACAGTGGCGCAAAGAACGCCGGCCGCAGTGCCGCGTCGGCTTCGCGCAGCAGTGCCGCGTTGAGGCGGTCACCTTCCCAGCACTCGAAGGTCCACTGCGCGCTGGCGGCCTGCCACGCCACCGTGCCGAAGATGAAGCGACGCTCAGGCGAGCGATAGTTCGACGCGAGCGCGGCGCGATCTAGCGCCAGCTTGAGCGGACCGTCACGCAGGAAATCCTGGTGCAGCGCAAAGCGGCGCGTGTTGATGAAGTAGAGCGAACCGTGCTGTGCGCGATCGATGACGAACAACAGATGTGGCTGCGCGAGCGGTGTGCCCACGTCGTAGATCCGCGAGAGCCGGTCGAATTCGGCACGGCTGTTCAAGGCACGGCGGTAGGTCTCGGGCGCAGCGGGCCGCGCGTCGGTCTCGCCGTGCGGGCGGTAGGCAGACGGCTTGCTGGCAAGTTGCGCGCTCGCACCGTTCGCTACGGCAAGCAGCACGCTCAAGGCAAACCATCGGATCAGTGAGCACATCGGCGGGGTTTCGGTGATTCGGGCCGCCGATTCTACGGACGGACATTGCGAGTAGCTGTGCGAAGCTCGGCAGTGCGACGGCGGCATCGGCCAGACGGGGCCGGAGTGCAGCGCAGGCGACGTCGATCAGTACTGAACCGCGACGGAGGCGATTGTGTAGCGGCGCTCGCTGGTCGGGTTGAAGAAGTTGATACCGAGGGTCGCACCGCGTTTGAGCGTCCATTGCAGTAGCGCGCCGCGCTGCACATCGCGCCCCTCATCCACGGTGCGGGTGCGCTGCGTCACCAACGCGAGCCGCAGCGGCGGAATCGGCCGCCAGCCGATCTCGTTCCACGCGGTGAGGTAGTTGCGGTGGTGGTTGTGGTGGTCGATGTAGTACTCCGACTCGGTGTAGAAATCGAAGTCCTTCCACGACACGCTGGCCTCCAGCCCCGGCGCCACGCCTGAGTTGTCGCCATACACGGCGCCGAGAATCGGCGTAATCGAGAACGACACGGCGTCGCCGCCCGAGAAGGTGTAGCCGACAAAGAACGAGCCGGTGTGGATCGCCTCGTAGTTGTAGCGCGTCTCAAGGTGTAGCGCGCCGCGATCCAGCGTGAGCACCGGCGTGAGGAAGTCGGCCTCGCTGCGCATCGCGTAGTACGACAAGGACAGCCCCAGTGCCGTCTCTGCTGTATCGGCTGTATCGCCCGCTTCGTCTTCCTTGGTTGTGGCCGGGTCCGCAGGCTTGGCGGTAGCCGCAGCACCCGCTGCCGGGGGCACAAGATCCGGCGAAGCCGGCGCCTCAACGACCTCCGCTTCGTCTTCGTCCTCATCCTCCTCGTCGTCGTCATGCGACGCGGCATGCGTAGGGCCGATGTGAGCAAAGAGGGTCAGAAGGGCGGCAAAGGCCGCGTAGCGGGGAGCCACCGGATACCTTTTTGTTTCGCGCCAACGCAAAGGAGGCAGGACCACGGCCGGCCCGCTGCAGACTGCAGCGAGCCGGCTAAGCGGCGATCTCAGTGATGGTGGCCGTGCTCGCCGTGCACATGCTGATGTTCAATCTCTTCGGCCGTGGCGGCGCGCACATCCACCACCTTCAGCGTGAAGCGCAGTGCCTTGCCGGCGAGCGGGTGGTTGCCGTCGAGCAGCACGATCGGGCCCTTGATCTTGGTGACGAAGAAGTACTGCGGCTGGCCATCGGCGCCAGCGCGCTGCAACTGCCCGCCGACTTTCACGCCCGCGGGAAACTCGCTCCTCGGAATCGAGGTGACGAGCGACTCGTCGCGCTCACCAAAGGTATCCGCCGCGGGCAGTTCCACCGTGGTCTGAAAGCCGGGCTCCTGCCCTTCGAGCAGCGCTTCAAGCTTCGGGAAGATGTTCTCGTAACCGCCGTGCAGGTAAGCCATCGGCGCCTTGCCTTCGTCGTACACGAAACCTTTGGTGTCGGTCACCTTGAGGCGGAGCGTAACGGCAGTGTTCTTTTCGATTTTCATGGGTGCGAGCTGAAACAGGCGGTGAGTGAAATCCGGCATTTTCCTCCTAAGCGGCGACGGACGGAAATCAGCGGCGTCCTGAACCGGAGAATCGTTTGCTGCGCGGCAGCATAAAGTGACCAATCCGGCGGGCGGGGTGACAAGAATCGTCAGCCCGACGTCATAAAGTCGATCGTGCCGCACCTGCTTGATACCGAGCGCTCTGCGGAAAGCGAGCACCGGCGCGGCGCCCACCTGCTTGCCGCAAAAGATCATGCGACTGGCATGACGACTGCTTGATGGTTGGCGCCCCCGAAACGAAACACGCGCCGCCGACGCCCCGACCATGCCGAACCCGAACACCTTCCCCATCGCTCGCCTTGCCGCGAGTGCTTTGCCACTGATGAAGCTGTTTGCCGCGGTGTCCGCACTGTTGTTGCTCAATGGCTGCGCTGCGCTCGCAGTGAGCCTGGCCGGTGCGGGTGCGGGCGCCGGCCTCGCGCATCAGATGAACGGCACAGCGTCGCGCACCTTCAGTGAGCCGTTCAGCAAGGTCGATGCCGCGGTGCGTATCGCGTCCAAGCGCATGTATCTGCAGGTGGACGAGGTCGCCAGCATGGACGGCGGCCAGGTCACCAAGGCGCGCGTGAGCAACCTGAGCGTATCGGTCGAGCTGGAACCGCTATCGCCCAACCTGACGCGGGTGAACGTGGTGGCGCGCAAGGATCTGCTGCGCGTGGACGCCGCTACGGCTCAAGAGATCGTGGCGCAGATCGAACGCTCGCTTGGCGCGGTCGAACTGGCCGACGCCAACGACGCCGCAAACGCCGCACGTGGCGGGAAGATCGATAACGCCAAGTACCTGCGTGACGAACCGGTCAACACCCGCAAGAACGGCACCGCAAGCAAGAAGAAGACGCCGATCTGAAGTACCGCCGCACACCGATCAGGCGAGGCCGTACATCGCCGGGTACGGCGGCGCATTGCGCTTGGTGAGCAACATGTGGATCCAGTTGGGCCGCGGCGCTTGCAGCGCCGTCGTTGCTGCGCGGGACCAGAACGCGAGCCTGGTCAGCACCTTCTTCGGCAGATCGCGCGGCGGGGGCGGTGCAAGCCGTGCGCCACAGTGAATACAGGGCTCTTCCTGCTTGTAGGTGCCGTACGGATTGCCTGCCAGATCCATCAACAGACACGACAGCGCGTTGGTCGAATCCGTGGTCTGCCCGACATAGCTCGTTGCCGTGACGGTGCATTGATCGAATAGCGCCGCGAGGCGGTGCTCGTCGAAGCTATTCACATGCCCCCACGGCGGATTCTTTCCGCCGCAGGCCTGGCAGGTCGTTCGGCCGACGCGGATATCCTGGCGATAGGGCACACCGATCAGGATCTTGTCGGCGCTCACGCGCTGTAGCTCAGCGCAGACCTCGCCCAGCAGATGCGGCGGAATGTGCTCAAGCACCTCGGCACACAACACGAAGTCGATCGATTCGCTCGCGAACTGCAGCGCCGCCGCGTCGCCTTGCAAGCACTCGATACGTGGGTGATCAATGCGGGGCCGCTGCAGATCGAGCGCGACAACCTTGTCGAAACGCTGTGCGAGCAGGTGAGAGAAATGGCCATCACGCGCGCCGATATCGAGCGCAAGCTCACCGCGCCCCGGAATCAGGTCGAGCAGGTCTTGCGTGCGGCGGCGCTCGGCGGGCGACGCACGATAGGCCGATAGATCGAGAACACCGGATTGATGCGGCATGGCCCCTCCGACTGACGACACGGGAATGCCGATCCGACTCCCGCACGACGGCGCGCCAGCCCCCGGCGCACATGGCCCGGCGCGCGAGGCGCGAGCAAGCGGTGTTCATGCTGCTTCGTCTTCCGGTGACATGACAAGCAGCGCAAATTCGCCGTTTTTGAGGAAACCGGAATTCTCGTTCGTCATGTCTGCACAGGCTCGGTGCAAGACGGTGTCGCCCAAACACGACGATCTCCCGCAGCGCGTTCAGGCATGCCGTTTTGCGTGTGCACGCCCGGCCCACTCGCGGACACGGGAATTGATAAAAAAGTACGGCGGCCATTGCGAAAGAAATCACGGCGCGAGGCTTGCCGCGTTGCATCGATACAACCCGCCGCCCGCCTGCGCCTGATTGCCGCCCAGACAAGCAACGAAACGCGCGCTGGCGACTGAGACGAAGCTATGCTTCATCCACACCGAATCGAGGGTGCGGACACGTGGGACTCACTGCTATCCAGGCCTTGCGGGCCGTTGTCAGCAACCAGAGCGGTGCCGCGCGCGACTGGCACATCGACGACCTGCGCCAGCACGAACTGCGCTACCTCGCCGACCTCGCACTGATCGAGTCTCTCGCGCCGAAGGGCCCCGTGCTGGAAGTGGGCGCGGCGCCGTGTCACATGAGCGCACTGCTGAAGCTCTCAGGTATTGGTGCGGTGGGCGTCGACATCCAGCCCCAGCGCGTTGGCGACTTCATCCGCGCGTTCGATCTGGATGTTCGGCGCTGCGATATCGAGCGTGAAGCGCTGCCCTTTGCCGACGCGCAGTTCTCTGTCGTGCTGCTCTGTGAAACCTTCGAACACCTGCGCATCGATCCGGCCTTCGTGCTGAGCGAGATTCACCGCGTGCTCGCGCCCGGTGCTGCGCTGCTGCTCACGACGCCCAATCTCTACGCCTTGCCGAACCTCGCGCGCCTGGCGCTCGGCCGCAGCATCGCCGACCCCACCCATGAGTTCGGCAAGCTGCGCATGCTGGGCCACATGGGGCATGTGCGTGAATACTCGGCCAGGGAAGTCGGCGATTTCCTGCGGGCAAGCGGCTTTGTGGTCGAGTCCGTCACCTATCGCTATCACGCCAACAAGCGAGGCCGACGGGCCACATTGCTCCGCTTGGCCTACCGGCTCACTCCGCGGCGCTTCCGGCGCGAGATCGTGATCGTCGCGCGCAAGCAGGGTGACGGGCCGCGCCTGCGCCCGCTCGATCCGCCCGCTGCGGACTAGAGCCCGATGGAAGCCGGCTTGAAGGACTGATCACCCTGCGGCACGAACTCCATGCCGGTAAAACCGGCTGCTTCGATGGCCGCCTTGACGTCGCGATGGACGACCAGCTGCACCGGCATCTCGGCAAGCGGGAACAAGCGGTTACCGCCGATGCAGGTTTCGTCGAGTGTCAGGTAATCCCAGATCAGGATGCGATTGCTGCCGTCACCGAAATCCTCGAACTCCGACTTGTCAGGATCGACGCATGCAATCTTTCCGATCACGTTGACCGCGCGGAAGTCCTCTCGCACCTCGCCAGTCACCGCGTTGACGACGCGACAAGGATAGGCGTCGATGTTGCTGACGCCCATGTCGAGCAGCAAGGTGACAAGGCGCTCGGAAAACACCCGCCCCGCGCCGGTCATCAGCAGGCTATCGGTCAGACGGCCCTGCGATTCCGCGTTGAGCGTCACGTCGATCGGCGTGGCCGGCGTTGCGATGCGATCACCGGTAATCATCGAAATCCCCAACGCATTCGGCCAGCCGCCGTAAATCATCGCGTCACCCGGCATGCGCCGGTTCTGCCACAGGTAGTAGTTCATGTCGCGCGGCCTTCGCTTCGTTTCACCTTCGAATGGCGGTGGCAATATCGCCATCTCAAGCCGACAATGACAAACGAAATCTGTACGGCCAGCAACAGCAAAGCAGGCCCCGGTGAGCCGGCTTGCTGAGGACATGGAGGACTTGCCGATGCCTGAACTTGCCGAGCCGGTCGCGATTGGCATACTCGCGCTCACTGACGGACCGAAAGACCCCTGCTGGTTCTGTTCCGAGCGCCCGACCTGGAACCTCCAAAACAATGAGACGGCGGACCCCGATACCAGCGATTCCGAAGCGGAGGATGGGGTACCGGAGAACGACGAAACCAACTGTTCCAGCGCACTTGGCGTGAACCTTGGCAGCCCACCGCAATGGAAGATCGACTGCCCTGACACGGGCAAGAAGACCACCGTCGTGCCCGGCGCACACCATTGCATCCCCGGTGGCGCCTCACTCGCCAAGGCCTCCGCATTGCACGACCTCATGCGCAAGGGAGGTCCCTTCAATCTGGCGAGCGACATTGGCTACGACGTCAACGCGCGGGAAAACGGCGTCTGGCTGCCCGCCAACTACGGCGTGCGTAGCCAGAACGACCACTACACCAAGAACTGGAGCAGCTTTTCGCCCACCTTCAAACAGCAGTATGCGGAACGTGCGATGGCGAAGGCCTCGGGTGCGCAGTTCCACGACGCCCACCCGAAGTACAGCAAGAACGTGCTGAAAACACTTGAGGCACTCGCCGAGAAGCTGGGTGAGCCGGTCGACAAATGCCCAGTGTGCAAGAAGAAGTATGAAAATGGCGTGACGCCACCGTTTGGGCTGGTTGGCCGCCTGAACCAGATCTCCTCTCATCATCGCCGTTTGATCACGGCGAGCAGTGCAGGCGATGCGAAGAAGTACGCAACTAACGGCTATTACACCTCGTCCCGCGTGAAGACCATGCTGGGTATCGTCGACTAAGGCATCAAGACAATGTTCTACATCCTCGACTGCGATGAGCCGCTGTCGCCGAATGGCGAGGCGCTGATGGAGATCCACAACACGTTTCGCGTCGGCGGCATCCGGCTGTGGAAGTCTGGCGCGCGGCATACGAAGCCGGTGCCTGAGCCGATCGAGATTCCGTTCGACACGTTCCGCGGCTACAGCGGCCCGCCCGTCGAATTGCTCGATCTGGGCATCCCGGTGATGTCGGCGCGGCTCGCGCAGGCGCTCATCGATGCCGGCGTCTCGAACATCGACTTCTACGATGCCACGCTGGTCCACAACGCCACCGGGGCGCGTTACCCCTACAAGGCCTACAACATCATCGGGCTGGTCGCCGCTGCGGATCTGGGCAAGAGCGAGTGGTTCAGCGATGACGGCACGCCGGTGATCAACGTCTCTTTCACCAAGCTGGCGCTCGACGAAGCCGCATGCGGCGAACAACGGCTGTTCCGCCTGGCGGAGAACGTGAATGCGATCGTGGTCAGCGGCGAGCTCCGCGACTACCTGCTCGCGCAAGGCTTCACAACCCTGAGCTTCAAGAAGCCGGAGGACTGGGTGCAGCTTTGAAGCGGCGCCGCACCGTTGCCGCTAGGGGCGCGAGAACTCGAAACGCTGGCCGCGATAGCTCAACACGGCGCCGCGCGGCTTGATCCGCTCGACGCGAATGTCAGCATTGAAGGACTCGCCTTCGTGCAGGAGCTGACCGTTGATCATCAGCATGCGGCTTGATGCCGTGTCCGAATACACCGTGCCCTCGAAGCGCATCGGTGGCAACGCGCGGCGAATGTCCTCCGGCAGTTCGGCAAGCCCCGGTAGCACCCCTTCTTCCGGCGCCGTGCTGGCCGGCGCAGCCGGCGATGCGGGGGTGGGCGCCACCGCGACTGCAACAGGGGCGGGGCGCACCGACGGCGCCTCACGCTGCGGCGGGCGTGCCGGCGCCTCGTGAGGCGCCGGCTGCATGGATGCTTGCGACGGTGTCGGGGGCGGCGGGGGGGCGACATGGGGCGGGGGGGCCGGGACGCGCGGCATCGACTGTGGCGCTGGAACGCTTGGCGTCACAGCAGCCGCCACGGGCGGGGTCGATCGCGCCGGCGGCGCGACGCTTCGCATCAACAGCGCGCCGAGCAAACCGGCAAGCAGCACCACACCGGCGCCGCCGGCCATCCAGATCCAGCGTGCCGGTGCGGGTTCAGGCGCATACGGTGGGACACCAGCGATCGGCGGATCGAGTGGCGTTGGCAGGCGGCCCTGCGTGCGTTCGCTTTCAGCGCGGCGGAGTGCGTCAAGAATGTAGGACATGATCGTTCAGCGCAGCGAATCCAGGCGAGGTTCATCAACCCCGCTCACGCGGTTGAGGTGCATCAGCGTCAGCGGGCCGGGCTTGCCATCGGGCTTCAATCCGTTCGCGAGCTGGAAAGCCGCAATCGCTTCGCGCGGGGTTTGATCTGCGGCGTGCTCGGCCGCTTGCGGCAGCGCCGCCAGCCGTGCCGCGATCGTGGCAATGCCGGCGTCCGCGTCGGCGCCGCGGGCATTGGGTCGATAGTCGGGCGGCACCCGCCACAGCGTCGCGAACTCGCCGCGCCACACCGCCACCAGCGACGCCAGGCTGACGGTGAGCGGCTCCCCGCCCGGCGCGCACAGGACAACACTGTCGCGACCAAACCCGAGCAGCAGCCACCGCACCGCCTGCCCATGATCGTTGTAGAGCGTGAGGATGCCCGGGCGCGCAAGCTGACGGATCAGCGCAAGGTTGCTGCCCGCATCACGGAAGCACGCAACACCTTGCCTTGCGGCCGCCACGCAGGGCTCGACCACAGGCAGATCGAGGCCCCATGCGGCGCCAAGCGCCTGCCAGGCCACCGCTTCATCGGCAGCTGGCGTTTCAGCGGCCGGCGCCAGCGCATCCGGATTCAACCACTGCGGCTGAGGCACCGGCGCGGGCTTGGCAGCGGCGACGACCGGCGCCGGCGGCGGCGCGGGTCGCACTGGCGCCTTGGCGACGACGGTAGGCTGTGGCCATGGCCAGACCTGCCACACGGCGAAACCTGCCACACCCAGGCTCGCCAAGCCCGCGGCCAGCACTACCGGGGCGCGCCTGCGCGGCGTAACGGGTCGCAACACATCGAAGACTTCACCTGCCGCCTTGTCGACGATGCGCGCGCCGATTCGGTTGCTGCCTTCGGCGTAGGCACCCAGCAGTGCGCGATCACACAGCAGGTTGATGCGGCGCGCCACGCCGCGCGAGTGCAAGCTCACGCGGGCGAGGGCTGCGCGGTCGAAGGGCAAGGCACCACGCAACCCGGCAACCTGAAGGCGGTGCTGCACATAGCGACCCACATCGTCCGGCGACAAGGCTTGCAGGTGATATCGCGCAATCACGCGCTGCGCGAGTTGCTCCAGACCCGGCGCCGCCAGCATCGTTCGCAATTCGGGCTGGCCGACCAGCATGATCTGCAGCAGCTTGCGCTCGCTGGTTTCAAGGTTGGTCAGCAGGCGCAGTTGCTCCAGCACCGCGGCCGACAGGTTCTGCGCCTCGTCGATTACCAGCACGTTGATCTGCCCCTGCGCATGGCTGCGCAGCAGATGCTCGTTGAGTGCGTCGACATGCGCTTTCAGCGTGCCCCCGCGTTGCCCCGGCGCGATGCCGAACTCCTCGCACACCGTTTCTAGCAACTCGTCGGTGGAAAGACGCGGGTTGAAGATGTAGGCGACGTTGCAGTGCGGCGGCACCTGTTCGAGCATGCAGCGGCACAGGGTGGTCTTGCCGGCGCCGATCTCGCCGGTCAGCAGCACGAAGCCACCGCCGCCGTCGAGACCGTACAACAGGTGGGCAAGCGCATCGCGATGGCGCTCGCTCATGAACAGATAACGGGGATCCGGCGCGATCGAGAAGGGCGCGCTGTCGAGTCCGAAATGGCGCGCGTAGAGCGGCACCGCGGTGCCCGGCTGGGCGGCTGCCGACGCCGCCGCGCCGGCGGGGGCGATACGACTCAGACCCACCGTGGCCCCCCAACCCATGGCCTGCCCGCGTTGCACCTCAAGAATTGGCCCGTGGCAAACCCCGCATGCATGTGCTCAACCCCACCCGATCTCGTGCTGTCCGATAGCCCGCAAGTGTAGCGCGCACACCGCTCAAGCTCAGCGCTCACTGCCGCCCCGTCGCCCGCCGGCAAGTTGCGATGCGCTGCCTATACTGCAGTTAGCACCGCCAGTCGCGGCATTGGTGCGCTTCTCGCGCCACACCGGCATTGGCAGTGCAAAGACCAGGAGCACGCCATGAGTCAGAAGATCAGGAAGAGCAATAAGGAGCCGAAGAAACAGGCTCAGCTGAGCGCGAAGGAAAAGCGCGCTGTGAAGCACGACAAGCAGGCCCACAAGGGCGCACCGGCGCCGCTGCTGCCGCCCAAGCCGAATCAGGCATGAAAAAAGGCGCCGCTCGATGCGGCGCCTGTCTTGCCTAGCCTG
The DNA here is from genome assembly GCF_041909475.1 of Niveibacterium sp. Classification (NCBI taxonomy): domain Bacteria; kingdom Pseudomonadati; phylum Pseudomonadota; class Betaproteobacteria; order Rhodocyclales; family Rhodocyclaceae; genus Niveibacterium; species Niveibacterium sp. The sequence continues at coordinate 14,737 of NZ_JAYRDJ010000013.1, read as the reverse complement.
CGCGACGCCCGCTCAGGTTTCGAAGCGCGACACCACGACGTTCAGGCGCGAGGCGATCCGTTCGAGTTCCTGCGTTGCCTGCGCCGTTTCGTTCATACCCACGCTGGTCAATTCGACCATGCGCGCCACCTGCTCGACCTGGCCCGCCAGCATCGTGCTGACGTTGCCCTGTTCGCGCGTGGCAACCGCGACGTCCGCCACACGGCTGCTGGCCTGTTCGGCGTCCGACACGATCTGACCGAGCATCGTCGCGGAGCGCTCTGCCGCGTCGACACCCTGCGTCGCCTGCTGCGAAGCGGTGGTCATCACGTCCACCGCGCCGTGCGTTTCGGACTGGATCGCCGCGACCATGCGTTCGATATCCACGGTGGCATGCGCGGTGCGCTCGGCCAGCTTGCGCACTTCGTCCGCCACCACCGCGAAGCCTCGCCCCTGTTCGCCGGCGCGTGCTGCCTCGATGGCGGCGTTGAGCGCCAGCAGGTTGGTCTGCGACGCGATGTCGTTGATCGACGCAGCCACGGTGCCGACCTCGTTGGCACGGCTGCTGAGGCTGCCAATGCGTTGCACCGCCTCAGCCACCGTTTCCGACAGAGCGCGCATCTCCTGCGTGGCCGTTTCAACATCGCCCTGCCCGCGCTGCGCCTTGGCAGCCGCCTCGCGCGCGTGGTGTTCGGTCTCCTGCGCGTTGTCCGATATGTGCGAGATGCTGACGGTGAGTTCTTCCATCGCAGCCGCCATCGATTGCGTCGACTCCGACTGCTCATGCGCCGCCCCGGCGACAGCCTGCGATGTGGCGCTGATCTGCTGCGAAGCGGAACCCAGCCGCTCCGCATCGGCTGTGAGCCCGGCGATGGTCTCGCGCAGGCGTGCGATGAGGCCGCCGAGTTCGCTCAACAGGCTGCCCGGCGCACTGCCCGCGAGCTGGACCCGCAAGTCGCCAGACGCGACGCGGTGCATCGCGGCAACCGCTTCAACCGGCTCGCCACCAATCTGGCGAAGCACCGAGCGGCCGATCACGGTGATCAGCGCAAACACCGCGGCAGACAGCAACAGCACCACACCGAGGTTGGTGCCAAGGTCGGCAAGGAAGGCCGCATCTATGTCGTCCACATACAGCCCAGTACCGACCGCCCAGTTCCACTCCGGCACGCCTAGCACATAAGAAATCTTGCGCAGCGGCTCAGTGCCGCCCGCACGCGGGAAGTAGTAGTCGAGGAAACCGCCCTGCCCTTGCCCCTGCCGAACGATCAACTCGACAAGGCGGTTACCACGCTTGTCCACCTCGTCGATTCGAGGTGTGCCCTCCCACTCCGGGCGCGGCGGCAAAAGCACGCATTTGCCGTCGAACGCATAAATGAAGAAGTACTCTTTCTCGCGGAAGCGCACGCCACGCAGCGCCTCCTTGGCCTGTGCCTGGGCGGCCTCACGATCAAGCTTGCCGTCCTTTTCGAGCTTGGCGTAGTAGGCAAGCTGGGCGCGAGCGGTCTCTACCGCCGCGCTGATCAGTTCCTTGCGGTGTTCAATGCCGGCCGAGCGCTGCGCGTAAGCACCCCACACGCCCACGGCAAGCATCCCTACCAGGGATGCAACACCGATCGCGATCATCTTGGTCTTGAGTTTTGCACCCGACAACATCGCCAGCCTCCTCGTTGTAAGCCGCTCCAGCCCAAGGGTTAACGGCCCCGGCCCGGCAAACCTGAGTGGCGGCGTACGCCAGGCGCATTGGCGACCCGCAATGAAAAGGCACCCGAAGGTGCCTTGATGCGGCAAGGATGCGAACGCTACTTCGCGCTCTGCCAGGAAGCGCCTTTGCCATCGCTGGTGAGCTTGCACTCGACCTTCACGCCCGACACTTCCGCCACCGTGCCGGCTGCGGCAAAGCTGCCGGTGTCGCCGTTGAAGCATTGCGGTGCAGGTTTCGGTGCCTCGGCAGGTTTCGCGGCGGCCACCTTCGTGGGGGCGGGCGTCGGTTCGGGCGTAGTGGCACAGGCGGCCAGGGCAAGGCTCAGCAGGATCGCGGCGGTGATACGCATGTGAAGCTCCGGTTGAAAGCAGAAGTCGAACAATCGGCCATGCTGCCGTAACGATGTTTCGACTTTGCGAAACCCGCGCGACTCAAGCTGCGACCCCGGCAGGACGTTAACCCGCACATGTTTCCCTTGCGGCTGCGAACACGATGACACCCCGCCAGCGTCGCCTCCTCCGGATCCGCAATGCCGCAGTTGCCGTACTTGCAGTGCTGGGCGCAAGCGGCGCGCATGCCGAGCCGGTTCGCTGGGTCAGCGAACCCTATCCGCCGTTCAGCTATGTGTCGCCGGAAGGCCCGCGCGGGCTTGCGATCGAACTGGTCCGCGCCGCTCACCGTGAAGCCGGCATTGCCGAGCCTGAGTTCGTGTTCCTGCCGTGGGCGCGTGTGCTCGCCGAGTTGGCAACGCAACGCCCGGTCTGCGTCACCGCCATGGCGCGCACGCCGGCACGCGAGCGCAGCTACCGCTGGATCGGCCCATTCGTCGCTTCGCTGATGGGCGTTGCAACCCGGCGCGACACCGAGCTCGGCAGCAACGCCGCAACGGCACTGGCAGGGCGCGACGTGGTGGCGATTCGCGGCGATGTGGCGGGCGACGCGGCCACTCGCTACGGCGCGGAGCCCGCGCGGCTCTCGCTCGCCGACGGGCCGGAGAGCGCGCTGCGCATGCTCAACGCCGGTCGCGTCGAAGCCTGGGTGCACGGCCAGGCGGTGATCCGCTGGACGATCGCCAGCATGAAACTGCGGCAGGAAGACTATGCAGTGCAGTTCCCGCTGCGCATGGGCGACAGCTACTTCGCCTGCAGCAAGGCGGTGCCCGATGCGTACCTCGCCGCAATCCAGCGCGCGCTCGACTCACTGCGCCGCAGCAAACCGGGCACCGCGAGCCGCTACGACAGCATCGTCAATCCCTATCTGGATGGCTCGATCGGGTCCTGAGGCCCGATGCCGCCGCTCACTGGCAGTGCAGCCGGCCGCCGTTCAGCGTGCAGGCCTGCCCGGCCGGGCTCAGGTAGTTGCCGTTGGCGGACTTGCCATAGCGGTTGCCGCCCTTGTCCCAGCAAGCCGAGTTGTCACAGCGCGCCACCGGCCGCCAAGCGGCATCCTGAATCGCGGCTTCGCGTTGCCGTTCGGCCTCGCGTAGCGCTTCGCGGTTCTTCTCGTTCTCGATCCGCTCGCGCTCCTGCGCCGAAGCGCTCACGCTGTGGGTATCAATCGCCGCTGCACGGCCTTCTTCGCGATCACGCTCCAGCGAGCGGTTCTGCGCATCGATGCCGCGCTCGACGCGGGCCCAGTCCTCGCGCGTGTAGTGCGTGTCTTCACGCGAGCAGGCGCGTGCTCGCCGCACCTCGTCGCGGATGAAAGCACGCGCCTTGTCGTCGAGCGTGATGCTGGTGGCGCGGTTTTCCAGATTCGAGATGTCGCGCTCGGACGGGCAGAACTTCTCCGGCGCCGAGGCGGCCGCCAGCGCCGAGTTCGCGCGAGGGGTGGAACCGGCGTCACTTGAAACACCGCCGATGCCCGCGGAAGCGGGTGAGGCATTCACCGCTTGCTGGCGCACGCTGCCGGCCGCGCAAGGCGTGCCCGAATAACTGACCTTGCCCTGCGCGTCGGCGCACTTGTACACCTCGGCAAAGGCAGGTGTTGCACACAATAGCCAGCACGCGCAGGCGGCCAGGCTGCCGCGGAGGAATCGGGAGGGAAGTTGCATGGCGAAGGGCAAGGGCCCGTCCTTTCGATAGGCGTGTGCAGGGCGATCCGGATGTGCTGACGCAACGCAGCGGCGCAAAGCACCACAGTGCAGGCACGCGTCGTGCCGCACACCGCCCGCAACCACAGCGTTCTGTGGCACCTCTAACGCGTCAGCCCTGCGGCGCGATGACACCTGCGGCGCGTTCGATCACACCACTGGCGCGTACGGACGTGGCGACGCGCAGCAGCGGGTGCCATAGTGAATGGCCTCGACAACAACGGGAGACGACACAATGAAGGGAATGCAGATCGCACGCCGCTGGCTGCTGGCGCTCACCGCGCTCGGCATCGCAAGCGCCGCCGGTGCGGCCACGCTGAGCGGCAGTGCCAGTTACCGCGAACGCATGGCGCTGCCGCCTGGGGCGGTGTTCGAGGCAACGCTCGAAGACGTCTCGCGCGCCGACGCGCCCGCCACCGTGATCGGCCGTGCCCGCCTCGAACCGGCCGGCAACCCGCCTTTCCTGTTCACGATCGAGTACGACGACGCCAAGCTGCAGGCTGGCCACCGTTACAACCTGCGCGCCACGGTGAAGAACGACGGCCAACTGCTGTTCACCACCGACCGCAGCTACCCGGTGCTGCAGGGCAAGGGCGATGCGCCGGCGCAAATGCTGCTGCGCCGCACCGGCGATGGCGCGGCAGCGAGCGGCACCGCACTGGGCAGCCTGCCCGCCTCCTTCGAAGGCACCCTGCCCTGCGCCGATTGCGCCGGCACCCGCTGGCACCTCGACCTGCTGTCAGATCACAGCTATCGCCTGCGGATTGCCTACGACGGCCAAGCCGATGCGCGCCCCTTCGACGAAATCGGTACCTGGACGCTGTCGCAACCGCCGACAATCCTGCGCCTGACGACCGGACAGAGCGAACCGCAGGCCTTTGCGCTAAAGGCCGATGGCGCGCTGACCAAGCTCGACCGCAAGGGCAAACCGATTGCTTCGACACTCAACTACAGCCTCAAACGTCTGCCCACCTACGCACCGATCGAACCCAAACTCACGCTGAGCGGGCTCTATCGCTACATGGCCGATGCCGCAACGATCCAGCTCTGCACCACCGGCCAGACGCTGCCGGTCGCCAGCGAGGGTGACAATGCCGCCCTCCAACGTGCCTACGGCGACGCACGCAACGCCCCTGGCGCGCCGCTGCTCGTGAGCTTCGAAGGCCGCATCGCTGAGCGCCCACCAATGGAGGGCAGCGGCACACGGGCGACGGTGGTTGTAGATCAGTTCCACCAAGTGATGCCCGGCGCTGGCTGCGAAACGGCGCCCAAGACCGCCCCGGCGGCTGCCGCCGCTACCTTGCAGGAGACCTACTGGAAGCTGACGCAGCTCGGCAACACGGCGGTCACCGCCAGCGAACGCCAGCGCGAAGCGCACCTCATCCTGCACAAGGACAACACGCGCCTGTCGGGCTCCGGCGGCTGCAATCGCCTGCTCGGCGGCTACACGCTTGAAGGCGATCGACTCAGCTTCGGCAACATCGGCAGCACCATGATGGCCTGCGTCGATGGCATGGAGCAGGAGCAGCGCTTCCTCGCCGCGCTCAAGGGCGTAACACGTTGGCGCATCGTCGGTCAGCAGCTCACGCTGCTCGATGCGGGCGGTGCTGCGGTCGCGCGTTTCGAGGCCGTCGCACTGCGCTGACCCCGCAGTAACGATTGCTCGCAAAGTCCCGCGCGCCCGGCAGCGCGGGCGCCCACCCCATCCGCGGTAGACTGGCGCGATGTCCGTTGTCTCCCGTCCGCGCCGGCAAGGCCCGCTGCGCGTAGCCCTTGTCGTCTCGCTCGTCGTGCACGCGGTCGTGCTGTTCGCACCGGTGCGCGGCCCGAAACCGGCCGCACCGCCGAGCCGGCTGACAACGCGGCTCGCACCACGCGTAGCCAAGGCACCGGAACCCGCGCCGGAGCCCACGCCGCAGGTCGCGCCGCAAGCGAGGTCGACCGCGCCGCGCCGCAACGTGATCACGCGCAAGCAGGATGCCGCGCCGGCTGCCGCCACGGTGCCGAAGTTCACGCAGGCCGAGCGCGACGAGATGAACGGTTTCCTGCAGTCGCTGGAAAACGAGGCGCGCGCGCAACCCAGCCTCGCGCAACGTTCGCTCGCCATGGCACGCCAGATCGGCCGCGAGACCGCCGCGGAATCCGACGACAGCGCGGTGTCGCTCGAACGCATCGCGAACAGCCCGCCGGTGAATCCGTTCAGCCTGGAGATGTACCTCGACGCGCTGGTCACCAAACTCAACCGCAGCGTCGCGCATGTGAAGGATGAGCGCCGCCAGGTCGGCTACCGCAAGGCCGCGGTACAACTGCGCCTGAACCCGGACGGCACGGTGCGCAGCTTCGAGATCCTCAACGCCGGCGATCAGTTCGACCAGATCAACTTCATCAAGGCGCTGGTCGAGCGCGCCGCGCCGTATTCGCCCTTCCCGCCCGACATCGTGCAGTCCGCCAAGTCGATGGCAATCCTGATCTGCATCATCCCCAGCCGCAGCGCCGGCGGCTTCGGTTTCACCCGCAACAGCGGCGGGGGTGGCTGCTGATCCGCTTTCAGCGCGGTGCCGCGCCAGCGGTAAGGCGATCCACCATCGCACGCAGCGTGGCAATCTGCACGCCATCGCGTTCGGCGTAGTTCGCGCCGCTGTAGCCCCACCAGTCCCAGCAGCCGTTCGGGTTCAGGAAGGGCACCGACACCGCTTGCGGATACAGCACCACGATGCGGTTCGCGTCCGCCCAGCGGTTGTAGCCCGCGTGTTCGACGAAGGTGGTGCCGAAGTACACGCCGCCACCGGGCAGCGGCTTCAGCGGCACATAGCTCTGGCCCTGCCGGCAGCCGTGCAGCGCAACATGCAGGCGGCACGCGGCGCCCTTCGCGCAATCAGCCGGCACATACACCCAGGCGCTGCTGTCGAGCCCACTGCGCCAGCGTGCCGCGCCAGATGGCAGATAGGCGCGCTGGTCGAACTTCGTCAACGTGCCGCGCGGCTTCTTGCGCGCCGGTTTCAAGGGCCCGTAGATCCAGCTCAGGATCGCATCGGCCGCATCAACGCCGCAGCGGTTGATGTAGGGCTCCTGCGAGAGCTCACACGCGCCGCCGTAGTCCGGCGTCGGCATCGCATGCCCGGCAGCCGGCAGCTCGCGCGCAGCGAGGTTCTCCGCCGGTACGCCGAGCGCGCTGTAGTAGCGCGCCAGTTGCGCGACAACCGGCGCCGGCACCGTACGGTCCTGCCCGCCGGCGAAGCGGATCACACGGTGACGCGCGAGCGCCGCCGGGTCGTCGATGCGCCCCTCGGCCGCGAAGCGCCGCGTCGCCGCGACCAGGTCCGGCACGCGCGTGCTGTCTTGCGATACCGCGCACAGCGTGTGGCTCGGATCCAGCGTGCAGGAACAGGCGGTGGTCGCGGTGATGCTGCTGCCCTGCGCACACCAGTACGGCCCCGCGGCAACAACACCGGCACCCTTGACGATGCCGGCGTGCGCCACTTCGAACTGCACCGCCATGAAGCCACCCGAAGAAATGCCCGACACCGAGGTCTCGCGGATATCGATGTTCAGCGCTGGCAGGCGCGGCAGGCCGGCTTCGGCTGCGCACAGCGCGGGGGCGAAGGCGATCAGCCAGAGCATGCCGGCGTACCAGCGCGGGAGAGTGCTCGATCTCATGTTCAAACTCCGCGAACGATGACGACGTGCTGCAGTGCAATATCCAGCGTAGTCGGCCGTTTACCAAACGCAAGCGTCACCGGAGATCGGCTGGAAGCCGAACAAATTTGCGCTTGCACAAACGCGACGTCGCGATCGTGGTGGCGGCCAACGCCGCGCCTTCTGCGGCGCAAAGGCCGAATTCGATTACCCTTGCCGCTTTGAAAGGTTTGCCATGACCCCGATCCACGATACCGACGTCGAGCTGCTGCTCGCCGTGGCCCTCGCGTCGAAGCGCGGCCCAGCCGAGCTCGACGCACTGATCCTCGCACTGGCGATTCACGACAAGCGCCTGCCGGCGCGCGTGAAGCTGCACGACGCGTTCGCGCGGCTCTCCGCCAACGGACTGCTGCTGGAAGAATCCGGCGGCTTCACGCTCACCGAAGCGGCGCAGGAAGTGCTGGCGCTGGGGCGCAAGAATTACGAGCACGACGAGCGCGCGTTCCGCGTCAAGGAACGCCTCGCCGCATACGAGCCGGCGCGCGGCGCGCATCCTGTGATCCAGCTCGCGGCCGAGCGCCTCGCCACCGCGATCGCCGCGTACGAAGCCACGCTGCCGCCGCTGACCAAGACTGAAAAGGCCGCCCTCAAGCGCGAGCAGACCGCCGCACCGCGCCGCCCGACGCCGCTGCGCAAGCGGCGCTGAGTCGCGGCAATTCAGGTGTGGCGCAGCCGCTTGCGTACGCTGCGCACGCCCGCCCACACCGTGAGCGCCACCACCGGTATCGCGGCGCCGGTGACGATGTCCGGGTTCAGATGCAGTCCAATCGCCTTGAGGGCTTTCGCGGCATAGCCGGTGAGGCCCACCGCGTAGTAGGTCAGCACCGCGACCGAAAGGCCTTCGACCGTTTCCTGCAGCCTTAGCTGCAGTGCGGCGCGGCGATCCATGCTGGCGAGCAGCGCGCGGTTCTGCTCTTCGTGCTGCACTTCCACACGCGTGCGCAGCAGCGCGCTGGCGCGCTGGATGCGCGCGGTGATGCGGTCCTGTCGGCCGACCACGGTTTCGCAGGTTTCCATGGCCGGCGCGAGGCGCCGCTCCATGAATTCGCGGAAGGGCTGCAGCCCCGCGATACGGCGCTCACGCAGTTCGCCGATGCGGCGTTCCACCAGCTGGTAGTAGGCGCGCGCCGCGGAGAAGCGATACTGACTCTGGGCGACGAGATTCTCCACGGCGGTGGCGAGCGCGGTGAGCTTTGCCAGCAACTGGGCGTCGTCGCCACGCGGCGCGCCCATCGACTCGGTGATCGCACGCAGCTGCAGGCTCAGCTCGTCCAGCGTTCGCATCTGCTGCTTGGCCGCCGGCAGTGCGAGCAGCGCAAGCATGCGGTAGGTCTCGATCTCGAACAGGCGCTGCAACATGCGGCCCTTCTGGAACGGCCCCATGCCGCGATCCATCAGCACGAAGCGCGAGCAGCCGCCGCCGATGCGCGGATCGGCATGCAGGCGCAGGTCGGTGTAGGCGACGCCGTTGCCGTCACCGATCTCGGCGCCGATCAGATCGTGGCCGCCAAACCAGCGCGCGGAGGCGGCATCGGCGCTCAGCGTCGGCGCATCGCCAGCGGGCAGCAAGAGGGCATGCAGCGCCACCAGCACGCTCCCGGGCAGGGCCAGCAGCCATTCGAGCGGAACACGATCCAGCGCGGTTTCGGCAAAGCTCGCATCCCCCGCACCGGGCAGGATGAAGGTGTAGCGCACGAACTCGGTGTGCAGCGACCAGCGGATCGTCAGCGTCGGGCCGACGCCGGTGTAGTACGGCTTTTCCATCTCCGGCGGCGGGCAGCCCATGCTGCGGGTGAGCCGGATCAGCGCCTCCCACTGGCCGATGCCGTCGCGCTCGAACAGCAGCGTCAGCGAGCTGAGGCGGGCGGGGGCTTCGATCGCGGCTGGCGGGCGGGCGTGCGCTTCGTCGTTGAGCACCTGGCGCATCGGATGGGCGTTCAGCATCTCGGACATGGCGGTCGGCAAGGCTCCGAAGGTTGGCGGCGATCCACCATACTCTGCCGTATGGTCGATCGACTGCAAGCCGAACGAAGCGGCTGTTGCGCCCACCGCCTCAGGGAAAACCAGAAAGCGCGGCACGCCCGAACACGCTGGCCGGCGAACGCACGGGTATCATCCGGAATCCCAGATGACCTTCGCTCCGCGGCGGGAAACTCCATGCTTCGACTGCAACGCCTGCACGCCTGCCTGCCTGCGCTATTTGCCGCAACGACCCTGCTGTTGCTCACGCCGGGCGCTCAGGCGAACGACCATGGCGGCGGCGAGAAGGCAGCCGGCCCGGCGCCGATGATGTTCGTCGTGAATGTGGGCAAGACAGGCCACGGCGGCACCGTGCTGCAGACGCAGATCGTGCTCGAAGGCGCCAACCCCACCGCGACACAGGCGATCGAGGCCTACAAACCCGAGCTGCAGCACCAGATCATCCAGATCATTTCAGCCGAAACGCCGGAGCGGCTGCGCAGCGCCGAAGGCAAGGCAGCGCTGGGCGAGAAGATCCTCGAAGCGTCGAACAAGATCCTTGGCACGAGCCGCAAGAACGGCGTGAAGGAAGTGTTCTTCACGCACTTCATCCTGCAGCAGCCCTGACGCGGGCCGCGTTTCAAGCAGCGCTGCCGTCGAGCGCAGAGGCCGCCATCACGCGGTTCTTGCCGCGTCGCTTGGCGGCATACATCGCGTCGTCCGCGCGCTGCAGCAGCTTCATCGGCTGCGTGGTGTCCTGCGGCGCCAGCGCGTAACCGATGCTTGCACTGACACGGTCGGCGAGCGCCTGCCGCGTCGTGATGTTGCGGATCGCGTCGAGCAGATGCTGTGCAAGCGCTGCGGCACCGGCGGCATCGCGCACGCTGGCGAGCACGAGGAATTCGTCGCCGCCGAAACGGCCGACCGCATCCTCTGCACGCACCGCGTTCTGCAAGGCGGTGCCGACGCGGACCAGCAGCACGTCCCCCTCGCCGTGGCCGAACTCGTCATTCACCGATTTGAAGCCATCGAGGTCGACGAAGAACAGCGCGACCGGGTCGATGCCCGGCTCGGCGAGCGCGCTTTCGATACGGCTCATCATCGTGCGCCGGCTCAGCACGTCGGTCAGCGCATCGCGTTCGACGCTGCGCCGCAGCTGCTCCTGCGCGACGGTGAGGTCGTGCACATCGATCGTCACGGTGTAGAGCCCGCGCACGCTGCCGTCTTCGTCGCAATCCGGCACGAAGCTCGTGCGCAGCCAGCGCGGGCCATGCGTGAGCCCTTCGACGAGGCGCGAGTAATGCACCGTGTCGCCCGACAGCGCACGTTCGATATGCGGCCGGTGTTCCTGCCACACCGCATCACCGCGCACTGCGGCGAGGTGGTGGTCGATCAGCGCCTCGGGCGGCTTGCCGCAGGCCTCGCGGTAGGCCTTGTTGGCGAAGCGGATCACGCCATCGCGGTCGAGGTAGATCAGCGGGTTGGGGATGTTCTCGGTGAAGCGGTCCAGTCGCACCCGCGCGGCGATCAAGGCCTCGCGCGCGACAACGTCTTCATGGATGTCGGTGGCGATCGTGAAGACGGAAGTCACCACCCCGTTCTCCACATCCGGGAAGACCTGGATGCGCGCCCAGCGCGGCGTGTGCGGCGCATGCGTCAGCAGGCGTTCGTAGCTGGCGATCTCGCCGGCGGCAAAGGCACGCTCGAAGGCCGGCCGCGCAGCGTTCCAGGCGACCTCGCCGAACAGCTCGGCCAGCGTATGGCCCAGCAGCACCTCGCGCGGGCGGCCCGCCCATTGCACATAGGGGGTGTTGCAGAACACCAGCCGACCGGATACGTCCCAACGCCCGATCGGCAGCGCGACCACCTCGGCGAGGCGTTCGATGTGCGGGGTATGGACGGGCTGCGAGTTCATGCCGGCGATTGTAGGGGCGGTGATGCTCAACGCGCAGCCCTTGCCACGACAGTCATGGCTTGGCCAGAGCGCGGCGGCATCACGCCACCCCTGGCGTGTCCTCGCCGCCCCATGGGCGCACGCCGGTCGCCTCCAGCAACACCAGATAGGTCCGCAGATCGAATTCCAGCTGGTGATAGGCCGGCTCCATGTAGCTACAGAGCTGGTAGAAGGCCTTGTCGTGGTCGCGCTCCTTCAGGTGCGCGAGTTCGTGCACCACGATCATGCGCAGGAACTCCGGCGGTGCTTCGCGAAACACGCCGGCGACGCGGATCTCGCGCTTGGCCTTCAGCTTCTGGCCCTGCACCCGCGAGATCGCGGTGTGGGTGCCCAGCGCATGCTGGATCACATGCAGGCGGTTGTCGTAGGCAACCTTGCTCAGCGGCTCTGCACTGCGTAGGTAACGCGCCTTGAGTTCGCCGACGTAGTCGTACAGCGCGCGATCGGTGCGCACATCGTGGCGCTGCGGGTATCTCGCGAGCAGGCGCTCGGCGAGCGTGCCATCGGCGATCATCGCGCGCACTGGCGCGGTCAGTCGCTCGGCGTAGCCGCTCAGGTAACGGAAGGGGGAACGGGGCTGCATCGCGCGATGCTAGCCGATGTGCTTCATCGCCTCGCGGCGGCTCAGCGGCGACAAGGCCGCCCCCATTTGCGCAACGAAGCCGCGCACGGCCGCGGCGTCGTGCCGCGCATAGTCGCGCAGTGCCCAGCCGATCGCCTTGCGAATGAAGAACTCCGGTTCCGGTGCGAGCCGGCGTGCGTAGTCGAACAGCCGCCCGACATCGGTGTCGGCACGCCAGCCGAGCTGGTGCAGCATCGCAATACGGCGCAGCCAGAAGTCCGCATGCACCAGCGCGGCATCCATCACAGTCTGCGCGGCTGCGGTGTCGCGGCGCGCAGCACGCAGCACATCGCCGACCACGCCGGCGAGCCCGTCCACACTGTCCCACCACGCCTTGTCGCGAGCCAGAACGAGCAGCGCCGGCACATGCTCTAGGCGCAGTTGCCGGTGGTGGCGCGCTAGCAGATCGACCGCGACATACTGGTATTCGCGCTCCGGGCGCTGCCACAGCGCCGCCGCGGTATCGAGCAGCCAGGCGGACTCGGGCGTGCCGAGCGCGCGGATCAGTGGCATCGTCGCAGCACGGCGCGGCGGCGTCTGCACCCCGAGAAAAGCGAAGCGGCCCTTCATGTAAGCCTGCATCGGGGCGCGACGTTCGTCCGAGCCCAGCGGGGCCAGCGCGGCTTCAACCGCCGCGCAGAAATTCTGTTGCTTCATGGGTGACGCATTCGTGTCGCGCATTCGTGTCGATTAGCGCGTTTTACACCAGCCTCGCAGACCGCGCGAGCACACGGTGCGCGCGTTTGCCGAAGGCTGGTCTACACTGACGATTACGGGTTTTTGATGACTTCCGCATGATTGGAACTTCAATCCATCCGCCACGCCCTGCGTGGTGCCGCCCCGCCAACGCGCACTGGCGACAGCGATGACCGTCATCGCTGTCATCAACCGCAAAGGCGGATCAGGCAAATCGACGCTCGCCACGCATGTCGCGGGCTATCTGGCGTCGCTCGGTCACAGCGTCATGTTGGGCGACGTCGATCGGCAGCAGTCCTCCCGTTACTGGCTCGGCCTGCGCGCCGCCGAGCGCACACCAATCCGCGGCTGGACGATCGACGAACGCAACTTCGCGCGGCCGCCAGCGGGCACCCAGCATGTAGTGCTCGATACGCCCGGCGGCTTCCAGGGCATCGGCCTGATGAAGGTCGCGCTGTATGCCGACGCGGTGCTGCTGCCAGCCACCAGCTCGGTGTTCGACCGTGTTGCGGCCGAGGAATGCCTCGCCGAACTGCGCACCCTGCCGCGCATCGCGGCCGGCAAGTGCCGCATCGCGTGCGTCGGCATGCGCATCGATTCCCGCACCCGCAACGCCGAAGCCCTTGCGAACTGGGCGACAGAACAGGACATCGACTACCTCGGCACGATCCGCGCCACGCAGGCTTACTGCCGTTTCCTCGAACAAGGGCTGTCGCTGTTCGACTTCACACCCGAGCGGGTGGCGGCGTATCGGCCGGACTGGGCCGGCGTCACCACCTGGATCGACGAGGTGCTGGCCTTCGAAGCGCCTGCGCCGCGCATGATCCGCCCGGTCGACGCCCATCCGCACGAGGCTGGCGACCCCGGCGTCCCCGGCTTCCTGCGCCGCACAGTGGGCATTGGTGGCCCCTCGAAGCCCTGACGCCGCCGCTGCGGGCGGCAACGCTACACTCCGATACACATGGTCGATTGAACGGCCATCGCCGCACCCCATCTAACCCCGAGTCAGGGGCGCGTGGAGACCTTCGCACCTCCGGCGCCCCTTCACAACGCTTCGGGCACACCATGCGCACCTTCCTGCTGATCGCGACCGCGCTGCTCGGTCTGCTGCACTACTACATCGGCAGCCGCCTGCTGCCTGCACTTGGCTTGAGCGATACCGCCGCGGCGCTCGCCTGGGCGGTGTTGGCGCTGTCGGTGCTGCTGATCCCGGCCAGCCTGATCGCGCGGCACATCACCCGCCCGCCCCTCGCCGATCGGCTGACGTGGGCAGGTTCGATCGCGATGGGGCTGTTTTCGTCGGTGCTGGTGCTCACGACCTCGCGCGACCTCGCGCAGATGCTCGCAGCAAGCCATCTGCCGCCGGCTTTCGACACACTTAGCGCGCAGGGCGTGGTCGTGCTCGCAGCCGCGGTCACGCTGGCGGGCTTCATCAACGCGCGGCGCACCGCCAGCGTGGTGACGGTGGACGTGCCGCTCACCAACCTGCCCGAGGCCCTGCAGGGCTTCACGATTGCGCAGATCAGCGACATCCACGTCGGCCCGACGATCAAGCGCGGCTACCTCGACCGCATCGTCGATCGCGTCAACACCTTGCAGCCCGATCTGATCGCGGTCACCGGCGACCTCGTCGACGGCAGCGTGCGTGACCTCGCACCGCACACCGAACCGCTCAAGCGGCTCGCCGCGCGCTACGGCGCCTACTTCGTCACCGGCAACCACGAGTACTACTCCAACGCCCATGCGTGGATCGCGGAAGTCGAGCGCCTCGGCGTAAAGGTGCTGATGAACGAGCATGTGGTGCTGGACCACGGCGGCGCACGGCTGGTGGTCGCCGGTGTCACCGACTACACCGCGCACCAGTTCGATCCGCGCCATCGCAGTGACCCGCTCGCCGCACTGGCCGGCGCCCCAGCCGACGCAGCAGCCAAAGTGCTGCTCGCACACCAGCCGCGCAGCGCTGAAGCCGCGGCCGACGCAGGCTTCGACCTGCAGCTCTCGGGCCACACGCATGGCGGCCAGTTCTTCCCGTGG
>NZ_JAYRDJ010000012.1:43465-108934 GCF_041909475.1 Niveibacterium sp. | reverse complement strand
GCGGCGCCGCCAACATCACCGCAGCGAGCATCACCCTCAAAGATCTGAGTGCGGGCGGCAACATCACGCTGACCGGCAACACCAACCTCGCTGGCGCCTATACCACCTCGGGCGGCGCCTTCAATGTGATCGGCGCGACGGCGCTCCTTGCTGACACGTCGGTCACCACCGGGAGCGGTGCGATCAGTTTTGGCGGCACGGTCAACGGCGCACATGCGCTCAGCACGACCAACACGGGTAGCACCACCTTCGACGGTCTTGTCGGTGACAGCAGCCCATTGAGCGCACTCACTGCCACAGCGGGTAGCTTCAACGCCACGCAGGCGATCAAAGTCGGCGGCGCCGCCAACATCACCGCAGCGAGCATCACCCTCAAAGATCTGAGTGCGGGCGGCAACATCACGCTGACCGGCAACACCAACCTCGCTGGCGCCTATACCACCTCGGGCGGCGCCTTCAATGTCGTAGGTGACACACTGCTTAGTAATGATGTGACCGTTCGCAGTGAGCGCGACTTGGTTAACTTTGATGGAACGATCAACGGTTCGTACGCCCTCAAGACCTATTCAAGCCGCGGTAGCCTCTTCGGCGCAGCTATAGGTGATGGCGCCGCTCTTTCTGCACTCACGGTAACTGGATTCTCACAGACTCACGATGTAAGAGCTCAAGGCACCATTGCTTTCATGGGCAACTCCTCGCTGAACGGGACTTACCAAACCAACTCTGGCGATTTTTATGTTGCGGGGAATGTGACCCTAGATGGCAATGCCGCAATCAGCGCCGGACGTGGTTCCATCATGTTCTCAGAGAAAGTAGACGGGAACCACAGCATCTACTTGAACAGCCCCAGATCGACGCAGATACGGGGGGTTGTTGGTGGAAACGCCCCCCTGACGTCTCTCGACGTTTCGGGCCCAGCCACACTTGTAGGGGCGCATACCGTTGGCTCTCAACACTATGGTTCATCTGCAATGCTCACTGACGTTTACAGTGCGCTCGCTGGCTCGATCAGCTTCGATGGTGCAGTTACCTTGGCGTCCGACGTTGCGCTTCAAGCAATCTCAGTTTCGATGAATTCGGAGCTCAACGGTCCCCATACGGCAACGTTTGACGCGACCGACCAGCTGCTTCTTGGTGGCGCCGTCGGTGCAGATGTGCCGCTGACCGCCCTTAGCGCAAAGGGCGGACGCCGTATCACTGTATCCGGGCCTTCCGTTATCACGCTTGGCAATCAGTTCTGGGATGGCGCTGTTTGGTTGAACTCCGACGCCAAGTTTTCAAGTCGAGAATCCGGAAATATTCTATTTCAAGGTGCTTTGAATAGCGGCAATGCGTCATCGCTGACTGCGGAGACGTCCGGAACGACGCGTTTTACGCAACCTATTGGGATTGAGGGGGCTCTGGGGTCCTTGCTGACTGACTACTCAGGAGGGGTTGGCGAGAAAACAGAGTTCACCCTCTCGGCAAAGACGGGGCCGTCCGTCCGGGCGACGAAGAACATCGTCATTGAGGACGCTATTGCGAGCGACGGCCCCTTATCGTTCGTCGCTGGAAATCAAATAGTTGCCACGAATGATGGTAATCACTGGGGACGGTCTGGAGATGCTCTGACTATAGACGCAAAAACCGCGGAGATCAGTAGCGCAGGAACATTGCGCCTTGGCGACGTGCGCTTGCTTAGCGGTGGGCACATCGTTGCGGACAAGGAAGTTCGGCTCTCAGGCAATCTCGCATTGAACGGCGGAACGTTAACGCTGACGAGTTACGCGACCCCTTCTGTGCTGAACGAGTACTCCGATCCCGATCTGTCAGGGCGTGCCAACCAGGCGGGAATCAAGTCGCTTCGTTTCGGCTCAGCAGAATTACAGGAGTACGGCGCAACCATCTCGCAAGACCTGAGCTCAAGCATATCCACAGCAAGCGGCAGTCTACTGGCATTACGAGCGAGCGGTGGCGGATCGATCAATATCGAAAGTGCCACGAATACCATCCACGGCGGAATCTCAGCGGTCAGTCAAGCGATCACGTCAAATTTCGACACATCATTGAAATCCATTCCGATCAACTTCGTTAGACTTAGATCGGATCAGATAAATGTAGCAGGCGCGCCATCCTCAGACTCCTTATCACCTGCATCGGGATTGCTCGCGGACTCAGTCAAGATTACCAGTGAACGCCTGAAGACAGGCACGAACGGCCTCATTAAAGCTCGCCTACCATATATCGATGCGCAAGGTGTGCCGACCTCAATGCCCGGCGTGGTCTTTGCCATTCTCCCTGCAGCGCTTACCAACCAAGGATTCGGATCAAGGTCTGTGGGCGATTGGATCCGGATACAAATCGGAGATGAAGGACGAGGCGGCTTCGTCACGCTTACCCCCAAAGGCGCTTTCCGGCCGAACTTTGCCGTGTTTGCCGGCGGCTCCTCAACACGAGTTCCGTTTTATGACGGAACGAATGTCAGTACTGAAATCCAGATCTATTACAACGGAGCGCTCTCGGAGCCCGCTAATCTCGTCGGCGCGCTGACCGCTGTGTCGGCCGTCGCTGAAGACGCAAGACGCCAGAAGATCGAGGATGCTGTGCGCACCGAGAACGTCACGCGACGATTGCGTTCAGGGGTTATCGCAGAAGTTGGGCCTGGACGGCCAGCCACCACCGACATCGATGGCTTGCGCCGGCCGGAGGTCTGCGAGCCGGACGCCGATTCACTGTCATGCAAGTAGTCGTAACCCTGCCATGCGTGCAGAATATCGATTCTGCATCGCGCCATGCAGGCCGATGACTCCGGAGGGGAAACGTGAACATCGAAGAAGCGCTCAAGCCAGTATCCGAATCTTCACCTTGCGGGCCGAATCTTGAGTACGACCCGGAGTTCCTTGAACTGGAAGAAGCCGCCAAGGCTCAGCCCGATCAAGAGTTCGGTACAACTGACGGTTCTGGCGTACGCCGTATCGAAGGAAGTGGCCCGGATTGGGGGCTCGTTAGTCGCCTTGCGTCCTCGCTGCTCAACCGCTCCAAAGACATCCGGGTGGCAATGCACTACCTCAGGGCGGCAACCCACATCGAGGGCTTTGCCGGATTCGTTCAGGGTGTCACGCTGATCCAGCGCCTGCTCGAAACGTATTGGGATGGCGTGCATCCGGAGCTGGACGCCGAGGACGACAACGACCCGACGATGCGCGTCAACGCCCTGACCCCCCTCGTTGCCATCGATGCCGTTGTCAGCGATCTGCGGGAAGCCTGGTTGGTGAGAACGCGCCAGGCAGGACCGGTCACGGTGAGAGATATCGAAGTGGTTGGCGGGCGTTTGCCTCCCCGCTCTGAGAACCCCATGAGCGAAACGCAAGTCAGCGGCATGCTCACCGCGGGCCTTGCAGACGACCCTGATTTGCCAGCGCGCGTCCGTACCGCATTCGAGGTCGTCAAGTCGATTGAGAGCCATGTCGCCGACAAGGTTGGCGGTGCCCAGTCGCTTGATCTAAAACCAATCTTGGGGACGCTGTTTGCCGTCCGTCAGTTCATTGATCGACTCGCGCCACAGACGGCCACGGCTGACGCCGACTCTGACGCAACGGGAACTCCGGCCGACGCGGCAGAACATCAAGGGCGGGGGGTAAGCAAACCAGGCGAAATTCGTTCCCGCGAGGA
Organism: Niveibacterium sp.; assembly: GCF_041909475.1. Taxonomy (NCBI): domain Bacteria; kingdom Pseudomonadati; phylum Pseudomonadota; class Betaproteobacteria; order Rhodocyclales; family Rhodocyclaceae; genus Niveibacterium; species Niveibacterium sp. Next base: position 105,283 of record NZ_JAYRDJ010000012.1, on the reverse strand, counting down.
TGTTGTCACGACGCTGGAAAAGATGTGCGAGTACCTTGCCAGAACGGAGCCGAGCAACCCGGTGCAACTGGTGCTGCGGCGGGCTCAACGCATGATGAACATGAATTTCCTTGAACTTCTCAATGATCTCGCGCCGGACGGACTATCGCAGGCAGAAAAGATCGTTGGCGCGAAGCTTGAAAACGAGTGATGACCATCGCGGTCCCCAAACCGGGAACCACGCTAAAACCCTGACCGGAGGCAGACATGGCCGATAGCAGCCAGAAGTTCATTGCGCGGAACCGCGCACCGCGAGTCCAAATCGAGTACGACGTCGAGCTTTACGGCGCGGAAAAAAAGGTACAGCTGCCGTTCGTGATGGGCGTGATGGCCGACCTGTCCGGCAAGCCGGCTGAACCGCTCGCCCCGGTGGCTGACCGCAAGTTCCTTGAGATCGATGTCGACAACTTCGATAGCCGCCTCAAGTCGATGAAGCCCCGTGTCGCGTTCGCTGTGCCGAACACCCTGACCGGCGAAGGCAACCTGAATGTCGAGCTGACCTTCGAGAGCATGGACGATTTCTCGCCGGCCGCAGTCGCTCGCAAGGTGGATGCTCTGAGTAAGCTGCTTGAAGCACGTCAGCAGCTATCGAACCTGATTACCTACATGGACGGAAAAACAGGCGCTGAAGAACTCATTTCGCAAGTTCTCAATGATCCCGCCCTGCTCCAGACCCTCGCCGCGGCACCGAAGCCGGCTGAAGAGTCGGGCAGCTAAGCATAGATATTTCGTCCATTCACCGAATCACGCCGGAGGAAACCCTAATGGCCGATCCCCAAATGCAAACGGAATCGCAAGCCGCAGTTGCGGCTGAAGGAAGCGAGTTTTCATCGCTTCTCCAACGCGAATTCAAACCCAAGACTGATGAGGCCCGCGATGCCGTAAGTCGCGCGGTCCAGACCTTGGCGCAACAGGCGCTTTCGCAGACCCAACTGATCGGCTCCGACGTCATCAAGTCGATCGAATCGATGATTGCGGAGTTGGATCGCAAGCTGTCCGAACAGATCAACCTGATCATGCACAGCGAGGACTTCCAAAAGCTCGAGGGTGCGTGGCGTGGTCTGCACTATCTGGTCAACAACACCGAGACCGATGAGCAACTCAAGATCCGCGTCATGAACATCTCGAAGTCTGAGCTGGGCAAGACGCTCAAACGCTACAAAGGTACCGCTTGGGATCAAAGCCCGCTGTTCAAGAAGGTCTACGAGGAAGAGTACGGTCAGTTCGGTGGCGAACCTTTCGGTTGCCTGGTTGGCGACTATCACTTTGACCAAAGCGCGCCGGATGTCGAGATGCTCGGTGAGATGGCGAAAGTTGCTGCCTCTGCGCATGCCCCCTTCATTGCCGGTGTGTCGCCGACAGTGATGCAGATGGGTTCGTGGCAGGAACTCGCCAACCCGCGCGACCTCACGAAGATCTTCTCGACGCCGGAATATGCTGCATGGCGCTCGCTGCGCGATTCAGACGACGCCCGCTACATCGGCCTCGCAATGCCTCGCTTCCTGGCACGCTTGCCATACGGTGCAAAGACAAGCCCCGTCGAAGCCTTCAACTTTGAAGAAGACACGGGCGCAGCTGATCACAGCAAGTACACCTGGGCCAACTCCGCCTACGCAATGGCCGTAAATATCAACCGCTCCTTCAAGGAATTCGGTTGGTGCTCCCGCATCCGGGGTATCGAATCGGGCGGTGCGGTAGAAGGGCTGCCGGTACATAGCTTCCCGACCGACGACGGCGGCGTGGACATGAAATGCCCGACGGAGATTGCGATCAGCGACCGGCGGGAAGCCGAACTTGCCAAGTGCGGCTTCATGCCGCTGATTCATCGCAAGAATTCGGACTTCGCAGCGTTCATCGGCGCTCAGTCGCTACAAAAGCCGGCCGAGTACGACGATCCAGACGCTACCGCTAACGCAAACCTCGCGGCACGGTTGCCCTATCTCTTCGCCTGCTGTCGCTTTGCGCATTACCTGAAGTGCATCGTTCGCGACAAGGTGGGGTCGTTCAAAGAGCGCGACGACATGGAGCGCTGGCTGCAGAAGTGGATCATGAACTATGTCGACGGCGATCCCGCACATTCGTCCGAGCAGACGAAAGCGCGTCGTCCGCTCGCGGCGGCAGAAGTCAAAGTTGAAGAGATCGAAGGCAATCCTGGTTACTACTCTTCGAAGTTCTTCCTGCGGCCGCATTATCAGCTTGAGGGCCTCACTGTTTCGCTGCGGTTGGTATCGAAGTTGCCGTCGCAGAAGAGTGCCTGATCGCAACGCCGCAAGGCGCCAGGAGTTGAGTCATGTGCCGCTCGCCACGACGGCGACGAAGCACATCAAGTAGTGCCCCGCCCCAATGGGGCGGGTCGGATCTGGGCGGGCACGCCGTCTCGTGCTCATGACGTACCCGCCCTGAACGGGCGCGAACAGCAGGCAACCCACTAAGGAGAGGCACCATGGCAGTTGATATGTTCATGAAGATCAAAGGCATCGACGGGGAGTCGACCGACAAGTCGCACAAGAAGGAAATCGACGTGCTGGCCTGGAGCTGGGGCATGTCCCAGTCGGGCACCACCCACATGGGCGGTGGCGGTGGCTCCGGCAAGGTATCCGTGCAAGACATCTCCTTCACAAAGTGGGTTGATGCATCCACCCATGCGCTGATGCTTTCGTGCTGCAACGGCGAACATCACGACGAAGCGGTTTTGGTCGTGCGCAAGGCGGGCAAGGATCCGCTCGAGTACATCAAGATCACGATGAACGAAGTGATCATCACTTCGGTGAGCACCGGCGGAAGCGGCGGCGAGGATCGCCTTACCGAAAACGTCACGCTCAACTTCGCGAAGGTGAAGTTCGAGTACCAGCCCCAGAACGAAAAGGGCGGACCGGAAGGTGGTCCGAAGATCGTTGGCTGGAACATTGCCGAAAACGTCGCATTCGGTTAATGCAACGACGGCACCTCGGGTTCGGGGTGCCGTTCTTTCTTTGTTTTTTGATCAACGCCCTGACTGGAGCGCCTTACCCATGTCAAACCGCGACATGTTCGTGAAGATCGAAGGTACGAAGCAAGGCGTGATCAAGGGCGAATCAGTCGACCCAAAACACCCGGATGAGATCGACATCATCAACTGGTCCTGGGGCATGGATGCATCGCAAGAAGCGCTCGGCCAGCGCGGCGGCCGAACGTCTCTGCAAGAGCTCCGGATATCCAAACGAGTGGACTCGGCAACCACCGCTTTGATGGCGGCTTTACGCAGCAATGAGGTTATCAAGAAGCTCACGCTCACCGTCCGTAAGTCAGGCGGCGTTGATGCGCTCGACTACTTCTCGATTACCTTGGAAAAGGCGCGGATTACTCACCACCACATCGAAGGCGGCCTTGACTCGGATTCAACAGTACTGAGCGAGGTCTTCCGTGTTGGATTCCAGAAGATCGCGGTCGAGTATCAACCCCAGACGAAAACAGGCGGCTCACGCGGCGCGATGATTTTCGAAACCGACGTAATCCCTGACTGACGTGCAAGGCGCGAGACCAATCCTATGAATCCGGTTGCCGCAGCAGAACAAGCAATTCGCAATGCCGATCCTGATCTGGCATTGAAACAGTTGCAGGATGGCATTCGAGCCAATCCTGCTGACCCGAAACTTCGCGTCTTTCTGTTCCAGCTTCTCGCTGTTCAGGGACAGAGGGATCGCGCCTTGAATCAACTCAACGTTGCCGCCGAACTGGATGCATCAACCCTCGCGATGGCGCAGATGTATCGCGAGGCGCTACGCTGTGAGGCGCTGCGCAATGACGTGTTTGCAGGTCGACGCTCCCCATTGGTATTCGGCATGCCGGAGCAATGGCTGGCACTGCTTATTGAATCCCTGCTTACCGCTGGTCAGGGCGATGCCGCAGGCGCAACAGCGCTGCGTGAGCGCGCGTTTGAAGAAGCGCCAGCGACCGCCGGAACGATAGACGGCGAAGCCTTCGCCTGGATTGCAGACGCGGACATGCGTCTGGGGCCGGTATGCGAGGCGGTCATCAACGGCAAGTATTACTTTGTGCCCTTCGCAGCGCTGGCAAAAGTCAACATCGAAGAGCCAGAGGATCTGCGCGATCTGGTGTGGATGCCAGCGCATTTCGAATTCACCAATGGCGGAGAGGCTGTCGGCGTGATTCCAACGCGCTATCCAGGCTCAGAGCAAGACCCCGATCCTCTGATTCGCTTGGCACGCAAAACCGAGTGGGTAGAAGTATCGGATGGCGTATTCCATGGACTGGGCCAGCGCGTACTTACGACCAATGTCAGTGAGAAACCGCTGATGAACATACGGGAAATCGTCTTTTCGCCGACTTCGATCGCTTGACTATGGCAGAGCTGACACCGCTCGATCGCCTGCAACCTGCGCTGCTGGACCGGCTTACCGACGACGAACCGGGGCAGCAGACAGAAGCGCGGGAGCGGCGCGTTTTAACGAAGAACCAGCTCCGCGCGGCGGTTTTGCGTGACCTCGCTTGGCTGATGAATGCAACCCGCCTGTCAGCCACTGAAGATTTGTCGCTCTATCCGGAAGTCGACGCATCGGTGGTCAATTTCGGGTTACCCGCCTTTTCTGGCGAAACAGCGTCAACGCTGGAGGTCGGTGATCTGGAGCGCGCGATTCGCGAAGCAATTGTGCGCTTCGAGCCCCGTATTCTCCCGGAAACACTTCAAGTGGAAGCCGTTACGCAAGACAGCGTACTCAACTGGCACAACATCGTCAGCGTGCGTATTTCCGCGCAACTGTGGGCACAACCTGTGCCGCTTGAATTGTTGTTGCGCACCGAAGTGGATCTTGAAACGGGCCAAGTCGAGTTGGCCGATACGAACGCCTAAATAGCCTAATGGATCCCCGCCTGCTCCGGTATTACAACGACGAGTTGCGCCACCTGCGCGAGATGGGGGCGGAGTTCGCCAAGCAATTCCCTAAGATCGCCGGGCGGCTTGGCATCGACGGCATTGAGGTCACCGACCCGTATGTAGAACGAATGATGGAAGGTTTCGCCTTTCTCACGTCCCGGATCCAGCTTAAGCTCGACGCCGAATTCCCGCGATTTACGCAACGCCTGCTCGAGATGTTGTACCCACACTATCTCGCGCCAACTCCGGCGATGCTGGTTGCTCAGCTACAGCCTGAGCTCGGCGACCCGAACCTCGCGACGGGGATCGTGATCCCACGGGGTACAGCCTTGCAGGGCGTGATCCCAAAGAACGAGATCACGCCGTGTGAATTCACCACTGCGCAGAACGTGACGCTCTGGCCGCTTGAGGTCGTCAACGCACGGTATTTCTCATTCGCGCCGGACATCCCGCTTCCACGACTGCCTGCAGGAACGCGCGTGAAAGGCGGCGTTCGGCTGCACCTGCGCGCCACCGCCGGCCTGAATATTTCGGATATTCAGGCGAGCCAACTCCGATTCTTCCTTGCTGGCGCTGACGAGGTCGCCTACCGGCTTCATGAGTTCATTGGCGCCAGCTGCCTCGGCGCCGTTGTTGCGCCCCCTTCCGGCGCACAGGCATGGAGCGAATATCTCGAAGCAGACAAGGTTCAACTCGCGGGCTTTGACGATACCGACGCCCTGCTGCCGATATCGACACGTTCTTTTGGCGGATACCGCTTGCTGCAGGAGTACTTCTCGTTTCCGCAGCGCTACCTGTTCTTCGATGTGAGTGGCCTCGCGCGAGCATTCTCGCGATGTGTAGCAAACGAGATCGAGATCGTCTTGCTGTTCGGTCGTGGTGACGCAGCACTGGAGGGTGTGGTTGAGGCGAATAACTTCGCCTTGAACTGCACGCCGGCGATCAATCTGTTTTCGCGTCGCACCGACCGCATTCATCTTGATGACAGCAACCACGAATTCCAGGTGGTGGTTGATCGAACGCGGCCGATGGACTTTGAAGTCTATGACCTGGAAGAAGTCACGGGTCATGGCTCGGGGCCGGATAGCGAGCAACGATTCGAGCCCTTCTACGCGGACATCAGCGCCACCGATACGGCGTCACATGGTTTCTACACGCTGCGCCGGGAGCCTCGGCTTTACTCCGAAAAGCAGAAACGGGTTGGCGCGCGCTCAAGTTATATCGGCAGTGAAGTCTTCATCTCGCTCGTAGATCCGAACGAGGCACCCTATCGACCCGATCTGCGGCAGTTGTCGCTGAGGGCCTTTTGTACTAACCGCGATCTACCGATCCTGATGCCCTTCGGGCTGACTCGCAGCGACTTCACGCTCGACATCTCGGCACCGGTATCGGCGATCCGGGTTATCAAAGGGCCGTCGAAACCCTATGCCGCCATAGCCGACGGCGTGACTGCATGGAAGCTCATCAGCCATCTTTCGCTCAACTACCTGTCGCTACTCGACACCGATAAGCAGTCTGGCGCCGCGGCCTTGCGCGAACTTCTAGAGCTTTACGCCAGCACCAACGACGCCGGCATGCGGCGGCAGATCGAGGGCGTGCGTTCGGTTGAAAGCGCCCCGGTCGTCACCCGCCTGCCGATGGCTGGCCCGCTCTGCTTTGGCCGTGGCATTCAGATAGCGCTCACCGTCGATGAGTTGGCCTTCGAAGGTGGAAGTGCGTTCCTGCTTGGCGCCGTTCTGGAAAGGTTCTTCTCCCGCCACGTCAGCCTGAATAGCTTTACCGAGACCGTGTTGCATTCCATGACACGCGGCCAACTGATGCACTGGAGGGCGCGATGCGGCTTGCGACCGACGCTCTGACCCACGCTGGCCGCGAAGCGCTGCTGGGCTCCATTGCGGAGGCCCCGTGGAAACACGACTTCTTTCAGTCCCTACGCCGACTGGAGTGCCTTTACTCGGAACGGCCACGTTGGGGCACCGCGCTCAAGCCGGGCGACGAGCCGATTCGGCTTGGCCAAGAGCCGGCCATGTCGTTTGCGCCGGCCAGCCTGTCGTCCTTAGTGCGCCCGGCCAATTCGCCGACCCCGCGGTTGGAGGTACGGTTTTTCGGGCTCTTCGGTCCGAACGGCCCCCTGCCCCTGCACCTCACGGAGTACGCGCGCGGACGCCTGATGAATGCGGGCGACCCCACCTTCGCGCGTTTCGCCGACATTTTTCATCACCGTTTGCTCACGCTGTTCTATCGGGCGTGGGCGCAGGCTCAGCCAACCGTGAGCCTGGATCGGCCCAGCGAGGATCGCTTCGGTTACCAGCTCGGGGCGCTTTTGGGTATCGGTTTACCAAGCCTGCGCAATCGCGATGCACTGCCCGACTTTGCCAAGCTCCACCATGCAGGGCTTTTGAGCCGGCAGGTGCGAAACGCGGAAGGGCTGGCCCAACTGGTTTCCGGCACTTTTCGGATACCCGCGCAGGTTGAGCAGTTCGTCGGCCACTGGATGCAGATGGAAATGCGCGACCGCAGCCGCTTGGGCGGCCGTGCAGCCAGCCTCGGGCGTAACGCGCTGGCCGGGCAACGGATCTGGGATCGTCAGCACAAATTCCGCCTGCATCTCGGCCCGCTGTCTTTCGCCGATTACGCCGCCCTGTTGCCTGGAACGGCCGGCATCGAGCGACTTTCGGCTTGCGTACGCAACTGCGCCGGTGACGAATATGCGTGGGATGCGAGGCTTACGCTCAAACGACAGGATGTTCCCGATCTGTCGCTAGGCCGCACCGGGCGGCTTGGCCTCAGCGGTTGGCTTGGATGCCGAAGAAGAACGCGCGACGCAAATGACTTGATTCTGGACGTAGAACGACTCATGCGGCGAAAACCATCGCCGAGCAGCGCCCCGACCTGACCCCTAAAACCCTACAGCCAACAGCGAGACAGTCATGAGTGAAATCAGCCGAGTCGCACTCTTTGGAAAACTCAACAGCCTGGGTTACAAAGCCATTGAAGGTGCTACGGTTTTCTGCAAGCTGCGTGGTAATCCGTATGTAGAGCTGGTCCACTGGATTGCACAGATCCTGCAGAACCCGGATTCAGACGTGCATCGCATCGTGCGCCACTTCGAACTCGATAGCGGCAAGCTCGCCGGCGACATCACCGCCGCGCTGGATCGCCTGCCACGTGGCTCAACGGCGATATCCGATCTATCCGAGCATGTCGAGAATGCGGTTGAGCGTGGATGGGTCTATGGCTCGCTGATGTTCAAGGATAACCAGGTGCGGACCGGCCACCTGATCCTCGGCGCAATCAAGACGCCCAGCCTTCGCAACGCACTATCGAGCATTTCAAAGCAGTTCGACCGCATCAAGCCAGACACGCTAAGCGACGATTTTGGCCGCATCGTGGCCGGATCACCTGAAGACGGTGGCGTGCCCAGCGATGGCAGTGGCGCCCCGGGTGAGGCGAGCGGCGCGATCGCCCCAGCCGCACTCGGAAAACAGGAGGCACTGAAGAAGTTCACGGTCGACCTGACCGAACAGGCGCGGGGCGGTAAGATGGACCCGATCGTTGGCCGCGACGACGAGATCCGCCAGGTCGTCGACATCCTGATGCGCCGCCGACAGAACAACCCGATCCTTGTTGGCGAAGCCGGTGTTGGCAAGACCGCTGTGGTCGAAGGCTTTGCACAACGCATCGCGCGTGGTGACGTACCGCCCAGCCTCAAGGACGTTGAACTGCGTTCGCTCGATGTGGGCCTGCTGCAAGCGGGCGCCAGCATGAAAGGCGAGTTTGAACAGCGCCTCCGCTCCGTCATTGAAGAGGTGCAATCGAGCCCCAAACCCATCATCCTGTTCATTGATGAGACGCACACCCTTGTCGGCGCGGGCGGCGCAGCCGGAACCGGGGACGCGGCGAATCTGCTCAAACCTGCACTTGCTCGCGGCACCCTGCGCACGATCGGCGCAACGACTTTTGCGGAGTACAAGAAACACATAGAGAAAGACCCAGCGCTGACACGGCGCTTCCAGACCGTGCAAGTCGATGAACCCGATGAACCGAAAGCCATCTTGATGATGCGCGGCGTCGCTTCGACGATGGAGCAGCATCACAAAGTCCAGATTCTCGATGAGGCGCTTGAAGCCGCCGTCAAACTCTCGCATCGCTACATTCCCGCGCGCCAGTTGCCCGACAAGTCCGTGAGTCTGCTCGACACCGCAAGTGCCCGCGTGGCGGTCAGCCTGCATGCAGTCCCTGCCGAGGTCGATGACAGCCGAAAGCGTATCGAAGGCCTCGAGACCGAACTCGCAATCATCGGGCGTGAGAAGGCGATCGGGATCGACATCGGAAAGCGCGAAGTCGAAGCGAGCGAGTTGCTCGCCCATGAGCGCGAGCGGCTCGCCTCACTTGAAGCGCGCTGGAGTGCTGAACGCGAACTGGTGACGCAACTGCTGGACCTGCGGGCAAAGCTGCGCGCCGGCATCAAACCGGTCGAAGGCACCGGCAGCAAACTTGAAGCAGCGGCAGAGGCCGTTGCCGCCGAAACCGATGCAGGCACCCCACCTGCCGACGAGGCGGCCGCCGAAACCGAACGGCTCGCCCAGCTTGAGACGCTCAAATCCGTCCAGCAAAAACTCGCCGAGCTGCAGGGCGAAAACCCATTGATTCTGCCTACTGTCGACTATCAGGCCGTTGCCAGCGTCGTGGGGGACTGGACCGGCATTCCGGTCGGCCGCATGGCGCGCAACGAAGTGGAGACGATTCTCAACCTCGCAAAGACGCTCGGCGAGCGGGTCATCGGGCAGGATCACGCGATGGAGATGATCGCCAAGCGCATCCAGACGTCGCGCGCCGGTCTGGACAACCCGCAAAAGCCGATCGGCGTATTCATGCTCGCAGGCACCTCGGGTGTCGGCAAGACAGAGACCGCTCTGGCATTGGCCGAGGCGCTCTACGGCGGAGAGCAGAACCTCATCATCATCAACATGAGCGAATACCAGGAGGCGCACACGGTCTCCACGCTCAAAGGCGCGCCACCCGGATATGTCGGCTACGGCGAGGGTGGCGTGCTGACCGAAGCTGTCCGCCGCAAGCCCTACTCCGTCGTGCTGCTCGATGAAGTGGAAAAGGCCCACCCCGACGTACACGAGATCTTCTTCCAGGTGTTCGACAAGGGCTTCATGGAGGACGGCGAAGGCCGTTTCATCGACTTCAAGAACACGCTGATCCTGCTGACCACCAATGCCGGCACCGAAATGATTGCAGGCATGTGCCGCGATCCGGAATTGCTGCCCGATCCGGAAGGGCTCGCCAAGGCGTTGCGAGAACCGCTCCTGAAGATCTTCCCGCCAGCCCTGCTCGGCCGCCTGGTGACGATTCCGTATTACCCGCTTTCGGACGAAATGCTCGGCAAGATCGTCAAACTGCAACTCAACCGGATCAAGAAGCGGGTCGAGGCACGCTACAAGATCCCGTTCGAGTACTCGGACGACGTCATCAAGCTCGTCGTATCGCGCTGCACCGAGAGCGAATCGGGTGGCCGGATGATCGATGCAATTCTGACCAACACGATGCTGCCGGACATTTCGCGCGAGTTCCTGACGCGAATGATGGAGGGGCATCCGATCGAGCGCGTCGCTGTAAACGTCGATGCAGGAGATTTCCGATACACGTTCCAGTGAGTGGTTGGCGCCGGCACACAAAGAAGCTGGCTACCGCACTGAAACACTTGTATTCCTTCGGGCGTCGGGGTCTTCGACGGGTACGCCCACCTTATTGCGATCGCACAGGAGGAGCACAGCCATGGCAAGAACCTTGTATCTCTGCGGACACGGCGGCTGGAAGATGTCGGATGGATTCGTGTCAGTACCTCAAGGCTGCGAATTCACCTTCTACAGTCATGCGCACAAAACGATCTATCAAAGCGCCGTGGAAAAGATCGTCGCTGGCGAATACTCCGGCTGGTCGGACGGCTTCTCGGCAGGGCAGTCGATCCAGAACATGACGCTGTACGCAGACGATCCCGAGAACATCAAGCCGACTGAAGTCGCAGCCAAGAAGAACCCGGACCCCAACGCCTTGGTCTTCTTCCTCAACTACTTTGGACTGAAGGAAATCACGCTCAAGGATTTCTTCGACCTTTACAACGTCAAGGCGTGCGCACCAGTGCATTTCATCTGGACCTGCTGCCGGTACACCAACTTCAAGAGCACTCAGGCAGTTGGCGGCGCAAAGATCGGCATGAACGCCTCGGAAGACCTGATCAACCGGGAATACGACCTGCGCGACTTCAATCGCAACCTAATCCAGACAATCAAGATCTGATTCGATCGCGGGATTGGCTGTGCTGTCGTGGGGTTGGCAAGCAAGGCCTGCCCCACCAGACCCGTGTAGCACGCCGCACGGCCCTTGATCTGGCGAACGTAGTCCGCACGTTGCGGTACCAAACATGGCTGGGTGCCCTCAGTAAATGATGCGTGAAACCGAAAACGGTCAAACAGTGGCTGAAGCCGAAGCGCCATCCGAGCTTACGCTCGACGACGCTGTCGCATTGGCGGTCAAGCTTCATCGGAACCGCAAGCTGGATGCTGCCGAAGCGCTTTACCAAAGAATTCTGGAGGTGGCTCCCGGCCACCCGGACGTCCTGCACTTTCTCGGCGTGCTCGCCAACCAGAAGGGCCGGCCGGATGATGCAATTGCATTGATTGAACAGGCGATATCGACGGTTCCCGACTTCCCCGATTTTCACAACAATCTGGGCAACATCCTGGCGCTGGCCGGGCGGCTCGACGAAGCAGAACGTCACTACCGGCGCGTGCTCGCGTTGCGGCCCGAAAGCCCCGACACACTGTCCAACCTCGGCACGTTGTGCCGCGCACAGAACCGCTTTGAAGAAGCGGAAGCGCTTCTGAATAATGCGCTCGGCATCCAACCCGATCATCTGAAGTCGCTCAACAACTTTGGCCTGCTGTGTGACCAACTTGAGCGACACGACGAGGCAATCGACTACTACTCGCGAGCCATCTCGCTGATGCCTCAGAACGCCGACGGCTACCACCTGCTTGGCGCGCTGTATTTCACGCAAGGCCGTCTCAAAGAAGCGTCGGATGTCTATCGCCGGTGGATGGACGTCATGCCGGATCACCCCACGCCACGCCACATGTATGCCGCGTGCAGCGGGGTCGATGTACCTCAACGTGCGGCGGATGATTACGTCGAGCGGACCTTTGATCTGTTTGCCGAGAGCTTCGAGCAACAACTGCAGCAGAAGCTTTCGTATCGTGCCCCAGAACTCGTTACGGACGCCGTTGCACGCGCCCTGCCGACGCCTGCCGAGGCGCTGGACGTTCTGGATGCGGGATGCGGCACGGGGCTCTGCGGCCCGCTCGTCAGGCCTTGGGCTCGCCGTCTGGTTGGCGTGGATCTGTCGTCTGGAATGCTTCAGAAGGCAAGCGGCAAAGCATGCTACGACCAGTTGATAAAGGCCGAACTCACCTCGTGGATCGATGCCCACCCGGGTCAGTTTGACCTGATCATCTCCGCGGATACGCTGTGCTATTTCGGTTCGCTGGCGGCCCCAATTCACGCAGCCGCAAGCGCGCTGCGCAATGGTGGCGTACTGGCCTTCAGCGTCGAGGCGGCGGACGAGTCAAGCGCAGGCGAAGGGCATAGAATCAATCCGCATGGCCGATACAGCCACACCATAAGCCATGTCGACGCGTGCCTTGCCGTGGCTGGGCTAGAGCGGCGTTCGATTGACACCGCCGTGCTGCGTACCGAGAACGGCAAGCCGGTTGATGGATTGGTCGTCGTGGCCAGCAAACCTCAGGTGTGACCATTCGATGCGTGAACGCCAGATAATCGACTCCGCAAAAAGACCGATGTGCGCGACGCACGCCGGGAGGAATCAATGCAGCTAGACAGCTTTGTCGAAATCACCTCACCACTCAGAGGGGATCTGCTCTTCCGGTCGATGCAGGGGCATGAAGAGCTCAGTCGGCTTTTCCAGTACCAGGTCGTTGCGCTCTCGCAGAAAGACCAGATTGAACTCAACGATCTGATCGGCAAGACCGTCACCATCAAAGTCCAGGTCGCCGAGCGCAGATTCCGGGAGTTCAGCGGTTTTGTCACCGCCATGGCGCAAACCGGCATTGAAGGCCGTTTTCATCGCTATCAGCTGACGGTGCGCCCCTGGGCCTGGCTGTTGTCACGCACGGCTGACTGCAGGATCTTTCAGCAGAAAAGCGTACCCGACATCATCAAAGCGGTATTTGCCGACCACGCCGTAGCGGATGTCGAGTATTCGCTCTCGGAGTCGTATCCAACACGCGAATACTGCGTGCAGTACCGCGAGACGGACCTCGGATTCGTATGCAGGCTGATGGAACAGGAAGGGATCTACTTCTACTTCAAGCATGCGAACGGCCGGCACACGATGGTGGTGACTGACTCGTACGCCGGTCACCGTGCGCAACCCGGTTTCGAAACGGTCGAGTTCGTTCCGCACTCCGATCGCGGCGTGGAGGCGCGCGCCGGCTTGCGTGGCTGGCGTCTGCAACGCGAGATTCAGCCGTCAAAATACGCTGTTACGGATTTCGATTTCACAAAACCCGGAGCGAATCTGCTGGCGAGCAAGGCCGGTTCGATTCCGGGCAAACACGCACAGGCAGATCACGAGGTTTTCGACTACCCGGGCGAATACGTCGCCCGCTCCGAGGGCGAGCGACTGGCTCGCGTGCGGATCGAAGAACTACGTCACCAATACGAAGTCTGCAGCGGAAACGGCAATGTCCGTGGGCTCACCACTGGCGCGCTGTTCAAATTCGCGGAGTATCCGCGCGAAGATCAGAACCGTGAGTACCTGATCATCGGCGCGAGCTACGCAATCGAGCATGCAGGCCACGAGTCGACGGAAGACGAAGGCGATCGTTTCGAAGTATCGATCACCGCGATTCCGAGTCGCCAGCCTTACCATCCGCCGCGCACAACGCCAAAGCCGTTCGTACAAGGCCCGCAAACCGCAATTGTGGTTGGTCCATCCGGCGACGAGATCTATACCGACCAGTACGGCCGCGTCAAAGTGAAGTTCCACTGGGATCGCTACGCAGCCGGAGACGAAAACAGCTCATGCTGGATTCGCGTATCACACCCCTGGGCCGGCAAAAACTGGGGCATGGTTGCGATACCGCGAATTGGCCAGGAAGTGATCGTCGAATTTCTCGAAGGTGACCCGGATCGCCCGATCATCACCGGGCGGGTCTATAACGCCGAACAGATGCCCCCCTACGAGCTGCCCGCCAACATGACGCAGACGGGCATCAAGACGCGGTCCACTAAACAAGGCGGCCCCGCGAACTTCAACGAGATCCGGTTCGAAGACAAGAAGGGCGAAGAACAGGTCTACATCCACGCGGAGAAGAACCAGGATATCGTTGTCGAGAACGACGAGACCCATCAGGTTGGCCACGATCGTTCGAAGACGATCGGGAACGACGAGACCACACACGTCAAACACGATCGCACTGAAACGGTCGATAACAATGAGACCATCACGATTGGCGTGAATCGCAGCGAATCGGTCGGCAAGAACGAATCCATCACCATCGCCGCCGAACGTAGCCTCGACGTGGGCGCCAACGCCACCACCACCATCGCCAAGAACCGCAGCATCACTGTCGGCGCAGACGAGTCTCACGACGTAGGTGCTAATCGTCAGCGTAATGTCGGCAAGAATGAAACCGTCAACATTGGTGCCGACCTCAGCGAAACGGTCAGCAAAAACGTCACCGTCAGCATTGGCGAAAACCAGTCTGTTTCGATCGGCAAGGATTCCCAGACGCAGGTCGGCAAGAAGTACTACCTTGAGGCGGGTGACGAGATCACGCTGAAAACGGGCGATGCCAGCATCACGCTGAAGAAGGATGGCACGATCACGATCAAGGGCAAGGACATCACGATTCAGGGTAGCGGCAAGATCGGCGTCAAGGCGTCGGGCGACCTTGTGATGAAGGGCTCCAAGATTGCGAACAATTAGCCGTATGACGTGCGGCGATGGGGCACGGCGATCGGTCGGCATCGAGCGAGGTCGCAGCATTGCACTGTTCTGGCTGAACTCCTGTAACAAGCCTGCGCTTCCGCAAGAGCACACGGATCGTCATGCTTCAGGTCGATAATCGCACCCCGTTTGCTGCGCTGCTGTCGGTGTTCCCCGCCCCGTCCGGGGTGGAGACGGCGTATGGCGCGGTGAAGATCACCTACGACTTGTCGAGCGGACGGCCGATCCCCTCGCCGCGTCAGGCCGGTTTCCTCGCCGCTGACGTGTATTGGGCCGATCCCGCAGTCAGTTCGTTGCGCGCCGCAGGCGACGTCACCCTGCTCAAACCATCGACTGATGTGATGCTGATCGGGCGCGCCATTTCTTCCTCTGGTCCCGTTCAAAGCATGGAAGTGAGCATGCGGGTCGGCAGTGTCCAGCAGACCTTGCGTGTGACCGGCGACCGCGTCTGGACCCGCGACGGAAAAACGTGGCGCGCAACCGCCCCGGGTGCCTTCGATCGCATGCCTCTGCGCTGGGAGCTCGCCTTTGGCGGCAGCAGTCCGTCCGATGACGCGCACCCTGTTGAAAACGAGCCGCGCAATCCGGTGGGCCGTGGCTTTGTCGCAAGCTGGGAAACGGACCTCGAAGGTCGCCCGCTGCCGAATATCGAAGACTCGGGCTGCCTGATGACGGCACCGTACGATCGACCAACTCCCGCGGGCTTCGCGCCGCTGGCGCCTGCATGGCTCGGACGTCGCCAGTATGCGGGCACCTACGATGCCGCCTGGCAAAAAGGACGCGCCCCACATCTGCCACTGGATTTTGATCCCAGATTCCTACACGCGGCGCCATCGAGCCTGGTACCGGCCCAGCGATTCATCGGCGGTGAGCCCGTATGTCTGAGAGGCGTTGCAGCAGGCGCACTGCAATTTGATCTGCCCTCGCCTGATGTCGAACTGGCATTCGACTTTGCTGGCGCCGAGATTGCCGCCGAAGCGCAGCTCGACACGATCTTGTTTGAACCAGACCTCGCCCGCATGCAGATGGTGTGGCGGGCGCCGCTGGCAGTCGACAAGCGGCTGCTCAAGCTCAAGCGCTTCCAGGTCAGCACCGCCCGCGGAGGCCGCCAATGAGTTGCGCAGTCCTCGCTGCGGGTTGCATCACCCCTGGCGGCCTGACGCTGGCTGAGACTGCAGCCAGCGCGCGCGCGCGTTTGGCTCGCCTGCAAGCAATCGAATGGCTGGATCGGCGCTTCGAACCCTTCGTGGTGGGCCGCGTTCCAAATGACGGTCTGCCCGACGTCAACCCGGCGCTGGGCGCTCAGCTTCGCCCCAGTCGCGAATCAAGGATGCTACAACTGGCCCATGCGGCGCTCGCCGATGTATTGGGCGGACTACCTCCGCAAGTCGAGCCCCCGCCGCTTCTACTGGCACTACCCGAACATCACACAACAATCGCGATAGAACCCGCGCGTTTTCTGCAACGGCTCGCGCTTCAAGCCGGCCCCTGCTTTGACCTAGGCAGCAGTATCGCTGCACCGCGCGGCCGGGCAGCCGGTCTGATGGCGTTCAAACAAGCACTGCAGCGCATCGAGGCGGGTCAATCGCGGTTCGTACTGGTCGGTGGTGTCGATAGCCTTGTCGACCTCCACCTTCTCGGCAGTTTTGATCGCGAGGATCGGATTCGCGGAGAAACCATCAGCGATGGTTTCTCGCCATCCGAAGGAGCTGCCTTCGTGCTGCTGGGTGATGCCGAAACTGCACGGACCTACGGGATGCCACCTCTCGCAACCGTGATCTCCGCTGCGATCGGGCAGGAACCCGGTCATTTGTATTCCGACGAGCCCTACCTCGGCAATGGGCTCGCGAGCGCGGTGACGGGTGCCATCGAGAGCGCCCAATTGCCGACGCCAATCACCAGCGTTTTTTGTTCGTTTAATGGTGAGCGCTACTGGGCCCGTGAGTTCGGCGTTGCACGCATCCGCAATTCGGCGGCCTTTGCTGACGATGCCGCGATGGAGCACCCGGCGGAGTGCTTCGGTGACCTCGGCGCAGCTCATGGTGTGGCACTTGCGGCACTTGCCGCACACGACATCTCGCGGGGCTACCGACGTGCACCGGCGCTGGTCTATGCTTCATCCGACTACGCGGACCGCGCAGCCGCCATCCTCGATCGCGCGGCGTAACAAGTCGGAGACTTCCTCTATGCCATGCACTGTTCATAACATTCAGGGGTTTGCGCACAAGGGGAGCGGCGGCATGAGCATGGTGTTCCCGGACGTCTGCCAGACGCCCGCGCCGCCTGCGCCGCCGATCCCGATCCCCTACCCCAACATCGGCAAATCGTCCGACACCACGTCAGGCACCTCCACCGTAAAAGCCGACGGCAATATGGTGATGGTGAAGGGCGCCAAGTACATGATGAGCGCCGGTGACGAACCCGGCACCGTCGGCGGCGTCATGAGCGGCACGTTCAAGCAGGAATGCGAATTTCTCATGTACTCGTTCAATGTCATGCTGGACGGCAAGAACGTATGCCGAATGGGCGATCCGCTATGGCACAACAAGAAGAACATTTGCGGATGACGCCATCCCGAGCCAACGCAGTGCGCGCGACACCTTGCGCGGGAACAGTTTCACTAATTCAATGCCTGATGAGCGAAGTGGAGCAACCATGACAAAACAGCGCAGCAGCGTGGTCGCCCTGCCCCGCAACGTGCAGCGGCCTGCGCCAGGGGTACGGCGCTGCAGCCTGAGCCAGATTGCCGACGACGGCACCCTGTGGGTCAGCGATGCAGGAAGGGCGGACTACCCTTGCGATTGGCTCGAGACGCAATCGTTGAGGGTTGATACCCTGAAGGTTGGCGATATCGTACTGGTTCAGTTTCTCGATGACGACGCGCGTGGCGTCGTGCTCGGTCGGGTTGGTCCGTATCGAGCCCCTACGCCCTCGGCAAAGTTCACGCTCGAAGCCACCGAGGTGCTCACCCTGCGTTGCGGCAATGCCACGCTCGATCTGCGCGCGGACGGCAAAGCTGTGCTGAGGGGCGACGATGTGCTGATCCGCGCGCGAGGTTTACAACGCATCAAGGCTGGCAGCGTTTCAATCAACTGAACCATGCGCACAACGCCGCTACAGCGTCGACGAGATTTCATTCCTGAGCTTGCGCAGGCACACGCAGAGGAGCTTGCGTATCTGTGGCATCGGCGGCGTGCCGCCATTCGCTCACCGGCGCTGACGATCCGCGATTTTGGTGATCTGAACGAGCGCATAGAAGCGCACCTCGAAGGGCTGCTGGTGTGCGGTCGGTCGCTCCACAGTATTGTGGGCGAACGACTCACGCTCGACGATCGCGACGAAGTTTTTGCTGGCGCGCTGCCCCTGCTCCGAAGCGGCAATATCGATGCAGCACGAAGCGTGCTGTCTTCCTTCGCGGCAGCAACTGGCGGACGGTTGGAAGGGCTGCGCGATGCTCTCGGCGTGGCCCCCTTGGCGCACACCGAAGCCACACTGCGGGCAGCCTTGTCACACGGCAGCCCTGCCCATGCGGCCGCTGCGGCGCTTGCTCTCGCGTCGCATCGCCGACTCGATCCCGCTGACCCGCGACTGGCACGCTTGCTTGACGATCCGATCCCTGCCGTTGCGACGCAAGCATGGCGTGCCGCGCTCCACGTCGACGCTGCGGTCAACCCGATTCCCCGCCCATACGCCGCAGCCATCAGCCATGATGACCCTGCGCTGCGAGCCGCGGCGCTGGAAGCAGGCGTGTGGCGTAGCGAACCTTGGGCCCCGAACGTCATTCGAAAACTTGCTGAACGCGGCGAGTTGCTCGGCCTTACCTGGATGAGTGCGGTCGGCGAGGCCGCTGCAATGCAGGGCATGCTGCCAATGATGCAGGCCTTGCCAGGGCCAACACGCTGCGCAATAGCGGCACGCAGCGGCCAGCCTGCAGCGATGCAGGCCTTGCTGGACTGGATGTCGGACGCTGATCCGGCAACCGCCGCAGGTGCAGGCGAAGCTTGGACCCGGCTTACGGGGCTCGACGTAGAGGGTGAGCGCGCCAGCCTGCCGGTAGATGCGGAAGCGGACGAAATCGAGCGCGAATTCGCGCCAGAGGTTCGTTTGCCCGACGCACCGAAAGCACATCAGCAATGGGCGGCGAATGGCTCACGATGGCTTGCGGGGACGCGTTGGTCCCGCGGCCACGACATCGGCGTCAGTCTTACCTCAGTGGCGCAGCGGACAATCGATCTTGAAGCGCGTTGGGATTTCGGCGCACGCGCCGCACTCGCCGGCGCACCAGTGTTCCCTCCGCCACCCGCGATCTAATCCATCACCCAATTTACCCAGCGGATAACACGTTCACGCCATGCGTCTCACGGTACTGACTTTCAAAGGCGCGCCGCCACCAAGCCCGATTCAGGTGGAGTTCGGCCCTCAAGGCGGATCGATTGGCAGAGAGCCCGGCAATCATCTCGTACTGCCCGACCCCGAGCGGCATATCTCGCGCCTGCACGCGCAGGTGCTATTCGACGGCAGTGCTTTTGTCATCGAAGATCACGGCGGCAATCCAACGCTGATCAATGGGCGTCCGGTCGGACGTGGTAACCGCCAAGCCATCAACGACGGCGACGCACTCTCGATTGGCGGCTATGAGTTACGCGCGGAGGTGAGCCGTTCACCGGCGCCTTTCGTTACGCCCGTGAACACGCCTACCGTTGCAAGTGATCCGTTGGGCCTGTTTGGCGGTGCGCCAAGCTCGGACCCGTTCGCAACGCCGACGCCCGCAGTACCGCAAGCCCAAGCGGCGGCGCCAGCAGCTCCGGCGGATGACCCGTTTGCAGTGTTCATGGCGGCCGCCCCGGCGCCACCGCCAGCGGCACGACCGGAATCATCGCTGCCCGATCCGTTCGCTGCGCCCCCTCCACCGCCGAAGCCGGCAGCACCGCTCGGCATGGATCTCAGTCTCGCACCAGCTGCCAGCGTTGATGATCTGTTCGGACTCGGCCCTCAAGGCAGCGCGTCGGACCCGTTTGCCGGCACCGCCTTGTCGGCGCACAGTGCGCCCGCCGCTCCAACCGCGAACGCGAACGATCCCCTCGCGCTGTTTGGCGCAGCCCCCGCCCCTGGCCCGACGCCGGCACCGCTACGCGATGACGCCCCCATGCTGGCTGAGAACTTCGCGCCGCCGCGTCCGCTTCCAGAGGCTGCCGATACGATTGCGACGGCACCGACTCCAGCGGCACCTCCAAAGCCCAGCAACGCTGATGGGCCAGCGGGGCCGGGCATTGTCGTATCATGGACGGAGTCGCCGCTGCCACCCACGCCGCCAATTCAGCCCCCGCCTGCCGACAGCAGCGAACGTGTGGTGCCCAACGTTGCAGCCTCGCCGGGTGTGTCGGTCCGTATCGAACCGGCTCTTGAAGCGCCGGCTCCGGCGGCCGCTAAACCGGCTCCGTCGGCGGCGCCAGCGCCAGCCAGCGTCCACACAGCGCCAGACGAATTGCTCGCCGCCTTCCAGCGTGGTTTGGGTTTTCCGCTGCAGTTGCCCCAAGGCATGACGCCGGATCGGATGGAACAGATCGGCCGCGTGTTACGTGAATCCGTATCGGGCACGATGGCACTGCTGACCGCAAGGGCACTAACCAAGCGCGAGATCCGGGCCGAGGTGACGATGATCGTGAGCAAGGAGAACAACCCGCTCAAGTTCGCTCCGGATGTCGAGTTCGCCTTGGTTCAGCTCCTTGCACCGCAGGGGCACGGCTTCATGGAACCGGTGAAGGCGATGCGCGACGCGTATGACGATTTGCGCTCGCATCAGTTCGGCTTCATGGCAGGTATGCGCGCGGCGCTCAGCGGCGTACTCGAGCGCTTCAAGCCTGAGCAACTGGAGGGCCGCATCAGCGACCGCGGCTTCCTCGACAACGTGTTGCCGGGCTCACGAAAGGCGCGTCTGTGGGATCTCTACGAGCAACACTACGCAGACATTTCTCGCGAAGCCGAGGATGATTTCCAGAACCTCTTCGGCCGCGCCTTCCTGCGCGCCTACGAGGAGCAGATCGATCGGCTCGCATCCGAACCCGGACGCGACTGACGCAACGGCGGAGCCCCTGATGCTCAAGCTCGAAACAGCGTACCTGACCGACCCGGGAGGCCGCTCCCGGAATGAGGACGCGTGCGGCTACTGGAGTTCCGAAGCCTGCGGTTGCTGGGTG
Source organism: Niveibacterium sp. (assembly GCF_041909475.1). Lineage (NCBI taxonomy): Bacteria > Pseudomonadati > Pseudomonadota > Betaproteobacteria > Rhodocyclales > Rhodocyclaceae > Niveibacterium > Niveibacterium sp. Next base: position 84,135 of record NZ_JAYRDJ010000012.1, on the reverse strand, counting down.
GTTTCGGACGGTGCGGGCGGTCACGGAAGTGGCGACATGGCTTCGCGCCTCGTCGTTAGCCGGATACTCGAAGCTTTCTCGGCGAATCCTGCGATCAGCTCCGATCGCGCGGTAGAGCTGCTGCGTGGCGCGAATGAGGCCGTGATCCATGCCAAGCGCAGTGGCGCCACCAAGGACGACATGCACGCTACGGCAGCGATGCTGTTGATTGACCGGGAGCGTGATGAGGCAATCTGGGGCCATGCAGGCGACACCCGCATCTATCTGTTTCGCGACGGCCGCGTCGCCTACTGCACACGTGACCACAGCCTGGTGCAGAACCTGATCGATGCGGGCTATGGCACCACCGAGATGATCCGTAGTCATCCGCAACGAAGTCTACTGACGTCCGCGATCGGCTCGGCGGAGGCGATTGAGCTTTCAGTGGCGGGCACGCCACTCAAGATTCAATCCGGCGACACTTTTCTGATGTGTACCGACGGTTGGTGGGAATACGTCGAAGAAGCAGACATGCTCCGCCTGCTCGACCTGGCAAGCACCCCAGCTCATTGGCTAAGCTTGATGAGCGAGGCTTTGCGCGCGAAAGTGAGCACCGGCAACGACAATTTCACTGCGGTATGTGTCCTTGTGGGTTCGGGGGAACCAACCACGACGATCATCATGCCGGACAGTACGCCTGCTGAGTGACACGCCCGAGCAACACCTATTTCCCGGAGCGAAAACATGACAACACGAATCCGAATACTCAGTGCTGCAATGGTCCCGATGGTCCTCGGCAGTTGCGCGAGCATGGACGAAAAAACCCAGGGTGCGATGATTGGCGCGGCAATTGGCTGTGCCGCAGGCGCCGTACTGGCACAGGTCACCTCGAACGACCCGGGCACTGCGTGTGCCGCGGGCGCCGTAGTCGGCGGCCTGATCGGCTATCAGCGAGCCCGCAGCAATGAGATTGAAGAAGCGCAGAAAGCGGCTCAGGCCACCGTCGCAGTTGAAGGCGCCAAAGCGGCACCGGTGCAAACCGATGTCGTTCAGGTAACCGACAAGGAAACCGGCAAGACGGAACCGGTGAAGGCGTTCAAGTCAGTCTCGGTCGACATCCCGCTCAGCCAGGTCAATACAACTGACGGTCGCGAGGCCATGCGCAAGCTGAACGACTATGCGCGAAAGGTCGCAACCGATCGCGGTGAGACCGTCGAGATGACGATCGCGGTTCCGCCTGACAAGGCTGGCCGCAGCAAAGTCGCCGCGCAGCAAACGCGGGAAACCGCCGGCAAGGGCGCGGTGGTGCGTAGCGTGGTGACCGACCCACGGACGCCCAGCAATGTCCAAAGGGTCACGATCGAGGTCAAGAACCCGGCGCGAATCGAAGTCTGAAAACCCGCATCGATGCGGCGGTCAATCGCCGCCGCATCATCGAGCCGCCTCGTGACATGCCTATCGGGTATCGCACGCCAACACCAGGCGGCGCAGTCCTCGACTACCTACTTCTTCCCGCCCAATAGCTGATCGAGATCTTTGTTGAGCTTCTTCATGTACTCAGCCTCTGACTCCGAGCCTTGCTGCGGCTGAGCTTGAGATTTGGGCTTCGGCGATTGCGCTGCCGGTTTGTCGCTCCGTGGCGCAGCCTCAGTCGGCTTGCGCGCCGCTGGCTCCGGGGCGACATCAGTCTCGCTCACCAAAAACGTGCTCACGCCGTAGGCGGCACTGCAAGACGTCGTCCCATCCGTGCAATGAACGGTCCCTGCGAGTGCCGCTGCGCCGCCGCGCTGCAAGGCCGACTCCACCGTCGATACGGTCGCTACGCCAATGCCGTCGCGGGTCTCCAGTGCCAACTGGTCAAACTCGCGCGGCGACTCGGCGACCATGGCGATGACATCCCAATCGCCTTTGGGTTGATCGGCGTCGAAGGTCCAGTTTTCCCGCGGGAAGCGCATCGTCTTGCCAGCCGCAATGCGGTTATCCGGATCGAGCGCGTTGGGATAGATCCGCGACAAGGTACCCGCCCCCTTGTCGTGAAGAAGAACATAGACATAGCCGCCCTTGTTGGAGCGCAGGCTGAACGTCAGCGCATCCTTCCCGATGACGACTGGCGTTTTGATCTTATCGATCATCACCCCAATGTCTGCGCTCGCCGCGGCCTGCAGCGCCTGCTCCGCCTCACCCAGGCTGACCGCCTTGGGTGGCGTCACCGGCACGGCTGGCACTGACTGGGCCGGCGACGCTTCGCGCGCCACGGGCGCCGATTGAGGCGCAGGAGCCGGTGCCGACGCGGTCACCTCAGGTTTCGGAGGCTGGGTCTCACTACTACGACCAAGCAGCAAATAAGCGCCGACGCCCGCTACTGCGAGCCCACCCACCGCAGCCCCAATCCAGATTCCGGTGCGGCTGGCCGGCTTTGGTGCCACCTCCGCAGTCACTGGCGTGGTCGAGACCGGTTGCCGTGCGGGCTGCGCGACCGTGGCAGCGCCATCGCGCCGGATCGGTGCGGGTTCGAACGATGCAGGCGCCGGCGTGCTTGTGGGCGCGAACAGGGGTGAAGCGCTGCTGAAACCAACCAGCGTTCGCATGTCGGCGATCGATTGCGGCCGATCTTCCGCCTTGACGGCCAAACAGTGGTCGATGCCGCGCAGGAAGGCATCCTCGTAGCGGCCCGCGGCGATCTGCGCAAGCGGCTCGAAGTTGTCCTGCATCATGCGGCCGACCGATGGCGGCGGCGTACGGCCGGTTATCATGAAATAGACGACCGCACCGAGCGCGTAGATGTCGGTCCAGGGGCCCTGTTTCATGCCGGGCATCTCGGCATACTGTTCGATTGGCGCGTAGCCCGGCTTGAGGATCACCGTAAGCGCCTGCGTCATATCGCCAATCACGCGGCGGGCGGCGCCGAAATCCAGCAGCACCGGTCGATCGTCTCGCAACAACATGATGTTGTCCGGCGCGATGTCGCGGTGGAAACAGTTGTCGTGATGGATGATCTCCAGCGCATCCATCACCGGTGACAGGATCTTGCGGATCCAGCTTTCATCCGGCGCACCACTTCGCGCCTTCAGCGCGTCACGCAAGGTAATGCCGTCGTAGTACGGCATTGCCATATAGGCCGTGCCGTTCGCCTCCCAGAAGCGGTACACCTTGACCAGCGCAGGATGGTCAAACTGGGCCAGAAGTCGCGCCTCGTTCACGAAGCTGCGGCGGCCCACTTCAAAGGTTTCGCGATGCCGCTCAGAGCGCACCGCGACTGACGCATCGGTAGCGCGCGAGGCGAGCGACGAGGGCATGTACTCCTTGAGCGCGACCTTGCGCTCCAGAGAGTGGTCGTGCGCAAGATAGACGATGCCAAAGCCGCCCTCGCCCACCAGACCAACGATCTCAAACTCTCCCAGGCGCGTGCCGACTGGCAACGCGTTCTGCGACGTCGATTCGCGCTGTTGAGGTGGCGGCGCAGGTGTTGCCGCAGCGCCACCGAGTACTACCGTCTTGTCATCGTTCGTATCTGGCACAGGATTCATCCACGAGTCCGCCTGGCAGTCAGCTACTGAGGGCTGATCATGCTGCCGAAGCGCGACGTTGAGGGCAACTGAAGATGCAGCGTGGCGTTGCCTGCATTTCGCCACCACAGGCTGTAGCCCGAGAGGACGCGCGCGAGAACGCCATCAGCAAGGGTAGCAAGATCGGGCCCGCTGACATCGCGTGGAATGTCGATGGTGTGGGCACGATTCAGCACGGCCGACGCACTTTCGGTAGAAGGTTTCGGGAAAAAGGCTGGCAGCCCCACGGCAGCAAGGTCTGCCTCGAACCCATCGACCGTGGCATCGTGCGACAGACAACGCCGGGCAGCCACTTCAATACGGTCAAGCCAGGGCGCAAGCGACGCGACCGCAGCGCGATCCAACTCGACACCATCAAGTGGCGCACACACAGTGAGCGGAAAGTAGCGGCCCACGCGATCTACCGAGGGCACGATCAACCCAGCCCAGCCGCGCGGCCCAATCACGCCGGCCGTCAGCACGAAGCGCCAGACCGGCGCCGTGAGGTAGCTATCAAGCCATGTGGCATCCAACACGCGTTGGCTCTCCAGCATGGCTTGCTGCAACCAGTGATCCCACGACGCAACGAACGCGGGGTCAAGGCGCCTTTGAGCGAAGTCCCCAAGCGCGGGTAGCTTGCCGAACCATCCAGCTGCTTCCATGCTCACAGGCCGGCCGGACAGCGGAATTCGTTCAGATCCCGCAGCCGGAAGGGGTTCTGCACGCTGCTCGCGGTCACCTCGAAGGTCGCCGTGCGGCCATCGACATCGAACACCACGCGAAATTTCTCCGGCGCACCGAGCCCATCAACCTTGGCCTTGTCGAAGAGCCTGAACAAGGCCCACGGCCCTTCGGTGTTGAATCCCGATGCGCCGCTCGGGCCGGCAGGCGCAATCTGCACTCGCGCCGCAAGCCCGCCTTTGGCGCCTGGCCACTGGATCGACTGCAGCACCTGCGGGCCGTGTGCATAGCGCACAAGCTGACCGTCCACATCCAGCGTGAACTGGGTAATCGCCGGATCCATTTCGATCGGTTTGAAATCAAGCCGGATCGAGCCGCCACTGCGGAAGAACACATCCCGTATCGTCGCCGCGCGCTGGAACTGGATCAGGCTGCCCGATCCGCCGAGTGACTGTTCTTGAACCTTCTTGAAGCTCCAAGGCCGTGTCGACATGTCGACATACTGAGCAAGGTTCTTCTGGAAGAAATCGTCCATCAGCCCACCCGGCGAGAAGAGACGCGCAAAGTCCTCGCGCGTCACGTCGCGGTTGCTGCCCTTCACGAACGGATAACGGCCCTCGATCGCTTGCTGGCAGAACTGTCCGACTTGTGCGCCAACGCTGGCCGAGAGGTTCTCGCGCGTGGCACTCAGCGCCTGCGTAGTACCGGCTGCCGACAGTTGCTGCAGCATCGAGCGAAGCGGTTCGGGCATCCGCGCGCTTTCAGCCTTGACCCGCACCCCGGTATCGCCCGGCGGCGGAGCAACCTTGTCGCGCAGCGCGGTTTCAGTCGCAGTGAGCATCACGTAAACATCGTTCAGCAACGCGGTAACGGCGTCGATCGGTGCAGCCTTGCCATCGCCGGTGACCAAGGCGCGGATCTGTGCGAAGCGATCATCGACAATGCTCTCGAGCGAGGCGCCGGAAGGCGCCGTTGGTGCGGCTTCGCCCATGCCAAGCATCTTGCCGAGTTCCTGTTTGGCACCGCTGAGTTTCTCGCCGGCCTTGTCCACCACCGTTTTGTCTTCCGCGCGACGCGTCAGCGTGGTTTCGCGAGACGCTGCCCGCAGGAACTTCGGCAGCGGGGAGTCCGGCGCAGACAACACACGGGCAACCTGGATGCTCTGCTGCAGAGAACTGGAGCGGATCAGCGTTACATCAGCCAGGAACTCTTCCCACACCTTGCCGTAGTCCGCGAGGTACAGGCGGCGCACGTCCTCGGAGACCTTGGCGGCATCGCCGCCCTGCTGCGCATCGCTGCCGAGCACCCAAGCCTGCTCCTCGGCAAGCTGTTTCGAGACCCGGCCGACCTCTCGGTCAAAACCCTTGTAATAGCCATCGTAGGTATAGAGGCCCGGTACGCCGCTGGACAGCGGCTGTCCGCTCTTGCGCACGAAAACCAGGGCAGCCGACGGGCCTGCGGCCCGTTCCACCGTGAAGGCCGGAATGTCGCCACCAACGCCTTGACGCTTCAAGCGGCTATAGATGCGCGCAGCAAGTGAGAGGCGCAGCAACTGGTTGCGGGCCTGAGCGACCAGCGCAGCATCGGCCTCGACCGGCGATGCTACCGGCCCTTCCGCGAACAGGGCATCGAGATGGGATGCAAGCGCCGCACGCTGATCGGTGGTCGTCTTCTGCGGCAGATTCCGTTCCCAATCCAGCGCAATCCATGCCTTCAATGCCTCTGCATCAAAATGCGCGGTCTGGTGCAACATCAGATAAGTCTTGAGCGCCTCGTAGCTGAATTCAAGGTTGTTGCCGTCCAGGCTGCCGCGCAGCTGCGCTTCAACACGGTTGGAGATCCGCGGCAGCAGCACGTCGCGCAGCAGACTGCGATAGGACTGCTCGGCAGCAGCATCGAGCTTGTCACCCTGCCCGAGACCGAAGCCGAGTGACAAAGGCGTGCGCCCCTCCGGTCGCGACGCAGTCTGCGACAGCGTCTGAACCGATCCCAACAGCGGAATCATGCCGACGATGTCGTCGATCGGCGCGCTGCCTGCCGCCGCTACCACCGGCGCAATCTCGGAAACTCGCGCATCGACCTCGCCAACGTAGCCGCGATTGCCGATAAAGCTCAAGGTCCAAGCGAGCAGAAGCCCGATTGTAAGCACCGCAATGACGGCAAAACCTGCCAGACGCAACCAGCCACGCTGGCGCTCCCACTTGAGGTTGGTGCCGCCCAAGCGCTGCTCCGCAAACACGACTTCGCGCAACAGTCGCGTCAGGAAGAAGCTCTTGCCGGAACCGGCCTGCGGCGGAAGCACGCGTCGCTCCAAGCCGAACGCGCCACCAAGACTCGCGAGCACCCGATCGATCGGGTTGCCTTCCTGGGTACCGCTGGTGAAGTAAACGCCGCGCACCATCAGCGGATGATCGAAACCCGACGGTGCGAGCACCTTGTCGAGGAATTCGCGCAACAGCCGCGACGCAGCGGCGAACTGCTGCGGGAAAGCGGCAATCGCGCCGCGCCGGACGAGGTCACGTTCGGTTTGCAGGCGCTCCAGCAACAGGCCGTCCACGCGCGCCTGCATGCCTTGCAGGCGGGTCGCAAGGTCCTGCGCATCGACGCCCTGCGCGTCTGGCGCGAACGTCGTGCCCCAGACCTGATCGCGCGCCTCCTTGCTCAAATCACCGAAGTAATCGGTAAAGCCTGCGATCAAGTCGGCCTTGGTCACCAGCACGTACACCGGCAGCCGTACCCCCAGCTCGGAATACAGTTCCTGGATCCGGGTACGCAGCGCTTGCGCGTGGGACATCGCAGCCGCTTCGCCCTGCGTCAGCAGATCGCCGAGCGAGATCGTCAGCAGCACGCCATTCAGCGGCTGCCGCGGGCGATGCTTCTTCAGCAGCGCCAGGAAACCCTGCCACGCAGTACGGTCAGCCGTCTGGTCGGAATCGTGTGTGGTGTAGCGGCCCGCGGTATCGATCAGCACCGCCTCATCGGTGAACCACCAGTCGCAATTGCGCGTACCGCCAACACCCTTGATCTGGTGCGAACCAAGTTTGTCGGCCAGCGGGAAACGCAAGCCAGAATTGATCAGGGCCGTGGTCTTGCCTGAGCCGGGCGCTCCGATGAATACGTACCAGGGTAGTTCGTAGAGATAGCGGTTGGACCCCAGCGATGCGAGTTTCGCGAAGGCGCCGTCCTTCTTCGCTGCGCCGATCTGGCTGTGCTTGAGTACTGCCACGCCCTCGGCAAAACGCTGGCGCAACACCTGTACTTCGGGCGAATCGCCCTCGGCGCCGCCGTGGCTCGCCAAACCGTCGAGCAGCTGCGCATTGTTCTTTCGCGCCCGCCATTTCACGTAAGCGAAGCGCCCGACGACGATCAGCACCGCAAGGGCGATCAGCGTCCAGCGAACCCATGCCGGTTCGAGCGGCGCATGGCCGGCGATCGCAATCAGCGGGCCGACGAACCAGATCACCAGCACCAGGGCCAACAACCCGAGCAGGCCCAATACCACCGGATGCAACAGCGCCTTGAAGAAGCGTTTCATCGGAAGACCTGTACCCGTTTCAGATGCCGCCTGCGGCGGGGAAAACGATGATTTCGACGCGGCGGTTTTGCGCACGTCCCTCGTTGGATTCATTGGAGGCGACTGGCTCGCTCTCCGCCCGACCCTCGGTCTGCACGCGCTGCCCGCCTTTGAGTTTCGGCGCCAGCGCTTCGCCTACCGCATCGGCACGCGCTTTCGATAAGTGCCAGTTGGATGGGAACCGTGCCGAACGGATCGGACGATTGTCGGTATGTCCGCGCACCAGCACCGACCCACCAACCTTGGCGACCGCCGCGCCGACGCGGTCCAGGATCGCGACGAAGCTCGGTGACAGCGTAGCGCTGGCCGGTTCGAACAGACCATCGCCCTGCGCAGTAACGATGCTGCGGTCCGAAAGATCGCGCACCACAACACGCCCGGCGTTGATGTCCTCTTGCAGAAGTTTGGCCAGACGATCCGGCGCGGCAACCTGTACCGGCTTGGCGACAACGGGTGCCGGCGGTTTTACGCGGAGCGCAAGGATGTTCGAGAAAGTTGGGTCGGATTGCCGGTTCAGCGCGAACGAGAGCGCGACAAATACGAGCCCGAGGATCAGCGCACTGATCGCCGCCACAGCCCATAGCGGCACGCTGTCGCGCAGCGGTGTGCGGCTCGTCGCGCTTGTTCGCCAGCTTGGCGACAACTCACGATCCGGTTCCCCACGTGCCTTGGCGAGCATCTGCGCAAGCCGCTCGCGGACTTGATCCAGTTGCGCGCGCCCGTTCTGCAACACGCGGTAACGCCCCTCAAACCCAAGCGAGAGCACAAGGTAGAAAAGTTCAAGCAAGGGCCGATGTTGATCTGGCTGCTCGGCAACCTTGCCCAGCAGCTGGAAGAATTTTTCACCACCCCAGGCTTCGTTGTGGAACTGAACCAACAGGCTGCGCTGCGCCCACAGTTTCTCGCCCCAAGGGGTATTGGCTGCCGTCTCATCGAGGAAGGTGCATAGCGCATAGCGCGCTGCGACGACATGCTCGTTCTGGGCCCCCTGCGCACGCGCGCGGTTCTCGAATTCCTGCATCGCTCGACCAAGCATTTCCCTCAGCCCAGCGGGATCTGAGTGCGTTGCCTGCCGTAGCTGCGGCACCAAGTTGAGCAACGGCGTCGCTGCCGCAACCAGCGGGTTAAGGCCGGTATCCCAATCCAGAGCGCCGAGTTCGACCCTGTCGAAGCGGCCACCCGACGGTGCAGGTGGAACGTATGCCGGCTGTGCCGCCGCTGCCGCTGCACGCGCCCCCGGCGAGGGAATGATCAGCGTGCGGTCAGAGGGCATTTGCCCAAAGGGATCGTCTTGCGCCATCGCGTCTCGTCCGTTCCAGTGGCCGGCCCGCGCCTGCGGGCACAGCGTCGTTCAAGAATGCTTCGTTTGCGCGCCAGACATCACGGCGCTGGCTCGAGCCAACCGCCTCAGGCGCGGATCGCCCACAGCGAGAGCTCCAGACCGGGAAAATCCCCGGCCACATAGATACCCAAACCGCCGGAGGTGTCGAGCTGTTTCCAGAGCTCGCCGCTGTTGTCGAGTTCGAAGTACGAAAAACCTGCGTGGTACGGCAATTGCCGCGGCGCCACCGGAAGCGGCCGCAAAGCGATGCCGGGCAGCTGCAGGTTGACCAGCTCGCGGATCCGCTCGACCGGCCCAAGCTTGGCTTGCGTCGGAAAACGCGCCCGCAGCGCTTCGCCCGGCACCTGCGCATTCACCGCGAGCACAAAGCCCGCCTGCCGCAGCAAACCGCGGTCAGCGATCATGCCGACGTAGCGCCCCTGCTTGTGATCCTGCAACTCGATCGGCACCGCCGTCTGCTCAAGCACTGTTGCCAGGCTGCGGCGTATTTCGCGCATCAAGGGCAAGAAGCACTGATCGAGCGCGTCGTGCGCATAGGCGGGGAAACCGTCGGGCCGCCGCTCGGTGCGTGTCAACGTGGCCAACTCACCCGCCAGTTCCAGCATCCGCTCATGCAGCCGTTCGGGATGCAACAAGCTGAGTTGGGCGAATTGATCCAGCACCGGCTGATGGCGGTTCGCGATCATCAGGAACATGAAATCAGCGAACTCCGACACGCCGCCAGCCCCCGGCTGCGCAAGCCGTGAGGCCAGCGCGTCACCGCGCTGACGCAACAACGCACAGACTTCCTTGATGTAGGCAGCAAGCACGCTGGAGACCTTACAACCCAGCACCGGCGGCACGTACCCGCGGTCGAGCAGCAGGCTGTTGTCCGCACGACGCTCCGCAACCCGCACGACGCCGAGGCTGATGAAAGCTTCGGTCAGAGGGCCCGCAAGTTCAAGGCGCAGACGCGGATGCCCAACCTCGATCGGCACCGTGCCCGCATCTGCGGTATGTGCATCCAGTACCGTCGTTTCCGTCGGCTCGTAACGCGCCAATCGCGTGGCGGCATCGGCCTCACCGGATACTTCCACCGCCTGCGGACGGCGCAGCGGCAAAGCCAAGCAGACCAGTGCGTCCTTTCCGTCCGCCGGGAAATCCAGCGGCGGTGGCGCGAGATCGACGGCCGGGCAATCAAACGGTGTGCCGTCGGGCAGTATTCCGCGTGCCTCGAGGATTGCGACCTTACCGGCCGCCAACGCCGCGTCGTCGATGATCAGGTGGCTGAATCCCCAGAAGTGGGCTGATACCGGGCGCGTCCGCGCCTCGACCCACCACTCGGTGTGGCGATCCTGCTGCTGGAAATGCTGTGGCTGGAGGAAAAGCCCCTCAGACCAGACAACCTTGCTGAACCAGGACATGGGCGTATCCGCGCGACGAGCTCAAGGGGTGGGTGTGATCGTTACACGGTCGCGTTGCACTGAAACCGTATAGGCCGTCGTCTTGTTCGCCGGCACTGGCGCGACGGCGCGCCACTGCGTTTTGTTCGGATCGCGATAGGCGACGAACACGCCCAGCATTTTTGCTTCGGACTGCGGTGTGAGGCGGCTCTGGATCCGCTCGCCCGGTCGCAAGGTCACTTCCTCGCGCGATACCGCGGTGGCGCCAAGCGTCTTGTCGTCAGCGTCGAAGAGCGAGAAGAAATCGGCAGCCTCGAACGGCCCGGAGTTGCCAAGCAGGTAGTAACGCACCACGACGGGCGTCGCACGCCCTTTTGAATCTGGGTTGGCACCGCTGTCAGCAGCCACGGTCAGTTGCACGATTGTCGGTGGCGGGGGCGGCGCGAGGCCTTTACCGCCGCAGGCTGCAAGCGTCGCGCAGAGTGTTGCGACGAGCAGGGATTTCCGTGACACGAAGTACATGCAGTTCTACCCTCGGAGAGTTGCGTTCGTCATCAGTGCCAAGTGGATTATCACGAGGCCGGGCGCTGGCTGCAACGACAGTGTGCACAGCGAACGTTATTGTTTACGCAATTTGCGATGGCGCTGGCGCCGCGCGTCATCTGCTGCTACCAATGATGAATCGACATTGGCAGCCGCATGCGCGGCCGGCATCTCGTGCTACCTGCATGTTCTGGAGGATGATCATGTCCCCGCGAAAACGGCAAGTTGGGCGCTACGATGCGCGGCGCTTGTTGCAAGCATTCTTGCTGTGCTGCAGCGTGGCAGCCTGCTCCAACGTCGGCCCGACGCCGACTGCTGCACCAAGCGAACCACCGCCTGCGCAGGCCGCCACAGCAACGCCGCCGGCACCGCCGCCGCCCCCCACGCCTGTTCCATTCGACCAAGCCCTCGAACGGGCTGCCGATGCGCTCTTCGGCAGCGTTGCTGCGGCGGATGGCAGCGCAAAGCATATGGTCGTCATCGACCCGCTTATCGACGGCGTCACCGGCGAGCAGACCCAGGCAACCCGCCTGATGCAGGCACGGCTGACCAAGATCGCCCGTGAGCGTTTCGCCCAGTTCGATGTACAGCCCTTCACGGTCGACAACCTCAAGCGCAAGCCGCTCGTGCTGATCGGCACCTTCACCGGTATCGACGGCCAAGGGAAGCCGCAGGGTGCCCGCGAGGCCTACCGGATCTGCCTTGCGCTTGCCGATCTTGATACACGTACTCTGGTCGGCAAGGGTGTCGCTCGCGCCAAGCCCGAGGGCGTGGACATCACACCGCTGGCCTATTTCCGCGACAGCCCCGCATGGGCGCTGGACAGCGTCACCGAGGGCTACATCAAGACCTGCCAGGGCAGCAAGATCGGTGATCCGATGGATGGCTTCTACGTGGCGCGAATCGTGTCGGCAGCAAGCGTGCAGCGTGCGATCGACGCCTACAACGCGGGGCGCTATCGCGAGGCCTTGGACAACTACAGCGTGGCGATGCAGGCCGCTGCCGGTGACGAGTTGCGCATCCTCAACGGGGTGTACCTCGCCAACTGGAGGCTCGGCCGCAAGGATGCGTCTCGCGTGGTATTCCAGCGGATTGTGGACTTCGGTCTGGAGCGCAAACGCATGGCGATCCGCTTCCTCTTCAAGCCCGGATCAACCTCCTTTGCGGCCGATCCGACCTTCGGCAGTGCTTACCCCTTCTGGCTCTCTGAAGTTGCGCAGCGCACCGCACAACGCTCGGCTTGCCTCGAAATCGTTGGCCACACCAGCCGAAGCGGGCCTGAGGCCTTGAATGAACGTATCTCGGTGCTGCGCGCCGAAGCGATCAAGCAAAAGCTGGAGGCCAATGCGCCCGCGCTGCGGCACCGTACGATCGCCAACGGTGTCGGGTCGCGCGAGAACCTGATCGGCAATGGCCGCGACGACGCCAGCGACGCGCTGGACCGGCGCGTCGTCTTCAAGGTGATCGACTGCGCGGCGAGCTGAAATGAAATGCGTGCGCTCGCGTGATGTGAACGCAGCCAGGCTGGCACGAGGAAACGTGCGGTTCCTTTCTGGGGGAATGTAAGGAAGCGGGGCTTGGGTCGATCCACTGAGATACGAGCAGCCCGACGATTCGGGCGCTCCTCAACAATCGCCAAGGAGCCCCAGATGCCATTCAAGACCGCAGCAAGCCCCATTTCCGCACTCGTCATTGCAGCCGCGCTGGGTGCAGCGCTGTCGCAATCCGCTGCTGCCGCCGACAGCGGTGAGAAGGAGAAGTGCTTTGGCGTTGCGCTGAAGGGCAAGAACGACTGCGCCGCCGGTGCTGGAACGAGCTGTGCCGGCACTTCGCGAGTCGACTTTCAGGGCGACGCGTGGCGCTATGTGCCCAAAGGCACTTGCGAAAAGACGCCCTCGCCAACGTCGCCAACCGGATTCGGGCAGTTCAAGGCCTTCAAAGCCAAGAAAGCCTGACGCCGCAATGTCAGCCCTTCCCGATGCCCGGCCCGAAAGGGCCGGCGGTTTGCCCGCCGGCGCCGGACTCAGCCTCAAACCAGCGCACTTTGCCGACGCGCAGCGCGCACGTGGGCGTTGCGCGTTCTATGAAGTACATGCCGAGAACCATCTCGGCGCCGGCGGACCTGCGCACCGGATGCTCGAATGGATCCGTGCGGACCATGCCTTGTCGATCCACGGCGTTGGCCTCTCCATCGCCGGTATGGCCTTGAACGCCCCACACCTCGATCGCATTGCGGCGCTCATTGAGCGTTATGAGCCGGCCGTGTTCTCCGAGCATCTCGCGTGGTCCAGCAGTGCCGGTGAGTTCCTCAACGACCTGTTGCCAGTGCCTTACAACGCCGCAACGCTTTCACGCGTCTGTCGGCATGTCGATCAGGTTCAGACACGACTCAAGCGCCGGATCCTGATCGAGAACCCAGCCACGTACATCCAGTTCGAAACCAGCACGATGAGCGAAGGCGACTTCCTCGAAGCACTGGTTGCGAGAACGGGATGCGGGCTGCTGCTCGACGTGAGCAACGCGTTCGTGTCGGCATGCAACCATGGTCGCGATGCCTGGGCTGACATCCTCGCGCTTCCGCTGCACGCGGCCGAAGAGATTCACCTTGCTGGCTACGCGGCCGAGTCGGGCGGCTCCGGCGCTACCCTGCTCGTCGATGCACACAACGGCCCTGTCGAGGACGCCGTTTGGCCCCTCTACGTGCGCGTATTGGGATGCATCGGCCCGCGCCCGACGCTGATCGAATGGGATAACGACTTACCCACGTTCGATCGCTTGCTGCGCGAAGCCGCGCGTATTGAGGTCGCCATCGACTCCGCATCACGCCCACAGCGGGGCGCCGCATGAAGACGTTGGCGAACTTTGCCAAAGCGCTGCGCAACGCCGATCAGCCGGCGCCCCGCGGTCTGCGTGTTATCGGCCCGCAGCCGCCGGAACAACGTTTTGCCGTGCACCGCAACAACCGCGCCCTCGGTTTGATCATGGCGCTTGAGGATAGCTTTCCGGTCACCCGTCAGCTCCTGGGTGAAACTTGCTTCCGGGCGATCGCCCTCGATTTCGTCCATGCACAGCCCCCCACGTCGCCTGTCCTTTTCGAATACGGTGAGACGCTGCCCAACTACCTCGAGGGACTCGCCGCCCTCGCCGACTATCCCTACATCGCGGACGTCGCGCGGCTCGAATACCACCGGATCGAGGCATGGCACGCCGCCGACGCCACATCGCTGCCGCCGACGGCATTTTTGCAATGGCTTGCTGACCCGCAGCGCCTGTCCGCGTTACGACTCGGCCTGTTGCCGTCGGCACGACTGATCCGCTCGAACTGGGCAGCCGGCAGCATCTGGCTGTCGCATCAAGACCTGATACCGATGCAGGGCGTGTCGATCGATCAAGCCGAATCCGTGCTTGTGCTGCGGCGCGACGACCTTGTGACCGTGCACATCGTCAGCGAATCCTGCGCAGCCCTGCTCGAACAACTGCTGTCGGGGGAATGCCTTGCAGTGGTGCTCTCCGCCGCCGCTCACGTCACCCCGGAATTCGATCTCGACGAGGCGTTTGCAAGCCTGATCTCGCTTCGCTGCATCTGCACGATTACCCCTCCCGCCGAGGCACACCCATGACGCCGATCTCCCCCGCCCGCAGCACCCTTTCCGCCACGATGTCCGCGATGGTGTCGGCCGCGATCAACACGGCACAACGAATCCCTGACTCGCTGATTGCCGCACTCGGGCGATTTGCGATTGCGGCCATCTTCTGGAAGTCCGGACAGACCAAGGTGGAGGGCCTCGCCATCGATCTGATCGACCGCAGCGTCACGCTCGGCTGGCCACATCTGTCCGATTCCGCAGTCGCGTTGTTCCGTGACGAATACCGCCTGCCGCTGCTGGATCCCGTGCTCGCAGCGACAGCCGCTGCGTTTGCCGAGCACATCTTCCCGGTTCTGCTTCTGGCAGGTCTCGCCACACGTTTCGCCGCGGCCGCCCTACTGGGCATGACGATGGTGATCCAGCTCTTCGTGTATCCGGATGCCTACCCCACGCACGGCGTGTGGGCAACCGTGCTGCTGGTGCTGATCGCACGCGGCGGCGGCGTGCTGTCACTCGACCATCTGATTGCCCGCCGCTGTCAGCGAGCACGGCCGATACCAGACACGTATTCAAAAGCTGCGATGTAAGGAATCGCCCCCTCACTCGATCTACTCCCATGCACACCCCGTGCAAGCCTTCATAACACCAGCCACAGAGAGGAAACATCATGATCAATGCAAAGTCCGGAATCGCCATCGCCACTGCCGCCGCAGCCCTGTTCGCCCTCGGCGCCGCACCGCTTAGCGCGTCAGCCGCCGACGACATGGGCGTCAAGTGCGTCGGCGCAAACAGCTGCAAAGGCCATTCCGAGTGCAAGACCGCAAAGAACGAGTGCAAGGGACAGAACAGCTGCAAGGGCCAGGGCTGGACGAAGACCAAAACCGCTGCCGAATGCATGCAGGCAGGCGGAAAAGTCGACAAGTCCTGACCGTCCTCGACCGACACCCGCCCTGGTGCGGGTGTCGGAAAGCCCCGTCTCCAACAGCGGAAATCAGAGCACATGAACCACGCCCTGCAGGGTTTCGGTCTCGGCCTGCGCGTTGAGCACTATCGCGACTTTGTCGAGAGCAATCCGGCTGTCGATTGGCTGGAAATCATCAGCGAGAACTACATGGTGCCGGGCGGCAAGCCGCTCCATTATCTCGATTTAATCCGCCGCGACTACCCAATGGTGATGCACGGCGTTTCGCTGTCGATCGGCTCCTGTGATCCGCTCGACTTGAACTACCTCGCCACCCTCAAAGCGCTTGCGCAGCGCGTGGAGCCCGCGTGGATATCCGATCACCTGTGCTGGACGGGCGCCGACCACCACAACCTGCACGACCTCTTACCGATGCCGTACACCGAAGAGGCGCTGCGGCACCTTACCGCCCGCATCACTCAAGTGCAGGACTACCTCGGCCGCCGCATCCTGCTGGAAAACGTGTCGAGCTACATCGGCTTTGCGCAGGACGAAATGCAGGAATGGGAGTTCATTACCGAGCTCGCGCGGCGCGCTGATTGCCTGCTCTTGCTTGATGTGAACAACGTCCATGTCTCCAGCGTGAATCACGGCTTCAGTTCCCGCCGTTTCATCGATGCACTACCGGCCGACCGTGTTTACCAGATCCACCTAGCCGGCCACGAAGACCACGGCGACTATCTGATCGATACGCACGACCAGCCGGTCAGCGATGCGGTCTGGGATCTTTACGCATACACGGTGAGGCGATTGGGTCGAGTGCCAACGATGATCGAGCGCGACGACAACATCCCGACATTGCCCGAACTCATCTCGGAGCTGGATCGGGCTCGCGCCATTGCCGCCAGAGAAACCGTCGACAAGGTGGCGGCGTGATTAAGCTGATCGATCAGCAACGTGCACTGCGCAACGCACTGCTGTCGGCGATTTGCCCGCCGAATCTGCTGGCGGCCAGCCATACACCGGTTGAACCACGTTTCGCCATCTACGCCGATGCCTACCGCGGTCGTTTGATCGCCGCGCTGCGCGACAACTACCCTGTGCTTGCGGCGGTACTTGGCGACGACGACTTCGGGGAGCTGGGCGCCGCCTACCTGCAAGCGCACCCGTCCAGCCAGCCATCGATCCGTTGGTTTGGCGACGCCTTGCATAGCTATGTCTCCCGGCAACCGGAGCACCTTCCGCATCCCGCCCTGGCTGACCTGATTCGCCTCGAATGGGCTTTGGGACACGCGTTTGACGCTGCCGATGTTCCACCCGCAGCGCTGCAAGCGCTGGCGGCATGTGCGCCCGAGCATTGGCCTGCACTGCAGTTCTCATTGCATCCGAGCGTTACGGTACTGGCGCTTGAGTGGGCCGTCGAACCGCTGTGGCACCAGCTGCAGGCTGATCCGTATGCAGAATGTGAGCCGCCCGAGCTGGCACCGCACGAACTGCTGGTTTGGCGCCACCAACTTGCCACGCAGTTTCGCTGCCTGGCGCCAAATGAAGCCGCACTACTCCAGGCGCTTCAATCCGGCGAAACGCTAGGCGGGGCCAGCGAGCGAGTCTTTGCAGGCGAACCGCCCGAGGTCGCGGCGCAGCAACTGCTCGCCGCGCTCGCGCAGTTCGTCGATCACGGCGCGCTGGTCATGCGGGCCGACGGGTCGCATTGAGATTCATCGTCGCTTCAGGCCGGGCGAGGCATACTTCGCCTCCCTGAAGTCATACGGCTGTTCCCGATGAAATCAATCTGCGTTTTCTGCGGCGCACGCTCCGGCACCCGCCCGGTCTATCGCCAGTCCGCCATGGCACTTGGCAAACTGCTCGCCGAGCAAAATATCGAACTGGTGTGGGGCGGTGGCGACATCGGCCTGATGGGCATCGTTGCCGACGCAACGCTGGATGCCGGTGGGCGGACGTTCGGCGTAATCCCCGATTTCATGGTCGAGCGCGAGTTGCAGCACCGCGGCGCGACCGAAATGCGGGTCGTCGATTCGATGCACACCCGCAAGGCCGCGATGGCGGAGCGTGCCGAGGGTTTCGTCGCGCTACCCGGGGGCTATGGCACGCTGGATGAACTGTTCGAGATCCTGACCTGGGGGCAGTTGCACATCCATCGCAAGCCGATCGGCCTGCTCAACGTGGAAGGTTTCTATGAGCCGCTGATCGCGATGGTGCGGCACATGGTCAAGGAAGGTTTCGTGAAGCCGGAGAACCTCGATCTGTTCTGCGTTGGCGAAACGCCGGCAGCGCTGCTCGCTGCAATGCGCGCCTGGCGCGCGCCGGCTGGCGACTGGGTGCCACCGCTGAGCGCCAGCCAAGGCTGATCGCAGCCTGCCGCATCGTAACAATGCCGTGATACACGGCAGCGAGAATCGGGGCATTGTCGGAGACGATGCCCATGTACAGCAGCGAACGACTGATTCTGTTTGACGCGGATGGCACGACGGTCGACGCCTTCGCGGCCATTGACCTCGCTTTCGCGCGTCACGGCATGGAAATCGGTGATCTCGAGCGCTTCCAGAAGCGCCGCAAGCTGTTCAAGTATCTCGGCGGGATCAAGGAATTCCCCGGCAACCTCAAGAAGCAGTTCGGCAAGCACACACGCAAGCAATTGCTCGGCACGCTGACCGACATCTATCGCGACGAGGCCAGCCTGTACCCCGGCATGGCGGCCCTGCTGCAGGAGCTGATCGCCACGCCCGGCTTGCGCGTCGGGCTCGTGACACGGAACGTCACGCATGAACCAACGCAGACGCTGCGGCGGCTGTTCGCTCGGCACGATGTGGATCTCACGGCACTGGATTTTGTCGCGTGCCTCGCACTCGGCGATGACAAGCGTCACCCTTTCCGCATGGCACGCGAACGCTTCGGCATCAACCCGGCGCGCAGTTACGCGTGTGGTGACGAGTTCAGCGATTTCAGCGCCGCGGTAGCGGCCGGCATGCACCCTTTCATCGCCGCCTACGGATTCGAGGATCACAAGCGGCTGACGAAGAAGTTCGACGTGCCCGAGGAGCTGATTTCCCGCACGCCGGCCGATATCTGCGCACGCGTGCGGAACGCACTGGATCTGGCATCAGCCGGCCCCGACTAAGCCACTACGCGACGGAAAATGTCCGCCGCACGACCGCTGCCTTTGCAATCAGTCCGCTTGTGAAACAAACTGTCAGGTCATGACGACCCGATACAGTCACGCAGGTACCCCCAACCCGCTCCATTCGCTGATCGAGCCGCGCGCGCTGCTCGAAATCGCAGCCTTGCCCGCCGGCCTGCCGCTGCTCGCGAGCGCGGAACGCGGTGACGGGCATCCGGTGCTGCTGCTGCCCGGGTTCCTTGGTGACGAGGGCTCCCTGCTGGCGCTGAAGTACTTTCTGCGTAACCGCGGCTACGACGTCCAGACTTGGGGGCTGGGGCGCAACCTCGGCTTCCAGACGCGTCACGCCAACGCGCTGCAGCAGAAGATCCGTTTCATGCATTTCAAGAGCGGGCGCAAGGTCAGCCTTGTCGGCTGGAGCCTGGGCGGCATGTTCGCGCTTTACGGCGCCAAGGCGGCGCCAGAATGCGTGCGCAACATCATCACGCTCGGCAGCCCGGTCAGCATGGGCCCGGAAGGCAGCCAATCACCGCCGCTGGTGAAAGCGATCTACCGCCTCATAGCCCACCCGCTCGGTACCCACGGCCATCTCGCGCAGCCCAAGGCGCGCGACTTGCGCGAGCAGAAGCGGATGCCGATTCCGATGAGTTGCCTGTATTCGCTCAGCGACGGCGTGGTGCCGCCGCAGGAAGCGACCATCGACGGCGACCCCGCGCTGCACGAGAATATCCGCGTACCCGGCAGCCACCTTGGGCTCGCATTCAACGCGGTGGTGCTGAACATCGTGGCCGACCGGCTCGCACAGGCCGAAGGCGACTGGCACCCCTACGAGCCGACCGGACTGACAGGCCGCCTCTACCGCTTGTTGACCCACAAGTCCCTGCCGCTCTGACGCCATACCCAGACCATGCGACAACTCAGCGAACACGATGCCGCCTTCCTGTACTCGGACTCGGCGCACGCCAACTCGAACGTCACGCTGATCCACATCTACGATCAGTCCACGGCCCCCGGCGGGCGGGTTCGCTTCAAGGACATCCTCGCGCATATCGAAGGCCGGCTGCATCGCTCGCCGATCTTCCGGCAGAAGCTCAAGCGCCTGCCTTTCGATTTCGACTTCCCGTACTGGGTCGAAGACGACAACTTCGATCTGGAATTCCATGTGCGCCACATCGCGCTGCCCAAACCGGGCGACTGGCGCCAGTTCTGCATCCAGGTGTCGCGCATCCACGCCCGCCCGCTGGACCTCAACCGACCACTGTGGGAGATGTACGTGATCGAGGGGCTGGACAGTTTCTTCGACCTGCCGCCCGGCAGCTTCGCCCTTGTCACGAAACTGCACCACGCCGCGCTGGACGTTGAGGAAGGCAGCGAGATCACTTCGCTGCTGCACGACACCACGCCGAAGCCGCATCCGCCGGAGCCGCCGGAGCCCTGGTTCCCCGAAACGCCCCCGGGCGAGATATCGATGATGGCGCGCGGCCTGATTGGCAGCGTGTGGCCGCCGAGCCGGCTCGTACGCCCGGGCCTGAACCTGATGCGCACGCTGGCGCCGATGGTCACTACCTTCGTCAACGACGTACTCAATCGCCCCGCGCGGATCGCGCTGACCCGCTTCAATGCCCCGGTGTCGCCCTACCGCGCCTTTGAGACGCGCCGCTTCCCGCTCGATGATTTCAAACGCATCCGCGATCTCGTGCCCGGCGCGCGCATCAACGACGCGGTGCTCGCGGTATGTGGCGGTGCGCTTCGGCACTTCCTCGACATGCAGGGCGAGCTGCCCTCGGTGAGCTTGTGGGCGATGGCGCCGGTGTATATGCGCGACGCCGAAAACGAGCCAGGTACCCGGCGCGAGGTGGCGTGGATTCGCGTTCAGCTCGGTACCGACATCGCCGATCCGGTGCAGCGGCTGCACGCGATCCACGAACAGACGGCCAGCGAACTGATGGAACGTGGTGTTGGCGCGCGCGAGCTGACCGACAGCCGCCTGCATGCCTCGGCGGCAACGCTTGCCTTCACGAGCAAATTCCTGACACGCGCTGCGATGGAAGTCGACAAGCGCGCGCCGCGTGCCAACTGCACGATCACCAATGTGCCGGGGCCGGACGAAGCGCTCTACCTGATCGGCGCGCGGATGACGTATTTCTCCGCGCTGATGCCGATCACCGACGGGCAAGGCCTTGTATTCGCCGTCACCAGCTACGACGGCAAGATCATCGTGTCGCCGACCTTCTGCCGCGAGCAGATGCCTGAGCCCGAGGTCTTTGCGCAGAGTATCCGCGACAGCTTCCAGGAATATCTGGCGATTGCTGACACCCGCCGCGAGGTAAAAAAAACCGCGCCGGCACGCAAGAAGACAACACGGACCACGCTGATTCGCAGCGGCCGGCCCGAGGCGACGATTTCGTCACGCCCCGCTACACCACGTAAGCGCGGCGCCGCCAAGGCCGACGACCACGCAGCGAAGGATTGATCAGCGCAGCAGCGCGACGTAGATGCCGGCCAGCACAGCAGTGGTGATCACGCCGCTGATGTTGGCGCCCAAGGCCTGCGGCAGAATCATCGCCGTCGGCGATGCGTCCGCGGCAATCTTCTGCACCAGCTTGGCCGTTGTCGGCACGCAGCTCACGCCTGCAACGCCCACCATCGGATTGAAGCGGCCGCGCGTGAAGAAGTACATCGCATAGCCACCGGCAAGCCCGCCCAGCGCCGAAAGCAGTAAAGCCAGCATGCCTAGCAGCAGGAGCTTCAGCACAACCGGGTCTAGCAAGGTGCCGGCTTCGCACAGCACACCCAGTGTGAGCCCTAGGAAGAAGGTCGCGCCGTAGAGGATCTGTTCACCCAGCAGCACCGTGTAGTGCTTGAGGCCCGCCTCCCGCACCGCCACGCCGATGAACAGCGACAGGAACAGCGGCGCAGCAACCGGGAACAGCAGGCACAGCAGCACGCACGCGGCCACCGCGAAGATCAGCTTATGTCCGGCGCTGATCTGCTTCACCGGCGCATCATCCATCGAAATGCCACGCAGCCGTTCGGGCACCAGCGCCTTGATGATCCACGGATACGCACCATAGGTGAGGCCCAGATACAGGTAGCCCACCACCGTGATCGGCACGAACAGCTCGCGCGCCAGCACCAAGGATGCAAACAGCACCATCGGCCCATCGGCGCCGCCGATCAGCGCCACCGAGGCGGATTGGCCCGGCGTCATGCCCATCGCCAATGCGATCGGAAAGACCACCACCGTGCCCAACTCTGCGCACAGCGCCAGGAACATGCTCTGGAACGGGCGTGCCATTACGTAGCCGACATCGAGCAACACCCCGATGCCCATGAACACCAGGCACGCGATCAGGCCATTGCTGAACATCAGCGTGTAGATCGGCTGCAACCAGTCGATCTGCAACTGGTTCATCACCGCATCGGTGCCATTCGCGAGCGGGTCCACGAACAAGGTGCCGAAGGTGCCCGGCTTGATGAACAGCACGCCGGCGTTGACCGCCGCCATGCCGAGGCCCATCGGCACCATCAACAACTCTTCGAGTATCCCGCGCTTGCCCAGCCACACCAGCACGCAGCCCAGCACGATCAGCGTGATCCGGCCCAGCGCGATCTTCGGTTCAGCCGCCAGCAGGGTCGCCACGCCCTGGAACAACTGCATGCTCAGGATGTCGTGCATCGCGCTTCTTTCAACCGAGCCGCAACAAGACTTGCCCCGCGGAAACCGTATCGCCGGCAACCACTTCGATTGATTTCACCGTCCCCGCGCTGTTGGCGAAGATTGCGTTCTTCATCTTCATCGCTTCAATCGTCGCAAGTCGGTCACCGGCCGCAACAGACTGCCCGACCGTCACGCTGACTTCGTCGACCGTGCCACCCAGGTGACTGACCACCGCGCCCTGTGCTGGCGGAGCGGCGCTCTGAGCAGCCGCGGCGCTGACGACGGCGGACACCGGTTGCACAAAGGCCGGGGCGGGCTGGGATACGGCCGATGTCGACGGCGCGCCGTCAAGTTCCTCGACGGTCACCATGAAAACCTGGCCATCTACCGTTATGCGGAAGCTGCGCTCCATGCTCTGCCTCACTGACTGGGAGATCGGCCCGGCGAACGGGCCAGATGATGAGAATCATGCTGCGCCGCGCGCGCCCCGGATACCCAGGTGTGGCCGCGCTCGGCGGTTTCGATGCGGACGATCCGGTAACTGCCCAGCACCTCGTTGAGTGCGGCGCTGATCGCGGCAACCTGTGCTGGCGTGGGCGTTGCCGGTCGCGCTGTCGAGGGCTGTGCTGCCACGAAAGGCGGCGACACCTCGCGCCGCCGCGTCGCGTCCAGCGTGACCACGAGCAGGTGAATCAAACCTGCCACCGCAAAGCTCACGACAGCAGCGAGCAGGTAGATCTGAACGGTGATCGGTAGTGTCATGGCCGATTCACAGCGGAATGTTGCCGTGCTTCTTGGCCGGCCGGCGTTCGCGCTTGGCAAGCGTCTTGCGCAACGCAAGCCGCAGCGCAGCGCGCGTTTCGGCGGGCTGGATCACGTCAGTGATGTAGCCGCGGGCGGCCGATGCGTAAGGCGACGCGAACTCGGCACGATAAGCCGCGGCATATTCCGCCGCCTTCTCGGCACGATCCTCGGCCTGCTCGATTTCGCGGCGATAGAGCAGCTTCACCGCCGCGTCCGCGCCCATCACGGCGATCTCGGCAGTCGGCCATGCGAACACCATGTCGGCGCCCATCTCCTGGCTGCACATCGCGAGGTAGGAGCCGCCATAGGCCTTGCGCAGCACCAGCGTAATCTTCGGCACCGTGCAGGACGCGTACGCAAACAGGAGCTTTGCACCATGCCGGATGATCGCCCCCCGCTCCTGCTCCACGCCCGGCAGGAAGCCCGGTACGTCCACCAGCGTTACCAGCGGAATGTTGAAGGCGTTGCAGAAGCGGATGAAGCGTGAGGCCTTGTCCGACGCGTTGATGTCCAGCGCGCCGGCCATCACCTGCGGTTGATTCGCCACGATCCCGACCACAACGCCGCCGATCCGCGCCAGCCCCACGATGATGTTGCGCGCAAAGCTCGCATGCACTTCGAGCAACTCGCCGTCGTCGACGATGCGGCGGATCACGGCCGGCATGTCCAGCGGCTCGTTCGCCTGGTCCGGGATCAGCGCATCGATCGCGTCGTCATGCGAGAGATCCAGCCCCGGATCGAGCCGGTGTGGCGGATCTTCGGTGTTGTTGGCCGGCAGATAGGAGAGCAGCGAGCGGACAATCGCAATCGCGTGCGCATCGTCTTCCGCGAGGAAGTGAACATTGCCGCTCACCGCCGCATGCATTTCGGCGCCGCCGACCTCGTCCATCGTCGTTTCGTGCCCCGTCACCGCCTTGATGACTTCCGGCCCGGTGATGAACATCTGCGCGTTGCGCCGCGTCATCACGATGAAATCCATCAGCGCAGGCGAATAGGCCGCACCACCGGCACACGGCCCCAGCACCGCCGCGATCTGAGGCACCACGCCGGAAAGCAGCACGTTGGCGTAGAAAACTTCGCCGTAGCCCGAGAGCGCATCGACCCCTTCCTGGATTCGCGCGCCCCCCGAGTCCTTGAACGCCACCAGAGGAATGCCCTGCGCCAGCGCGAAATTCATCAGGCGCACGATCTTGTTGGCATGTGCCTTGCCGAGCGTGCCGGCACAGACGGTGAAGTCCTGGCTGAACGCAGCGACATGCTGACCATCGACGAAACCGGTGCCGGTCACCACACCGTCGGACGGCAAGGACTTGCCCTCCATACCGAACGCATGGGCGTCGTGCGTTACATGCGCGCCGAATTCCTGATAGGTGCCTTGCTGGAACAGTGTTTCGAGTCGCTCACGGGCACCCAGCTGCCCCTTCTTGTGGCGCTGCTCGAGTTTGTCGGCGCCACCGGCAAGCAGAATGGCTGCGCGTCGCTCCTCAAGGAGCCGAGCCAGTTTCGGGGGAAGAGTCATGACGGCCTCGCGTTCCCGGAGCCGCCTTGATTGGGCAACTCACGCAGGACACGCTACGCCGCAGCGAGTGTCGTCCGCTTGACAGTCATCAATCCCGGAAGGACAAATGCACCAATCAGCGGCCGTAAAGGTCGCGCGCCGCGCCTTGCAGGTCGCGGCGCAGTTGTCGACGCTCCTCGGCGCTGAGTCGCCGAACCGCAGGAGTGGGCTCGCTGTCGTATCGCGCGTCGAGGCGGCCAGTGCGCCGCCCCTCGTCAAGGCGATCGGTCTGGTGTTCGCGCCAGTCGTCGCGGCGCTGTTCTTTCTGCTCGGCGCGCAACTCTTCGCGCAATCCGGACTGCGTCGCGCGCTTTTCAAAGCCGTGGCCAAAACGCAAACCTTCCGCCACGGCAGGATGTGCGAACGCCACCAGCAGGGCTGCGACCGCCCCGCCTCCTACGCTACGCCACATCGCCTTCACCATTTGATTCCCCTGCGAATGCGGGACGAGATCCACGCTTCAGTGAAGCCATCTTCGCCGCTCGGCGCGAATGATATGTTTGACGCTGGCCGTTCCTTGTTACGAGGTGTTTCATGTCGCCGATTCCGCAACGAACCTTTACCTGCCTTGCGCTGGCGACAGCGCGTGCGAGCCGTTAGCATGTGCGCCATGGAAACCAAAGAACGCCACCGTATCCTGATCGTCGACGACGATGCCCGCCTGCGCAACCTGCTGGAGCGCTATCTTGAGGAGCAAGGCTTTGGCGTAAAGGCCGTTGCCGACGCACCGGCGATGGATCGCGCCCTGACCCGCGAGCACGCTGATCTGCTGGTGCTGGATCTGATGCTGCCCGGCGAGGACGGCCTTTCGATCTGCCGCCGCCTGCGCGGAAACGGCAGCGAGCTGCCGATCATCATGCTGACGGCGAAGGGCGATGAAGTCGATCGCATCGTCGGTCTCGAAATGGGTGCCGACGACTACCTGCCCAAACCTTTCAACCCGCGCGAGCTGGTGGCCCGCATTCACGCTGTACTGCGCCGCAAGCCGCGCACGCCGCCCGGCGCGCCAGCCGAGGATGAGGAAGTGGTCAGCTTCGGCCGTGTCACGGTCAACCTTGGCACGCGATCCCTGACCCGCGACGGCGAAGAAATGCCGCTCACCACGGGCGAATTTGCGCTGCTGAAAGTGCTTTTGCAGCATCCGCGCCAACCGCTGTCGCGCGACAAGCTGATGGAACTGGCTCGCGGCCGTGAATACGACGCCTTCGATCGATCGATCGACGTGCAGATCTCGCGCCTGAGAAAGCTGGTCGAAGAAGAGGCCTCCCGCCCCCGCTACCTGCAAACGGTTTGGGGCTTTGGCTATGTCTTCGTGCCGGACGGCCAGCGCAGCAGCTGACACCCTGTACTAAGTGCGTATTCGCTTTGCGCCCAGCAGCCTGCTGTGGCGCACCTTCTTCCTGATCGCGCTGCTGATCGGCCTTGCGCTGGCCGCGTGGTTCCAGCTGTTCGTTCGCTTCGAATCGGAGCCGCGCGCGCGCCAGCTCGGCCAGATGTTGGTCAGCGTGGTGAACCTCACCCGCGCTGCACTGGTGAACGCCGACCCGCTGTTGCGACTCGCGCTGCTGCGTGATCTTTCAGTGCAGGAAGGCATCCGCATCTATCCTGCGGAGCCTGGCGATGAGCTGGGGCCTCTGCCCGATTCACCGACGATCCGCGTCATTGCCGCCGAGGTCAGCCGGCAGCTCGGTAGCGAAACCCGTTTCGCCGGCAGCCGTGAGGGCATCGAGGGCATCTGGGTCAGTTTCCGGATCGATCCTGATGATCCGAACGATTTGTTCTGGGTGATGTTGCCGCGCGAGCGCTTCGAGCGTGTCCGCACTGCGGAGTGGCTTGGCTGGGGCATAGCGGCCGGCATTCTCGCCATGCTGGGCGCCTACCTGATCGTGCGTCGCGTCGCAGTACCGATGGCGCAGATCGCTGCAGCGGCGCGGATGGTGGGCCGTGGTGAGCCTCCGCCGCGCCTGCCGGAAGAAGGCCCGAGCGAGATCAACGAGGTGAGCCGCGCGTTCAATCAGATGTCGGACAACCTCGCGCAACTCGAGTCCGATCGCGCACTGATCCTCGCTGGCGTATCGCATGACCTGCGCACACCACTGGCCCGCCTGCGTCTCGGCATCGAGATGACGGGCGCGCATCCCGACGATATCGAAGCGATGTCGGCCGACGTCGAGGAAATGGACAAGATCATCGGCCAGTTCCTCGACTTCGCCCGCGGTAGTGCGGACGAGGCGTTCGCCGATATGGATGGCACCGCGCTCGCGAACGATCTCATCCAGAGTTATCAGCGACGCGGTCTGGCGAACGTTGTCGCAGGCGATATCGCGGGCGCTGCGCTGCCCTTCAAGGGAAAGCCGAAGGCTTTACGCCGCGCCATCTCAAACCTGATCGACAATGCGCTGCGCTATGCCGGCAGCGAAGCGCCGATCGAAGTAGGCTGCGAACGCCGCGGTGCCCACCTTGTCTTCTCGATCAAGGACAGAGGGCCCGGCATCCCTGCCGACCAGGTGGAACGACTCAAACGCCCATTCACCCGGCTTGAGGCGGCGCGTACCGATGCGATGGGCTCCGGCCTCGGGCTCGCGATCGTAGATCGCGTTGCGCGCGCACACGGCGGCCGTCTCGATCTTCTGCAGCGCGAAGGCGGCGGTCTGCTCGCGCAGATCCTGGTTCAGCAGGCTTCACGCGCAACGAGCAACGCATAACGACGACATCGCTATAATGGCCGGCTGATATGAAGATACTTTTTGACCTTTTCCCCGTTCTGCTGTTCTTCATTGCCTACAAGTTCGCCGACATCTACGTCGCGACGGGTGTGGCAGTGGCAGCTACGGTGCTACAGCTGGCTTGGGCCTACTTCATCCATCGCAAGGTCGAGCCGATGATGTGGTTCTCGGCCGTGGTCGTGGTGATTTTCGGCACGCTGACGCTGGTGCTGCACGATCCGACCTTCATCAAGTGGAAGCCGACGATCATCTATTGGGGCATGGCGATCGCGATGGCGGTCACGCAGTGGGGATTCCGTCGCAACCCGATGCAGGCCGTGTTCGGCTCGCAGCTTGAGCTCCCGGAAGAAGCCTGGCGCAAGCTCAACTTCTCGTGGATGGCCTTCTTCGCGGTGATGGGCGTGATCAACATCGCAGTGGCCTATCGCTTCTCCGAACAGGCCTGGGTCAACTTCAAGCTGTTCGGCGGTACCGGTTTGATGCTGGTGTTCGTGGTGGTGCAGAGCCTGATGCTCTCCCGCTACCTTGACGAGGAAAAGAAGTAATGCTGTACGCCTTGACGGGTGAAGACACCCCGAACAGCCTCGACAAACGTCTCGCTGCGCGGCCGGTCCATCTGGCCCGCCTGCAGGCGCTTGCAGACGCCGGCCGCTTGCTGCTCGCGGGGCCGATGCCTGCGATCGACAGCCCCGATCCTGGCCCGGCCGGCTTCGTCGGTAGCCTGATCGTCGCCGAATTCGCGAGCCAGACCGAAGCGGAAGCCTGGATGGCCGCGGACCCCTACGTCACCGAGGGCGTTTTTGCCCGCACCACGGTTCGCCCCTTCAAACGCGTACTGCCCTGATGAGCGCCTTGATCGACGAAATCCGGTCACGCCTGACGGAACTTGACCCGCTTGCGCTCACGCTCGAAGACGAGAGTGCGCGCCATGCCGGCCACGCCGGCGCTGCGGGCGGCGGCGGGCATTTCCGCCTGCATATCGTTTCACCCCTGTTTTCCGGCAAATCGCGGATCGCTCGCCATCGCGCGGTGTATGCACGACTCGCCGACATGATTCCGGCCAGGATTCACGCGCTCGCCATCGACGCGCGAACCCCGGATGAATCTGCCTCACCCCACGCTTGACCAAACCAGAGGAACTCCATGAAACGTGAAATCAGCCGACTGCTCGTCGGTATCGTTGCCGCCGCGATCTCGGTTGCGGCCTCCGCCGATGACAAGGCTGCCGCAAAACCGGCTGCCGCTCCGGCTGCCAAGTCTTCTGGCCCCGTTGCTACGGTGAATGGCGTTGCCATCCCGCAGGCACAGGCCGACCTGTTCATGCAAGAGCAAATGCAGCGCGGTGCGCCCGACAATGCTGAAGTGCGCAACGCGATCCGCGAAGAGCTGGTCCGTCGTGAAGTGATCGCCCAGGAAGCGAAGAAGAAGGGTGTCGACAAGAACCCGCGCTTCCAGACCGCAATGCAGCTGATGCAGCGCTCGGCCCTTGTCGGCGCCTACCTCGAAGACTACGTCAAGACGCATCCGATTCCGGAAGCCGACGTAAAGAAGGCCTACGACGAGCTCGTCGCCAAGAGCGCCAAGAAGGAATACAAGGCCCGCCACATCCTCGTCGAGAAGGAAGACGACGCCAAGGCGATCATCACCAAGCTCAAGGGCGGCGCCAAGTTCGCCGACCTGGCGAAGGACAGCAAGGATACTGGCTCCAAGGACAACGGTGGCGACCTCGGCTGGAATTCGCCCGATGCCTACGTGAAGCCGTTTGGCGAAGCGCTCGGCAAGCTGCAGAAGGGCAAGTACACGACCGAGCCGGTCAAGACCGATTTCGGCTACCACGTGATCCTGCTGGACGACTCGCGTGACGCGACGCCGCCGGCCTATGACCAGGTCAAGGCCAACATCCAGCAGCGTCTGCAACAGCAAGCCGTCGAGAAGCACATCGGCGAGCTGAAGAAGGCCGCCAAGATCCAGTAAGCGGATTTCTACGCATCAACAAAACGGCCCTTGCGGGCCGTTTTGCTTTTGTGTGCTCAGTCCGTTATGGCTGGCGGCGGTAGCGTCTCGAGGAAGGCAACCGCGTCGGACGAGCGACGCGTGCGAGCCATTGGCGGCAGGCTTTGCCAGACACGTCGGCCATAGGGTTTGTCGATCATGCGCGGGTCGCAGATCATCAAGACGCCGCGGTCGCGCTCGGTGCGGATCAGGCGCCCTGCCCCCTGCTTGACGTTGATCACCGATCGCGGCAGCTGGTAATCCATGAAGGGGTTTCGCCCCTCAGAACGCATCCATTCGATACGCGCGGCCAGCACCGGATCATCCGGTGGTGCGAAGGGCAGCTTGTCGATCACGACGAGCGAGAGCGCGTCGCCCGGCACATCGACGCCCTCCCAGAAACTCTGGCTGGCGACCAGCACCGCGTTACCCAACTTGCGGAAACGCTCAAGCAATTCGCTGCGCGAACCCTGCCCTTGCATCAGCAGCGGGAAATCCAGCGCCTCGCGCTCAAAACGGCTCGCAAGCTGCTCATGGATGCGCTGCATCGCGCGTAAGGCCGTGCAGAGGACGAACGTACGCCCCTGTGCAGCACGTATCGCGGGCAGCGCAGCCTCGACCACCGCGTCCACATAGCCGGGGCTGTTCGGGTCGGGCATGCCTTCGGGTGCGTACAGCAAGGCCTGTGTGGCGTAATCGAACGGGCTGCCCCACACCGCGGTGTCGGGTGGCGGTTCCAGCGCGTCGAGGCCGAGTTCCTCGCAGTAGTGCCGGAAATCGCGCCCAACCGCGAGCGTGGCCGAGGTAAAGATCCACGAACGCGCGGTGCCTTCCAGCTGTTTGCGGAAGAGTCCGGCCACATGCAGCGGTGTGGCGTTGAGCGACGCAGACTGGCTGTACACCTCGGCCCAGCGAACGATTTCCGGCCCCGGCGGCATGCGCCAGCGCGTAATGCGTTCCGAGATTTCGGAGGTGCGCTGCCAGCAACGTTCAAGGCCCTCGGAGCGTTCGGCCTGCGTTTCGAGCAGGGCGGCAAACGC
Organism: Niveibacterium sp.; assembly: GCF_041909475.1. Taxonomy (NCBI): domain Bacteria; kingdom Pseudomonadati; phylum Pseudomonadota; class Betaproteobacteria; order Rhodocyclales; family Rhodocyclaceae; genus Niveibacterium; species Niveibacterium sp. Next base: position 53,681 of record NZ_JAYRDJ010000012.1, on the reverse strand, counting down.
GTCCATCTCCCGAACCAGCGAATCGAGCGCCGGCTCGAGGCCTTTCAAACTGCCGAGTTGATTCCAGCCGAGCCGTTGGTTGTCACCCGGGAAGGCCAGCCGCAGATCGCGGGCCGCCTTTTCCAGCGAACGGGTCGCATCCTGCAAGGGCATGAAATCCTTGGCGCCGGCAATTGCCTCGTTGCGAGTGTCCCGCGCGAGATCCAACAGTTGCCCGGTCGAGATACTCTCGCCGAAGAACAGGCTGGCCGTCTCGGGCAGTTGGTGCGCTTCGTCGAAGATCACTGTGTTGCAGGCCGGCAGCAACTCAGCGAGACCGGTGTCGCGCAGCATCACATCAGCAAAGAAGAGGTGGTGATTGACCACCACGACCTCGGCTTCTTGCGCAGCGCGGCGCGCGGCGAGGACGAAGCATTCCTTGACGCTCGGACAGTCCTGCCCGAGGCAGTTGTCGCGTGTCGAGGTGACTTGTTGCCACACCCCAGCATCTTCGGAAACGTCCGGGCACTCGGCCTTATCGCCGGTTGAGGTGTGCTTGGCCCAGCGTACGATTTTGGGCAAATGCAGCGCATCTTCGCGGGTGGCGAATCGGCCATCGCTCTGTGCCCGCTCCAGGTGATAGTGGCACAGGTAGTTCGCACGCCCTTTGAGCAACGCGACGCTGACCGGCACGCGTAGCGCGTCGCGCACCGCAGGCAGATCGCGATGGAATAGTTGGTCCTGCAGCGTCTTGGTGCCGGTGGAGACGATCACCTTGCCGCCGGAGAGCAGCGCGGGCACAAGGTAGGCAAAGGTCTTCCCGGTGCCGGTGCCGGCTTCGGCGACGAGCACCCGATTGCCCTTGATGGCGTCGGCGATCGCCTGCGCCATCTCGAACTGCTGAGGACGCGGCCGGTAACCGGCAATGCGTTGGGCGAGCGCGCCGTCTTCGGCGAAGTAGCTGGAGAGTTCTTTCATGGCGGCGGGCGCGTGGGTCGGCGATGTTAGCACGGCCGATGGATGACCCTGGCCGCCGCGGGCCGATCACACTGGGCGATGGCGCTCCGCCAGATACTCGCGCGAGCGCATCTCGATCAGGCGCGATACGGTGCGGGGGAATTCCTGCGCATTCGGCCCCTCGCGATAAAGATCAGGCGCTTCGGCTGCCGCGCTGATAATCAGCTTCACGCGGCAGTCGTAGAGCACATCGACAAGCCAGGTAAAACGCCGTGCCTCGTTGCCGTTGTCGCGCGTCATGACCGGAATGTCGGACAGGAATATCGTGTGGTAGCGCCGGGCAAGGTCAAGGTAGTCATTTTGCGAGCGAGGGCCGCCGCAAAGCGTCGCAAAATCGAACCACACCGTACCTTCATGCAGGCGCCGTACCGGAATCTGGCGATCGAGCAATTCGATCTGGCCCGGCATGCCCTTGCCACCGGCCACCTGCCTGAATTCATTGGCCAACTGCTCGTCCGCATTGGCACCTGCTGGCACGATGTAGATGTTCATGCGCTCAAGCGCGCGCAAGCGGTAGTCCGTGCCCTGATCAACTTCGAGCACATCGAAACGCCGCTTGATCAGGTCGATGGTTGGCAGGAAATTCTGCCGTTGCAGCCCATTCGGATAGAGGCCGTCCGGCGGGTAATTCGAGGTCATCACGAACACCACACCGCGTGCGAACAGGGCGTCCAGCAGACGGCCGAGGATCATCGCGTCGGCGATGTCAGAAACGTGGAACTCGTCGAAGCACATCAGCCGGGTTTGGCGGGCAATCGTCTCGGCCACGCGGATCAGCGGGTCTTCGTTGTCCTTGAAGCTGCGCAGCAGCTCATGCACTTCCCGCATGAACGCATGGAAGTGAACCCGACGCTTGCGCTGGTAAGGCACCGCGTCGAAGAAGCAATCCATGATGAAGCTCTTGCCGCGCCCAACCCCCCCCCAGAGATAAACGCTGCGTGGCGGGTGCGGGTTGAACACCAGCTTGCGCAAGCGCGTTCGGCGAACTGCCTTGAAGGCCAGCAGATCGGTGTAGAGATCCTGCAAACGCGCGATGGCGCCGCGTTGTGCCGCGTCGGCCTTGTACCCACGGGCCTTCAGCAGGGATTCATAGGCGTCGCGGACGCCAAATTCGGGAACGTTGAGGATGCGGTGCGGCATGGCTGCTGCGTATCGAAATAGAAAACGGCCGTTCTCGGTCGATAGACCGATGAACGGCCGTCCGGTTGCAATGCTTTAGAAGTGCAGCGAACGCTTGTCGACTGCCAGCGCGGCTTCGTGCATCACTTCCGACAGGGTCGGGTGGGCATGGGCGGTGCGGGCCAGGTCTTCAGACGACGCGCCGAACTCCATCGCGACGACCGCCTCGGCGATCAGCTCCGACGCGTTGGTGCCGATGATGTGAGCACCGAGGATCTGATCAGTCTCGGCATGCGCCAGAACCTTCACGAAACCCGTGGTGTCGCCCTGCCCCAAGGCACGGCCGTTCGCCATGAACGGGATTTGACCCGCCTTGAACGGAATACCCGCAGCCTTCAGATCCTGCTCGGTCTTGCCGACCCAGGCGATCTCCGGCTGGGTGTAGATGACCCACGGAATCGTGTCGTAGTTGCAGTGCCCCGCCTGACCGGCGATGCATTCGGCCACCATGACGCCCTCTTCCATGCCCTTGTGCGCCAGCATCGGCCCCCGCACCACATCACCGACCGCCCATACGTTGCGTAGATTGGTCGAACAGTGATCGTCCACTTCGATTCGGCCACGGGCATCAAGCTTGAGCCCGACGGCTGCTGCGTTGAGCCCTTCGGTATTCGGCGTACGGCCCACCGCCACGACCAGCTTGTCGAACTCGAGGACCTGGTCGCCTTCGTCGTTCTCGTACTTCACGGAGACCGTGTTGGGGCCGGTCGTCACTTCCTTGATCTGCACGCCAAGCTGGATGTTCAAACCCTGCTTCTTCGTGAAGACTTTCCAGGCTTCCTTCGCCACCGCCTGATCGGCTGCCGCCAGGAAGTCCGGCAGCGCCTCAAGAATGGTGACCTCGGAGCCAAGGCGCTTCCAGACGCTGCCCATTTCAAGGCCGATCACGCCAGCACCGATCACGCCCAGGCGCTTCGGTACGGACTCCGTCTTGAGCGCACCTTCGTTGTCGACGATGTTGACGTTGTCGACCGGGATCCCCGGCAGATGCCGCGCACGCGAACCGGTGGCAACGATCACATGCTTGGCGACGACATCTTCGTTGCCAACCTTCATCTTCCAGAGGCCGTCGGCCTCCGCGACGAAGCTTCCGTGACCGGCAAGGAAGGTGACCTTGTACTTCTTGAACAGCCCTTTGATGCCGCTGGTGAGCTGCGTGACGATGTTGTCCTTGCGGCGGATCATCGAGGGCACATCGATCGACACACCTTCGACCTTGATGCCATGCATCACGAAGGCGTGCGTCGCGTGGTCGTAGAGTTCCGACGAATACAACAGCGCCTTCGACGGGATGCAGCCGACGTTAAGGCAGGTGCCACCCAGACGCGGCTCGCCTTTCGGATCGGCATACGCCGCAGATTCGCAACAGGCTGCTTTCAGCCCCAGCTGCGCCGCACGGATGGCGGCGACGTAACCAGCGGGCCCGCCGCCGATCACCAGTACATCGAATTCCTGAGCCATTGAACGCTCCGATCGTGATTACCCGGCGTTCTCGTCGGGTACAAAAATCCAGCAGAGGACGTAGGCGAACACACCTACACCGGCGAAGCAGGCCATCAGCACCCACAGAAGGCGCCAGACCCACGACTCTATCCCGGTCATCCGGCCGATGCCGCCGCAGACGCCACCGATCCAGCGGTCGTCGCGTGAGCGGCGCAATCCGTTGATCGCCGCCGACCCCGCGGTGCTGCCGCGGGGGGCTTCATCACCCAGGAGGCGGGCTTTCGCAGTAGCGAATTCCGCTTCCGTCAGTGCCCCGCTTTCTTTCAGCTGGTGCAGCTTGGCGATTTCATCGGCGACGGACATTGATTGCCTCCGGTCAGACTTCCAGCAGCAGACGCGCCGGATCCTCCAGTGCTTCCTTCATGGTGACCAAGCCGAGCACTGCCTCGCGGCCGTCGATGATCCGGTGGTCATACGACATCGCAAGGTAGTTGATCGGACGGATCACGACCTGACCGTTCTCAACCACCGGACGATCCTTGGTGGCGTGAATGCCGAGGATCGCCGATTGCGGCGGGTTGATGATCGGCGTCGACAGCATCGAACCGAAGATGCCGCCGTTCGAGATCGAGAACGTGCCGCCAGTCAGATCTTCGATCGACAGCTTGCCATCGCGCGCCTTGGCGCCGAACTCGGCAATCTTCTTCTCGATTTCGGCCAGCGTCATCTGGTCGGCATTGCGCAGGATCGGCACCACCAAGCCGCGCGGCGAACCCACCGCGATACCGATGTCAAAGTAGCCGTGGTAGACGATGTCGTTGCCATCGACCGAGGCATTGAGCACCGGGTACTTCTTCAGCGCGGCGACTGCGGCCTTCACGAAGAAGGACATGAAGCCCAGCTTCACGCCGTGCTCCTTCTCGAACTTCTCCTGGTACTTCTTGCGCATCTCCATCACCGGCGCCATGTTGACCTCGTTGAACGTGGTCAGGATGGCGTTGGTGGCTTGCGACTGCAGCAGGCGCTCGGCGACGCGGGCGCGCAGGCGGCTCATCGGCACGCGCTGCTCTGGGCGATCTGCCAGCACGGACTCCACCGCCACTGGTGCCGGCGGCTGCGGCAGAGCCGATGCGGTCGAGCCCACTGCCGGCAGCGTCGACGGCACCACGGCGGCCTTGGTCACCGTATGGGTCGTGGTGCCGAGCGCATCGGCCTTGGTCACGCGACCGCCAGGGCCGGTGCCCTGCACGCTGGAAGCATCAACGCCCTTTTCGGCGAGGATCTTGCGCGCGGCCGGGCCCATGCCAGACGGCGCTGCTGCGGCCGCAGCGGCTGGTGCCGGCGCCGCGGCTGGCGCTGCACTCGCTGCGGGTGCCGAGGCACCGGCAGTGGCTTCGGTATCGATCTGGGCGATCAGATCACCGCTGGTAACGCTCGAGCCGTTGCCCTTGATGATCTTGACCAGCACGCCGGCGGCGGGTGCCGGCGTCTCGAGCACCACCTTGTCGGTCTCGATGTCGATCAGGTTTTCGTCACGAGCGACAGCATCGCCCTCCTTCTTGTGCCAGCTCACCAGCGTCGCTTCGGACACCGATTCGGAAAGCTGCGGGACTTTCACTTCGATCAGCATTTTTTCTTCCCTCTATGTGCTTTCTGACGCGCGAGCTCAGCGGCTCGGAGCGACGTCCTGATTCAGTTCACCGAACGCGCCCTCGATCACCGCCTTCTGCTGCACCTGGTGCTTAGCGTAGTAGCCGACCGCGGGCGAGGCCGAGGCCGGACGGCTGACGAGGTAGAGGTGGTGGCTCTTGCCTAGCGAACGGGCGAGATGCTGGCGGGAGACGATCCAGTACCAGGCACCCTGGTTACGCGGCTCTTCCTGACACCACACCACTTCCTGCGCGTTGGGGTATTTGCCCAGCTCTTTGGCAAACGCCTCATTCGGGAAGGGATAGAGTTGTTCGATACGCACGACGGCCGTGTTCTGGATGCCCTTGGCACGGCGTTCGGCGACCAGTTCGTAGTAGATCTTGCCGGAGCACAGCACGACGCGCGTGACGGCCTTGGGATCAAGCGGATCCACTTCGCCGATCACGGTGCGGAAACGGCCATCCGAGAGTTCGTCAAGCGTCGAAACCGCGTCCTTGTGGCGCAGCAGCGACTTCGGCGTCATCACGATCAGCGGCTTGCGAAGCTTGCGCACCATCTGACGGCGCAACAGGTGGAAGATCTGCGACGGCGTCGAAGGCACACAGACCTGCCAGTTATTCTCGGCACACAACTGCATGTAGCGCTCAAGGCGCGCCGAAGAGTGCTCCGGGCCCTGACCTTCGTAACCATGCGGCAGCAGCATCGTGATGCCCGACAAGCGGCCCCACTTCGCTTCGCCGGAACTGATGAACTGATCGATCACGACCTGCGCACCGTTGGCGAAGTCGCCGAACTGGCCTTCCCACACCACGAGATGATTCGGTTCTGCGGTCGCGAACCCGTACTCGAACGCGAGCACGGCGTTCTCGGACAGCACCGAGTCGATCACCGTGAAGGGTGCCTGATTCTCCTGGATGTGCTGGGCCGGCACGTAGATGCCTGCATCCCACACCTCGCGGTTCTGGTCGTGCAGCACGGCGTGGCGATGGAAGAAGGTGCCACGCCCTGCGTCTTGACCGGACAGACGCACGCCGAAGCCTTCGGCCACGAGCGATGCGTAAGCGAGGTTCTCGCCCATACCCCAGTCAAGCGGCAGCTTGCCCTCGCCCATCGCGCGACGATCTTCAATGATCTTCGCGACGCGCGAATGCAGCGTGATGCCCGACGGCACATCGGTCAGGCGTTGGGCAAGGCGACGCAGCTCAGCCTGCGGCACCGAGGTGTCGCACTCGTCGGTGTATTCCTTCTTGAGGAACGGGGTCCAGTCCTGCGCAAACTTGCGTGTGTAGCCCGAGAGCACCGGGTTGTAGAGCAGCTCCCCGCGGTCGAGTGCGGCGCGGTACTCGGTGATCATCTGATCCGGTTCGTCGGCGCGGCACACACCCAGCCCAACCAGGCGATCCGCGTACAGCTTGCGCGAACCCGGGTGAGCATTCACCTTCTTGTACATCAGCGGCTGCGTGACCATCGGCTCGTCCTGCTCGTTGTGACCGAGCTTGCGGTAGCAGATGATGTCGACGACCACGTCCTTCTTGAAGGTCTGGCGGAATTCGACGGCGATCTGGCATACCAACGCGACCGCTTCCGGGTCATCGCCATTGACGTGGAAGATCGGCGCTTCGACCATCTTGAACACGTCGGTACAGTAGATCGACGAGCGCAGGTCGCGCGGATCGGAGGTGGTGAAACCGATCTGGTTGTTGATCACGATGTGGATCGTGCCACCGGTGCCGAAACCCCGCGTCTGCGAGAAGTTCAGCATTTCCTGATTCACGCCCTGCCCCGCCACCGCCGCATCGCCGTGGATCAGCACCGGCAGCGCGCAGAGCTTTTCCGCTTCGGAACGGCGCTGCTGACGTGCATACACCGAACCTTCGACCACCGGGTTCACGATTTCAAGGTGCGAGGGGTTGAAGGCCAGCGTCAGGTGCACCGGGCCACCGGGGGTGCTGACATCCGACGAGAAGCCCATGTGGTACTTCACGTCGCCGGCGGACAGATCCGCCGCGTGCTTGCCCTCGAACTCCGAGAACAGCATCGCCGGCTGCTTGCCCAGCGTGTTGACCAGCACGTTAAGGCGGCCACGGTGGGCCATGCCGATCACGATTTCCTGCACGCCGGCGGTACCGGCATGGTTGATGATCGTGTCCATCGCAACGATGGCCGACTCGCCGCCTTCGAGCGAGAAGCGCTTCTGGCCAACGTAGCGGGTGTGGAGGTACTTCTCCAGCGTTTCCGCCGCAGTCATCCGCTCAAGGATGCGCTTGCGCTGTTCGACGCTGAAATTCGGCCGGCTGCGGTTCGGCTCCAGCTTGCTCTGGATCCAGCGCTTCTGGCCGATGTCGGAGAGGTACATGTACTCCGTAGCGACCGTGCCGCAGTAGGTTTCGCGCGCAGATTCCAGGATCTCGCGCAGCGTAGCCTGCTGGCCATTCGGAAAGTGGAAGGAGCCGGTGTTGAACTGCTGGCTCAGGTCGGCCTCGGTGAAACCGTAGAAGGACGGCTCCAATTCGGCGATCTGCGGACGCTCCTGACGCTTGAGCGGATCGATCTGTGCCCAACGGTTACCGAGGAAGCGGTAAGCGTTGATCATTTGAAGCACGCCGATCTGACGCTTGTCGGCAATACCGACCGCGGACGTCGCGAGCTTGTTCTGCTTCGCCATCTGGGCGAAGGATGCGATGACCGGTGCGTGGGCGACGTCGCGCGTCACGGCACCAGGCATGTTCTGCAGGGCGTCGAAATAATCTCGCCACTGTTCCGGAACGCTGGCCGGGTTATCGAGGTAGGACTCGTAGAGTTCCTCGATGAACGGCGCATTGCTCCCGAACAGATAGGAGTTGCCCATAAACTGTCTCATCATTGGAGCCACCTGTCTTTCTGCGGGTGAATGAAGCACGCCGCACAGCGTTCCGGTGGAAGCCACTCACACCGGAAAAAACGGGACGGGGAGACTCTCCCCCCAGATCGTCAGCCCGCCCCGCGGTCAAACACTGTTGCGACTTGCCATCTGCTGTGTCAGCGCAAGCCGATCGGGGTAACGTCGCGTTTTGCGGCGCCCACGTAAAGCTGACGCGGACGGCCGATCTTGTAGTCGGCGTCGGTAAGCATTTCCTCCCACTGGCTCATCCAGCCAACGGTGCGCGCAAGGGCGAAAATGCAGGTGAACATCGAAGTCGGAATCCCCAGCGCGCTTTGCACGATGCCGGAGTAGAAGTCGACGTTCGGGTAGAGCTTCTTCTCGACGAAGTACGGATCTTCCAGCGCGATGCGCTCAAGTTCCATCGCGAGCTTGAACAGTTTGCTGTCGTGCAGACCGAGCTCGTGCAGCACTTCGTGGCAGGTCTCCCGCATCAGCTTGGCGCGCGGGTCGTAGTTCTTGTACACACGGTGGCCAAAGCCCATCAGCTTGAAGGAATCGTTCTTGTCCTTCGCGCGCTTGATGTACTCGCCCACGCGCGACACATCGCCGATCTCTTCCAGCATGTTGAGGCAGGCTTCGTTCGCGCCACCGTGGGCGGGGCCCCACAGGCAGGCGATACCGGCCGAGATGCACGCAAACGGATTGGCACCCGACGAACCCGCCAGACGCACGGTGGAGGTCGATGCGTTCTGTTCGTGGTCGGCGTGCAGGATCAGGATGCGGTCGAGCGCCTTCGCCAGCACCGGGTTCGGCACGTACTTCTCGCACGGCGTACCGAACATCATGTGCATGAAGTTCTCGGTGTAGTCGAGGTCGTTGCGCGGGTACATGAACGGCTCGCCGACCGAGTACTTGTACGCCATCGCGACGATGGTGGGCATCTTCGCCAGGATGCGGTGGAAGGACACCGTGCGGTGTTCCTGATCCGAGAAGTCGGCTGCATCGTGGTAGAAGGCCGACAGCGCGCCGACCACGCCCACGCACACCGCCATCGGGTGCGCGTCACGGCGGAAGCCCTGGTAGAAGCGGGTCAGCTGTTCGTGCACCATCGTGTGGCGCTGGATCGATTTCACGAAGGCTTCCTTCTGCTTCACGGTGGGCAGTTCGCCCTCCCGCAGCAGGTAGGCCGTTTCTAGGAAGTCGCACTTCTCGGCGAGTTGCTCGATCGGGTAGCCGCGATACATCAGCTCACCCTTGTCGCCGTCGATGTAGGTGATCTTCGACTGGCAGCTGGCCGTGGACAGGAAGCCCGGGTCAAAGGTGAAGTTACCGGTCGAGCCGTAGAGCTTGCGAATGTCGATGACGTCCGGCCCGTGTACGCCAGACATCACCGGGAATTCGACGCTATTGCCATCGATGGTCAGCGTAGCGGTGCGTTGAGTCGTCATGATTCGTCCCTTCTGTGCCAGTGATTGCAGTAATCCATCGGATACCGCGCCCGTCATGCCTGACGGATGGCGGCGATCAAGCTTTTCCATTCTTCGACCGGGCATTCTTCCCGGCCGCCTACCCATTTCCACAGCTCAATGTCGTCCGTGGTGAGCATGTCGAGCAGCGTTTCGAGCTCGGCGTCGCTCAGGGCATCGAGATGCTTCGCGTAGTAACGCGTGAAGAAGATGTCGAGTTCCAGCAGGCCCCGGCGGCTACGCCACTTCACGCGTTCCTTGAGTGCGCTCATCGTGTGCTCAGACGGCCCGGCGGACCATCATGTCCTTGATCTTGCCGATCGCGCGCGTCGGGTTGAGGCCCTTCGGGCACACGTCCACGCAGTTCATGATGGTGTGGCAGCGGAACAGGCGATACGGGTCTTCGAGGTTGTCGAGGCGCTCGCTGGTCGCTTGGTCACGCGTGTCGGCGATGAAGCGGTAGGCCGCCAGCAGACCGGCGGGGCCGACGAATTTGTCCGGGTTCCACCAGAAAGACGGGCACGAGGTGGAGCAACTCGCGCACAGGATGCATTCGTACAGCCCGTTGAGCTCTTCGCGGTCTTCCGGCGATTGCAGGCGCTCACGCTCGGGCGCCGGG
>NZ_JAYRDJ010000012.1:0-43455 GCF_041909475.1 Niveibacterium sp. | reverse complement strand
TCACGAGGTAGGGCTTGATCGAGTGGTACTGCTTGAAGAACTGGGTCATATCCACGATCAGGTCGCGGATCACCGGCAGCCCTGGCAGCGGGCGCAACTGCACCGGCTCCTTCAGCGAATCGATGTCCGTGAGGCACGCCAGACCGTTCTGGCCGTTGATGTTCATCGCGTCCGAGCCGCACACGCCTTCGCGGCAGGAGCGGCGGAACGAAACCGAATCGTCCTTGGCCTTGAGCTTGACGAGTACGTCCAGCAGCTTGCGGTCGGTTGCGTCGACTTCGATCGACACGTCCTGCATATAGGGCGCTGCGTCCTTGTCCGGGTCGTAGCGATAGATCTGGAATTTCATAGTACGGTTTGCCACGCGTAGTTCCTCCGATGGCAGATCAGTACGCGCGCTTCTTCAGCGCGATGGTGTCGACGGTCAGCGGCTTCATCACCACCGGCTTGTAGTCGATGCGATTGCCGTCGCGATGCCACAGCGTGTGCTTGAGCCAGTTGGCGTCGTCGCGGCCGTCCGGCGTTTGCGGTGTATCGGTCGCATCGTCACGCACATGCGCGCCGCGCGATTCGGTACGGTTGTTCGCCGAAATCATGGTCGACTTCGCGACCTCGATCAGGTTCTCAAGCTCCAGCGCTTCGGTCAGTGCGGTGTTGAAGACCTTGGACTTGTCCTTGATCTCGGTGCGCTGCACCAGCTTCTCGACTTCGAGGATCTTCTCGACGCCGGACGCCAGCATGTCCTTGAAGCGGAACACGCCGCAGTGCTTCTGCATCGTCTGCTGCATCTGGGCACGTACCTCGTGCACGTTGGTGCCGCCGGTCTGCGTCAGCAACCGATCGACACGCGCCACCGAGCGGTCGATCTCCGCCTGCGGAATGTCGGGCTGTGCGTTGCTCTGCCCCTTGATGTACTCGACCATCGTCTCGCCCGAACTCTTGCCAAACACCAGCAAGTCGAGCAGCGAGTTGGTGCCAAGGCGGTTGGCACCATGCACCGAGGCGCACGCGCATTCGCCAGCAGCGTAGAAGCCAGGCACCGAGCCACCATCCACGACAACTTCGCCACGGTAGTTGGTCGGAATACCGCCCATCTGGTAGTGACAGGTCGGCACGACGGGAATCGGCGCGCGGATCGGGTCCACATTCGCGAACTGGATCGAGATCTCGCGGATGCCCGGCAGACGCTTGTTGATGACGTCCGGATCGAGGTGGGTGATGTCGAGCAGCACATGGTCCTTGTTCGGACCACAGCCGCGCCCCTCGTTGATCTCGGTGACCATTGCGCGGGAGACGACGTCACGCGAGGCAAGATCCTTCGCGTTCGGCGCGTAGCGCTCCATGAAGCGCTCGCCCGATGCGTTGCGCAGGATGCCACCCTCGCCGCGCACACCTTCGGTGATCAGCACGCCGGCGCCGGCGACGCCGGTCGGGTGGAACTGCCAGAACTCCATGTCTTCCAGCGGAATGCCGGCCCGTGCAGCCATACCGAGGCCGTCACCGGTGTTGATGAAGGCGTTGGTCGACGAGGCGAAGATGCGACCCGCACCGCCGGTTGCGAACAACGTCGCCTTGGCCTGGAACACCACGATTTCCGAGGTTTCCATCTCCATCGCGATCACGCCCAGCACGCGACCATCTTCGCCGCGCAGCAGGTCGAGCGCCATCCATTCGACGAAGAACTGGGTGTTCGCTTTGACGTTACGCTGATACAGCGCATGCAGCATCGCGTGACCGGTGCGGTCGGCCGCCGCACAGGCGCGGCGAACCGGCTTGTCGCCAAAGTTCGACATGTGGCCGCCGAACGGGCGCTGGTAGATCTTGCCCTCGTCGGTGCGGTCGAACGGCATGCCGAAGTGCTCAAGCTCGACCACCACTTCCGGCGCCTTGCGGCACATGAACTCGATCGCATCCTGGTCACCCAGCCAGTCCGACCCCTTCACGGTGTCGTACATATGCCAGTGCCAGTGATCCGGCTCGGAATTGCCGAGCGAGGCCGAAACGCCGCCCTGCGCTGCAACGGTGTGCGAACGGGTCGGGAAGACCTTGGACAGCACGGCGGTCTTCAGACCAGCCTCGGAGAGCTGGATCGCGGCGCGCATGCCGGCGCCGCCAGCGCCAACGATCACCGCATCAAACGTACGCTTAGCGACTTTCACTTACAGCCTCCAAAGAATCTGGGCTGCCCAGCCCGCATAGCCGATCAGCAGGAAAGCGACGACCGAGTGCGCAATCAGGCGCACGCCGACCGGCTTGATGTAATCCATGAAAATGTCCCGCACGCCAACCCAGGCGTGGAAGAACAGTGCAAGCCAGAACAAGAAGGTCGCGAAGCGCATGAACCCGCCTGCGAACATCGCACGCCAGGCTTCTGCAGAGAACTCCGGCAGACAGAACAGATTGACGACGAAGAAAACGGTGTAAAGCGCCATCACGGTGGCGGTCACGCGCTGGGCAAGCCAGTCGCGCAAGCCGTAGTGGGCACCAACGACGATTCGGTTTTGCATGGCTTACCCCAGGAAAATCTTGGCGCCGATCAGCACCGTCAGTGTCAGGCTCACGGCCAGCACGGCACCGGCACTCTTGCGCGCCGTCGGCAGATCGAGCCCCTTGTGCATGTCGAGCAGCAGGAAGCGGATGCCGGCGCAGAAGTGATGCAAATAAGCCCACAACAGGCCAAACAACACCAACTTCACCAGCGGATTCGCAACGACCGACTTCGCTTGTGCGACGGCCTCTGGCCCGCCAACGCTTGAACCAAAGAGCCACAGCAGCACCGGCAGCATCAGGAACAGCCCGGCACCGCTGACGCGATGCAGGATCGACACGAATCCGGGCAGCGGCAGGCGGATCACCTTCAGGTCGAGATGCTTGGGTCTCGGTTTCTTGATTGTTGTATCTGACATGCTTCACCTCTCACAGGGGCGCGTCACTCGACCCGCCGTTCTCTTGCCTGCAACTGGCCACGGGCCAAGCTGCAGCCTCAACTCAGTTCGTTCAGGTAGTAATGCTCCGCCGTGGAATACAAACCACGACGCCATTCCACCGGTTTATCCCCATAGGTATAGGCCACCCGCTCGACCGACAGCAGCGGGGACGCCTCAGCCACGCCCAGCGTCTCAGCGACATTGCGATCGGCTGCAACGGCACGGATCTTCTCGCGGGCGTGCAACATCCGTACGCCGAAACGCGACTCGAACAGGCCGTAAATCGAGCCCTGCCAGTCACGCAACATTTCGATATTCAGGCCGGAGAAGATCTCACCCGGCAGGTAGATCTCATCCACAACGATCGGCTTGGATTCGTGCTTGAGCACGCGGCGGATGATGATGATCGGCGCGGACAACTCGATGCCAAGGTTGCGCGACGCTTCCTGGCCCGCCTTGGCACGCCAGCAGTCGAGCGGCTCACTCTTGAGCGGGACGATTTCACCCGACAGCGGCGTCAGGCGCAGAAAACGGAACAGTGCGCGCGGGTCGGCGTGCGAAGCAACGAAGGTACCTTTGCCCTGACGGCGGATCAGAAGGTTGTCCGCAGCCAGCTCGTCGATCGCTTTGCGAACGGTTCCCTGACTGACCTGGAAACGCACGGCGAGCTCTTGCTCGCTCGGGATAGCTTGACCGGGGCGCCACTCCCCCGACTCAAGCGCCTGAATCATCAGGCGTTTGATCTGCTGGTAGAGCGGGCTGAAGGTGGGCGACAGGTTCACCATGACCGCATTCAAGCACAGAAAAACCAGTGTGTCTATAATGCATCTCCTGTCTTATATAAGACATAAGTTAGCTTTTGACACTGTCTGAATTCTGGCCTAGGATGATAGCCACATTGCCGACGGCAGGCGCCGCGGCGCCCTCTCAGAACCTGCGCGCAGGGCCGCGCTCTCCAGCATAGATAAAGGAGTCACACATGGCCAAAGCTCCCGTTCGCGTCACCGTCACCGGTGCCGCCGGTCAGATCGGTTACAGCCTGCTGTTCCGCATTGCCTCGGGCGAAATGCTCGGCAAGGATCAGCCGGTGATCCTTCAGTTGCTGGATCTGCCCCAGGCCCAGAAGGCGGTCAAGGGCGTGATGATGGAGCTGGAAGACTGTGCGTTCCCGCTGCTCGCCGGCATGATCGCAACCGACGATCCGGCCGTCGCGTTCAAGGACACGCAAGTCGCGCTGCTGGTCGGCGCACGCCCGCGTGGCCCGGGCATGGAGCGCAAGGATCTGCTGACCGAGAACGCCAAGATCTTCACCGTGCAAGGCGCAGCGATCGGCCAGTACGCCGACCCGAACGTGAAGGTGCTGGTCGTCGGCAACCCCTGCAACACCAATGCCTACATCGCCAAGGCGACCGCCACGAAGTACGGCCGCGTCAAGCCGGGCAACTTCACGGCCATGCTGCGTCTGGACCACAACCGTGCGCTGTCGCAGCTGGCTGCCAAGTCGGGCCGCGATGTGTCGAGTCTGAAGAGCCTCGTCGTGTGGGGCAATCACTCGCCGACGATGTACGCCGACTATCGCTACGTCACCTCCAACGGTGACAACGTGAAGGCGCTGATCAACGACGAAGCCTGGAACCGCGACACCTTCCTGCCGACCGTTGGCAAGCGCGGCGCCGCGATCATCGAAGCGCGTGGCCTGTCGTCCGCCGCTTCCGCCGCTAACGCCGCTATCGACCACATCCGCGACTGGGTGCTTGGTTCGAACGGCGAATGGGTCACCATGGGCATCCCGTCCGATGGTTCCTATGGCATTCCGGAAGGCATCATCTACGGCTTCCCGGTCACCACGGCCAATGGCGAGTACAAGATCGTGCAAGGCCTGGAGATCGACGAGTTCTCGCGTGATCGCATGAACTTCACGCTGAAGGAACTCGAAGAAGAGCGCGCCGGCGTCGCCGACCTGCTGGTGTAACGCGGAAGGCGTCTGGTCAATGGACAACACGCGCCCCGGCTCTTCTCACTCACCCTCCGCGGGTGAATCGCCGCTTGGCGAACGAGGGGGCGCGCCATTACATCCTGATGCAGTGCTGTTCGCCGGCAGCCGACCGCTGCCGGCGATTCCCGCAGTCGATCACTACTGCGGGTCGGAAAAGAACATGCGCAAGGCGATCGCCTTGCAGCAACAAATGGGGCCGGTCTTCGACATCACGCTCGACTGCGAAGACGGCGCGCCCACTGGCGCGGAACGCGCGCACGCCGAACTTTGCGGCAGCCTGATCGCAGGTGCCGATAATATTTTCGGACGCATCGGCGCACGCATTCACGATGTCACGCACCCGAGCTGGCACGACGACCTTGAGATCATTCTCGGTCGCGCGGCAGACCGGATTGCCTTCCTCACCGTGCCGAAGGCACGCGGTGCGGCAGATATCGAAACCGCGCTGGCAGCCCTGCGCAACATCGAATCGCGCCTCGGGCTCAAACGCGAGATCCCGCTGCACGCGCTCATGGAGACGCACGGCGCCTTGCACCAGGCATGGCAGATCGCCGCCCTGCCCGGTATCGAAACCCTGGACTTCGGCCTGATGGATTTCGTGTCGGAACATCACGGTGCGATTCCGGGTACTGCGATGCGTTCCCCTAGCCAATTCACGCATCCAATAGTGGCGCGTGCGAAGTGCGAAGTGGTCGCCGCTGCGATTGCGCACGGTGTGATTCCGACGCACAACGTGACCACCGTGCTCGACGATGCGCAAGTCGCCTTCGACGATGCCCGGCGTGCACGTAACGATTTTGGTTACCTGCGGATGTGGAGCATTCACCCCGCACAGATCGAACCGATCCTGCAAGGCATGCGGCCGGCCGCCGATGAAGTCACCGAGGCCGCTGGCATCGTTTGTGCTGCGCAGGATGCGAACTGGGGACCGATCCGGGTCGGCACACGCCTGCACGATCGCGGTTCGTTCCGCCACTACTGGAATTTGCTCGTGCGCGCCCGGTCTACCGGGATGACGCTGCCCAGCGAGGCCGAGCAACGGTTTTTCACCCCCAACCCCAATTAACCGAATGCCGAACGGCATCCTGACAGCAAACCGGAGGACCTCACCGTGCTAGAAGCCTACCGCCAACACGCCGCCGAACGCGCCGCCCTTGGAATCCCGCCGCTTGCGCTGGATGCCAAGCAAACGGCCGACCTGATTGAACTGATCAAGAATCCGCCGGCAGGTGAAGAAGCCTTCCTGGTCGACCTGCTCACCTACCGTGTGCCGCCGGGCGTCGACGACGCAGCCAAGGTGAAGGCCAGCTTCCTCGCCGCCGTTGCGCACGGTGACATCAAGGTCGCTCTGATCTCCAAGGCCAAGGCAACCGAGTTGCTGGGCACCATGGTCGGCGGCTACAACGTGCATCCGCTGATCGAACTGCTCGACGATGCCGAAGTCGCCAGCGTGGCCGCCGAAGGCCTGAAGAAGACGCTGCTGATGTTCGACTTCTTCAACGACGTGGCGGACAAGGCTCGCGCTGGCAACGCCAAGGCGAAGGAAGTGATTCAGAGCTGGGCCGATGCGGAGTGGTTCACCAGCCGCCCCGAAGTCGACCAGAAGATCACCGTCACCGTGTTCAAGGTGCCGGGCGAGACCAACACCGATGATCTGTCGCCGGCGCCGGACGCCTGGAGCCGCCCGGACATTCCGCTGCACTACCTCGCGATGCTGAAGAACACCCGCCCGGATGCGGCCTTCAAGCCCGAGGAAGACGGCAAGCGCGGCCCGATCCAGTTCATCGAAGACCTGAAGAAGAAGGGCAACCTGGTTGCCTACGTGGGCGACGTGGTCGGTACCGGTTCGTCGCGCAAATCCGCCACGAACTCGGTGATCTGGGCAACAGGCCAGGATATTCCGTACGTGCCGAACAAGCGCTTCGGTGGCGTTACGCTCGGCGGCAAGATTGCACCGATCTTTTTCAACACGCAGGAAGACTCGGGCTCGCTGCCGATCGAAGTCGACGTGTCGAAGCTGGAGATGGGTGACGTCGTCGACATCCTGCCGTACGACGGCAAGATCCTAAAGAACGGCGAGACGGTTGCCGAGTTCAAGCTCAAGTCCGACGTGCTGTTCGACGAAGTGCGTGCCGGCGGTCGTATCAACCTGATCATCGGCCGTTCGCTGACCGGCAAGGCGCGCGAGTTCCTCGGCCTTGGCGCTTCGACCTTGTTCCGCCTGCCGAAGCCGCCGGCCGAATCGAAGGCTGGCTTCACGCTGGCGCAGAAGATGGTCGGCCGCGCGGTCGGCCTGCCGGAAGGCCAGGGCGTGCGCCCCGGCACCTACTGCGAACCGAAGATGACGACCGTCGGCTCGCAAGACACCACCGGCCCGATGACGCGCGACGAGCTGAAGGATCTGGCCTGCCTCGGCTTCTCGGCCGACCTGGTGATGCAGTCCTTCTGCCACACCGCGGCTTACCCGAAACCGGTTGACGTGAAGACGCACCGCGAGCTGCCAGCCTTCATCAGCAGCCGTGGCGGCGTTGCGCTGCGCCCGGGCGACGGCGTGATCCACAGCTGGCTCAACCGCCTGCTGCTGCCCGATACCGTGGGTACCGGCGGCGACTCGCACACGCGCTTCCCGATCGGTATTTCGTTCCCGGCGGGCTCGGGCCTCGTCGCCTTCGGCGCCGCCACTGGCGTGATGCCGCTGGATATGCCTGAGTCGGTGCTGGTGCGCTTCAAGGGCCAGATGCAACCCGGCATCACGCTGCGCGACCTGGTGCACGCGATCCCCTACTACGCGATCAAGGCCGGCCTGCTGACCGTTGCGAAAGCAGGCAAGAAGAACGTGTTCTCCGGCCGCATCCTCGAAATCGAAGGCCTGCCGGATCTGAAGGTCGAGCAAGCCTTCGAGCTCTCCGACGCGTCGGCTGAACGTTCGGCCGCCGGCTGCACGGTCAAGCTGAACAAGGAACCGATCATCGAGTACCTCAACAGCAACATCGTGCTGATGAAGAACATGATCGCCGACGGCTACCAGGACAAGCGCACGCTTGAACGCCGCATCAAGGCGGTCGAGGCATGGCTGGCCAACCCGAACCTGCTCGAAGCGGACAAGGATGCCGAGTACGCCGCGGTGATCGAGATCGACCTCAACGATCTGAAGGAGCCGGTGCTCTGCTGCCCGAACGATCCGGACGACGCGAAGCTGCTGTCCGAAGTCGCCGGCGCGAAGATCGACGAAGTGTTCATCGGTTCGTGCATGACCAACATCGGCCACTTCCGTGCCGCGTCCAAGCTGCTCGAAGGCAAGCGAGATATCCCGGTAAAACTGTGGATTGCGCCGCCGACCAAGATGGATGCTGCCGAGCTGACCAAGGAAGGCCACTACGGCGTCTTCGGGAGCGCCGGCGCACGCACCGAAATGCCCGGCTGCTCGCTGTGCATGGGTAACCAGGCACAGGTACGTGAAGGTGCGACGGTGGTCTCCACCTCGACGCGTAACTTCCCGAACCGCTTGGGCAAGAACACCAACGTGTATCTGGCTTCGGCCGAGTTGGCCGCGATCGCATCTAAGCTCGGACGCATCCCGACGGTCGAGGAGTACCACGCTGACATGGGCGTGATCAACGCTGACGGCAGCAAGATCTACAAGTACATGAACTTCGATCAGATCGCCGAGTACCAGGACGCAGCAAAGGCCGTCGAAGTCTGACCGCCAATGACCTGAGCCTGAACGCCCTGCATCGCGAGATGCGGGGCGTTTTTCTTTTGTTCCTTCAGATCACGCCTTGCTCGTGCAATGCATCGAGCAGCGGGCGCTCCTTGCCCAACAGCCGCGCCAACAGATCGCGCGTATCGCTACCGAGGTTTGGCGGTGCGCGGCGGTAGGTGGGCGGCGTTTTCGACATACGGATCGGGCTCCCTACCAGCGCTACCTTGCCAGCGGACGGATGCGCCATTTCGATGCGCATGCCGCGGTGGCGAACTTGGGGATCATCGAAGACCTGCGGAATCGTGTTGATCGGGCCGCAGGGCACGCCCGCCGCCTCCAGCGCTGCGATCCACTCCGCCGTGGTGCGCCTTCGGGTGACGTCATGTATCAGTGGAACCAGTACATCGCGATGGCGTACCCGCGCCGCGTTACTCCCGAAGCGTGCGTCACCGAGCCAATCGGTGCGGGCCTCGATACAGAAGCGAGCAAACTGAGCGTCATTACCGATCGCAAGGATCATGTGGCCATCGGCGGTTGGGCACGCGTCGTAAGGGACGATGTTCGGATGGGCGTTGCCGACACGTGCAGGCGCTTTGCCGCTTGAAAGGTAATTGAGCGCCTGATTGGCCAGCGCAGCCACTTGCACATCCAGCATGCCGAGATCGATATGCTGCCCTTCCCCGCTGCGCTCGCGCCACGCCAACGCGGCGAGAATCGCGTTGCTGGCATAGAGCCCGGTCATGACATCGGCCAGTGCGACACCGACCTTGGTCGGCGTGCCATCCGGCGCGCCCGTGACGCTCATCAGCCCGCCCATGCCCTGAATCAGGAAGTCGTAGCCCGAACGCTCCGCGTAAGGCCCATCCTGACCGAAGCCCGTGATCGAGCAGTAGATCAGGCGCGGGTTGATTGCCGCGAGCGTTTCGTAATCGAGGCCGTAGCGCGCGAGCGTACCGACCTTGAAGTTCTCGACCAGCACATCGGATTGCGCAGCCAGTTCGCGCAGCAGTGCCTGACCCTCCGCGCGGGTGAAGTCGACAGTGATCGATTCCTTGTTTCGGTTCGCGCACAGGTAGTAGGCGGAGACATCGGTGTCTTCGCCCGCTTCGTCCTTCGCCCACGGAGGCCCGTAGGTGCGCGTGTCGTCGCCGCGGCCGGGCCGTTCGATCTTGATGACCTCGGCGCCAAGATCGCCGAGCAACTGCGTCGCCCACGGGCCCGCCAGCACGCGTGACAGATCCAGCACCCGCACGTGCGAGAGGGCGCCGACCGGGCGCATCGGCGCGCTCGCCTGCGCGCCCTTCTTGCGCACCCCTTTACGGGGCAAGACACCCCTGAGTGCCGGATCAGTCTCCAACATGCTTACCTCGTCTTCCGCGTTCGCGATGCAGTTGTCTTCTCAGCGTCGCGCACCATCACTCCAACATTGCGATGGTCTTGCCGGCGGGGTCCTTGATGCGCTGCCACGCGGCGCCGAGCTGGTTCACCGTTTCGCCCGGCAGCGGAACATAGCCGCCGTCCAACGCAAACTTGCCGCCGTTCTGGCAAGACCAGCCAAAGAACTTCACAACGGCGGCCGCCTGCGCAAGCTTGTCCGTCGTACGCTGCAGCATCACGAAGCTGGCGCCTGCGATCGGCCAGGCCTCGGGTGCCGACTGGTCGCTCAGCACCTCGCCGAAGGCGCTCTTCTCCCATGCCGCGCTACGCGCTGCGGCCGCAAGGCTCTTCTCATCCGGGGCAACGAACGTACCGCTGCGGTTCTGCATGCTCACGTAGGCCAGTTTGTTCGCGCGGGCGTATCCGTACTCCACATAGCCAATGGCACCCGGCAAACGCCTGACGAAGTTGGCGACGCCTTCATCACCCTTACCCCCGAGGCCAACGGGCCACTGCACGGCGCTGCCCACCCCAATGCTGTCGCGCCACTCCGGGCTCACCTTGGCGAGGTAGTGCGTAAGGAAGTACGAAACGCCGGCGCCATCGTCACGCCGCACGACAACGATCGACATGGCCGGCAAGGACACGCCCGGATTGATGTCTACAATGCGCGGGTCGTCCCAGCGGGTCAGGCGGCCGCGGAAAATGTCTGCCAGTAGCGGGCCGGTCAGGCGCAGTTCGCCGGCCGCCACTTTGGGCAGGTTCACGAAGGGCACCGCGGCGCCAACGAGTACTGGAAACTGCACCAGGCCACGTTTGTCGAGTTCAGATTCGGTCAGCGGAATATCGGACGCGCCGAAGTCCACGCTCTTCGAAGTCACTTCCTTCACGCCGCCGCCAGAACCGATCGATTGGTAGCGAATGGTGTTGCCGGTTGCCTTGCCGTAGGCCTCCGCCCACTTCAGGTACACCAGCCGCGGCGACGATGCGCCGGCCCCCGTCACCTCCGCCGCCTGAACGATGATCGAAACCCCGGCGATCGCGCATGCCGCGACGGCCCGACACAACAGCGTTTTCATTGTCGTTCCTTTCCGTTTCCGTTCCACCCGGCCTGCCCGATCGCGCGCTTACGACGCATTGCGATACGGGTCGTAGACCTGATCCAGCACGCCACCATCGCTGAAGTGCGTCTTGAACGCCTGCTGCCAGCTGCCGAAGACCTCATCCACCCGGAACAGGCTCAGGGGCTTGAAACGTTTGCTGTACTTCTCGGCGATTGCGGCGTCTGCGGGCCGGTAGTAGTACTTCACCAGCAGCTCTTGCGCCTCGGGCGAGTACAGGTAGTTGAGGTAGGCGTCGGCAAGCTTCCGCGTGCCCCGTTTCTCGACCATCTTGTCGACCAGCGCAACCGGCGGCTCGGCCACGATCGATACGCTCGGGACCACGATCTCGTAGTCGTCCGGCGCAGCTGCAACGAGCTGAAGCGCCTCGCTCTCCCACGTGATCATCGCGTCACCGATCTTGTTTTTCGTGAAAGCGTTGTTGGCGCCGCGCGCGGTGTACTCAAGTACACGGTTGTTGCCGTACAGGCGCTTGAGGAAGAGCTTCGCGCTCGCATCGTTGCCACCCGGCTGCTTGAGCGCATAGCCATAGGCCGCCAGATGCCCCCAGCGCGCAATGCCGGAGCTCTTGGGATTCGACGTGACGACGTTGATGCCCCAGCGCACGAGGTCGTTCCAGTCCTTGATCTGGCGCGGATTGCCGCGGCGCACGAGGAACACCACGGTCGACGTGAAGGGCGACGAGTGGTTAGCCAGCCGGCCTTGCCAATCGCTCGGCATAAGGCCCGCGGCGGCGATCGTGTCGATATCCAGTGACACCGCCAGCGTCACCACATCCGCCTCTTCGCCGTTGCGAATCCGTGCGACCTGGTTCGTGGATTGCGCGTGTGTCTGCTTGATCGTCACCGCCTCGCCGGTCTTCCCGCGCCAGTAGCGCGTGAACGCGGCGTTGTACTCCTGGAACATCTCCTGATTGATGTTCGACGAAGCGTTGATCAGGGTGGTGTCGGCACGGGCAGTTGCGCCCGCGCCGCACACACCCACCAGCCCCAGTACCAACCCAACCTGCCACACCCCTGCTCTTGCTGCCCAGCTTGTCATGTTCCGTCTCCTGGCTTGACCCTGCGCGTTGCCCGACTACTGAAGGCTCACGACCAGTGCCGCCTCAAACTTGTGCCACCGCAGTGGCAGGATGTAGGCCTTGACGCTGCGCGGCACCTGGATCGCACGCGCGTTGCCCGACACGACGACCGGCACCGAGATCATGAAATCCGGCCCGAAGTAACGACGTGCGTTGCCCGAAATGGTGTTGGCCACCTCGCCAACGAGATCGCAGAGATTGGTATCCGACACATCGGCCTCGCCCACGTGCAGCAACAGTTGCCGCAGCAGATCGCGATGCGCGGTGACGTACACGCAGCCCTGGCGCTCGCCGGAGATACCGATCACGCCGGTAAAGTCGTAGATCGGCAGCGCGCTTGCATCGCCCAGATACGGGCTTCCGACCTCCGGCGCCTTGCCCGTCTGGCGCTCGAAGTACTGGCTCACGATGTCGATGAAGACACGCAGTTGTTGCTCATCCATGAGCGTCCTCCCCCAGAAGTTCCTCCATCGCCTCGGTGAGGTCGGTTTCGGAGAACGGTTTGCACAGGAAGCCCTGAGCACCTTCCTTCAGGGCCTGGATCGCCGTGGCCTTGTCCGCCAGCGCTGAGACCACAAGGATGCTGATGCCCGGATCGATCTTGCGTAACGCGCGGATGCACTCCAGCCCATCCATGCGCGGCATGGTCAGATCCATCGTCACGACATCCGGTTTGTGGGTGCCGAACAGCTTGACGGCCTCCTCGCCGTTGCTTGCCGTCGCTACCACTTGCATATCGTGTTGCGTGAGCGTTCGGGTGATCTTGCTGCGGATGATGTTCGAGTCATCCACGATCATGAGCTTGAGTGCCATCAGGCCACCTCCTTGATCGGGGCATCAATGTGGTCGTCGCGCGGCTCCACTTTGACCGGCAGCTGCACACGGAAATGGCAGTACTCACCACTGGTCGTGCCGATGCGGATCCGGCCGCCGAGCCGGGTAATCAGGTCTTTCACTGCATCAAGGCCGACGCCGCGCCCTGCGTCTTCGTCCACCTGATCGCGGGTGGAAAGGCCGGGCTCAAAGATCATCAGCGTCAGCTGGCGCGCATCAAGCGCCTTCGCCGCGTCGGCCGCGATGCGCCCGGAGCGGATGGCAGCGGCGCGGATCTTTTCAGGGTTGATGCCGCGTCCGTCATCCCGGAAGCTCAGCTCGATCGTGCCGTCGCCTTGGTCGGAGACGTACACCGACAGCCGCCCCGCCTCGGACTTGCCACGCATCTTGCGATCCGCCGGCTTCTCGACCCCGTGCACCACGGCGTTGCGGATGAACTGATTCACCGTGGTATTCACCGCGTCGCGCAACTGCGGGTTGAGCAGTTCGATATCGAGGCCTTGATAACTCAGCTCGACTTGCTTCTCGTGCCGCTGCGCGAGCTGTTGCGCGAAGCCGCGCCACTGCCGCACGAAGGCCTGGGCCGCCAGTTCGGGGTCATGCGCCGGTTTGGGCGGCTCGACACTGACGACGCCACGCACCTGACCGATGCGTGCAATCACATCCTGGATTGCCGCGATCTCGGCATACAGCCCCTTTACCCGCACCGCGACGGGCAGCAAGTCTTCACTGGAGCGGCGAGTCAGCACGCGCAACTCCTGAAGCACATTCTCGAAGGCGTGCAGTGACTGCGACACCGCTTCGAGCTGCAACGCCGCGGCGTCGCCCTTCAAGCGGTGGGCGATGCGCATCATGGCGTCGACCCGCGGCGTGGATACGCCGGTCGTCGGGCTCGCGGTGCGCAGATCCTCGTTGATCTGATTGAGACCGTCGCTCGCAGCCCGCAGGAAGTCCTGCAACTGCCGCGGATCAGCCTGGAGGATGTTCACCATCATGCCCATCTGATCCTGCACGCGGCGCTCGCTGTCCTTCAGTTCGCGCTCGAGCTTCACGCGGCGAGTAATGTCGTTGACCGTAACCAACAGGTGCGTGACCTTGTTGCCCTGCAGCACCCGGTTGAAGCGGATCTGCAGGAAGCGCGACTCCACCGCCCCGCTCGGCTTCACAGCGCTGATTTCAATGCAGTCGAGCGGGTTGAGGCTGGCGACGAGCTTTTCCTTCACGTCGTGCCGCAGCAGCAGCTCGATGTACTCCTTGGTGGTGTCATAGGCCTTCGGTGTCACCAAGGGCTTGAGCAGATCGAGGAAGTTTTCGCCGCCCTTGGCCTCCACGCCGATGATGCGCGACAGCGCATGGGAGGTTTGCGACCCCATGCGGAAATCCGGGTCGAGCAGGAAGAGCCCCTCCTGTGTGGTCCGCAGGATGTCTTCGGTTTCACGCTGCGCGCGCTCCACCGCCTGGTCGCTCTTGCGCAACTGGCCGAGGAAGCTGTAGAGGATGAAGGCGAAGTTGATCAACGCGGCCGCCATGCCGGCCATCTGCACCGCGCGCAGCCTTGCGGCCTTTGCCGCAGACAGGGCTTCGAGGCGGCTCGTCAGCAGATGCGAGCTTGCCAGCAGGTTCAAGTTGTTCGGAATCAGCACCTGCAATAGCGGGCCGACATCCGGGCGGTGGCCATCCTTTGGCTGATTCAGCGACTGCACTTCGCTGTTGATCGGCGCCCAGAGATCCTTCACCAAGGCGAACATCGCGGCCGCCTGCTCGTCCTGGCTCGGGGTCAGCGCCAGTTCTTCGGCCATGTCCGGTAGCTTCGCGCCGCCATCAAACGTGTTGATGATCGCGTTGAAGCGATCGGCGGTTGCGATGAGGTCCTTGACCTCGTTCAGGCTCGATCGGCCGCTGCTGTCAAAGGTGCCCTGGGTGGCATCCTGATCGATCAACAGCGCTGTCTTGGCGAGCTTTTGCACCAGATAACGGTGCTGGCCAGCGAGGTTGATCGAGATCGCGTCCGCCGTCAGCTGGCGGGATATCACGAAGGTCATCCCGAGCACGCCAACGTCGAACACCAGAAACAGCGTGATCAGAATGACGATCGAGCGGTATTTGCCCAATCCAAGTTTCAGCATTGCCTACGCCCCTTCCATGAAGGCGGCGCCCTTGCGATTCGTCGTGCGCGGCAAAGTCCGTGCAGCGATCGAACCGCCCCATCCAACGGTTTATCGAAAGAAACCACCTTGCGAACCCGCCACGCAAAGTGCCTTCAATTGCAAACCGTCAGCTCAAACGGGCGCCTCCATTCTGATTTAGGCGTGAATATTTAACGCCGCTTGTCGAATTAATTGCGAAGCGACAAACGGCACTTTATGACAAATGAACGGTCGCGCTTTTGCACCACGAAATGACACAGAGCGTCATTCAATTTGAGCAATCCGGCACCGATCAAGGCTCGTGGAAGAAGCCATAAAGCACTGTTTTGCATGGCTGTTCTTGTCGTAATCAGCTTGGTAAAGCGACTTTGTACTGCACGGCAAATGAACACCAGGACCATAGATATGGGCGCATATCCCATTTAGATGTCATTTTCCGTTTTCTGAATTGGCATGTAGGTATTTATCCGTCATGCATGGATATCAATTCCTACAGTTGTTACTCAAAATCAGGAAGCACAAAGCACTAATCACCCTTATTCGTTTCGTTTGCACAACCAACCAATTCCGAATTACATCTCCTTAATTGCCAAAAAAAGGGCGCCGATGGCGCCCTTTTTTTCAGCAGAAGAACTGACAACGATCAGGGCAAACTGATCACCGTCGTGTCGTCCATCACCAGTGGATCAGTCGCTCCATTACCGCCCCAGAACGCCCATTCCTGGGTTGTTGGCGACAGGCCACGATAGCCACCGTCATAGTCCCAGGTCGTCAC
Organism: Niveibacterium sp.; assembly: GCF_041909475.1. Taxonomy (NCBI): domain Bacteria; kingdom Pseudomonadati; phylum Pseudomonadota; class Betaproteobacteria; order Rhodocyclales; family Rhodocyclaceae; genus Niveibacterium; species Niveibacterium sp. Next base: position 27,494 of record NZ_JAYRDJ010000012.1, on the reverse strand, counting down.
GTAGACCTTCACGCCAGACAGCGACGACAGCTTCCCAAGCGACGCGTCGGGCAGGATGAAGCTGACCGTATTCGTCGCGGTATCCACCTTCAAGCCGGCGGCGGGCGAGGCGTTCGTCCCCTCGTTACTGGCACTCGCGCCCGATGAAGTGAAGATGGCGTTCGACCACCCGTGCGCACGAAGGCGGTAATGCCACTTCATCCCGCCTGGCAACACAGCGTTCTGCAAAGGCATCGCTGTCACACCGCCCGCTTTTCCGGGCACTTCGATGAAGATCGTAAAGGCCACGTGATCAAAGCCGTTCGCCGGATTCCAGACGGTTGTGACCTTGTTCGTCTGCACGTCGATGCGCATCGCCCCGCCAGCGCCGGATACCGTGACTTTGCGCAAGTCGAGCTGGCGGTTGCTGCCCCAGGAATCGTTCGTCGGGTACTTGTAGACACCCGTCGGCCCAACATCATCACCGGCCGGGTCCACCACCTCGGCAAGCTTCACGAACGGACGATCGACGAAGAAGCTACCGCTGTTAGAGAGCACGGCGGAGGCTTCGCTCCAGGCGACGATGCTGTGGCGGATCGTCGGGTCGATCATCGTTGCGGTGTCCACCGTTGCCGACCAGCTGCCGTCGCCCGCCGGGGTAACGGTCTGAGCGTGCGCCACATCGCCGTCGATCACCAGTTTGAAGTTCGCGAGTTCGGTTGAGACACCGCTGACGGTGAAATCACCCGCCTCTTTCACGTCATTCAGAGCCGTCATGCTGATCGTGGCGGTCGGGTCCACCGCACTCGCTGTGTCCGCCGTCGCAAGCCAGACGTAGGCACTGCGGGCGGGCAGCTTCATCGAGAGGCGGCCGTTCTTGTCAGCGAAGGCCTGCGTTGCGGTGCCGCTTGCTGCAAACAGCGGCTTCAGCACGGCGTGAGCCGCAAGCCCGGTTTCAAGGTTGTCGAGCAAGGTTTCGCCGTCGGCGGTGTTGAACACCACAAAGGCGGTCGTGCCGTTCCAGCTCATCTTGTAGGCGAACACGCCAGCGGCAGCGCCGTTCTCCTTCAGCACCGTCGGCGTACCGCGCGAGAACACCTTGTTCGCCTTGCGCAGCGCACTGACTTGCGCGATGTACTGGTACAGCGGGGCGGTAGTGTCGAAGTTGTCCTTCCCTCCCGACTTGTAGCCCGCCTTGAACATCGCGGCGCGCTGTTCCTTGAAGGCTTGTTCGGTGCCGTAGTAAATCACCGGGATACCAGGCAGCGTCATCATCATCAACAGGTTCTGCTTGAGCCCGGCCTCTGAACCCCCTGCGAGGAATCGATCCACATCATGGTTGTCGAGGAAGCTCGGCATCAGGTGGGGCCGCTTGTGCGTGGTCATCACGTCGCGTATGCGGTAGCCGAGTTCCGCAGTCGGGCGACCACGCGCAAACACATCGCCTGCCGACGTGTAGAGCGGGAAGTTGATCATGCCCGGCAGGATCGTCTCGCCGGTGACCGGATCGGTCATGTAGCTGTCGATCTTCTTCGCCTTCGAGTCTTCATAGGCACGATCGGAAGCGAACCCCTCGCCGAAGGAGAGGAAGTTCTCGCGGCCCGTTGCCTTGGCGGCAGCGACGATGCCGGGGTTGGTCGTGTCGGTCGAGTACAGGAAGTCCTTGAAGGTGTCGGGGGGTACGTAGAACGCAGTGTCGATGCGGAAACCGTCGACACCCACCTCCTTGATCCAGTACGCGTAACTCTTGCGCAGCGCGTCGCGCACCGTAGGGCTCTCGGTGTTCAGGTCGTCGAGGTCGGAGAGTTGATAGTTCTTCTCCTGCGTCGCGTCCTGGAAGTCGCTGATGCTGGGCGTCCAGTGGTAGATGCCAGCCTTTACATGGTCCGCGTTGCGCGGATCGTTCAGATCAAAAGGCGACTGCGTTGGCGCGGCGCCGGGTTTGGACGCGGTGTTCATCACAAGGAACTTGGTCGGGTCTGCCGCGTCGTAGCCACCCCGATAGCTGAAGAAATTGCCGGTGTGGTTCAGCACAACGTCCTGAATCAGGTACATGCCCGACTTGTGCAATGAGGACGACAGGCTCTTGTAATCGGCCAGAGTCCCCATGTGCTTGTCGACTTCCATGAAGTTGCTGGCCCAGTAACCGTGGTAGCCGCCGTAGTTGTTGAGCGGATCCCACCACTGGTTCGCCACCGGCGGGGTCACCCACACCGCCGTTGCCCCCAAGCCCTTGATGTAGTCGATCTTGGCCTCCACGCCACGCAGGTCGCCGCCGCTGTACTTGGCGCCATCGGCCGGGTCGAACTCCCCCGCCCCCTGGTCGTTGTTGCTCGGATCACCGTCGTTGAAACGATCGGTCATCACGAAATAGACGATCTGATCCTGCCACTCCGGTGAAGCCACATGCAGCAACTGCGGCGGTGGCAGTGGATCACAGCACCCCGGGGGGTCGGTCTTGTCGTTGCCTCCGCATGAGGCAAGCAGCGCAGCGGCTACTGCGGTCATGGCCACTGCGGGCCAAGGATGGAAACGCTTCATTCAGCTTCACTCCTCTGGATTGAACGAAACGGGGCACAAGCCCCCGCGCGCCGCAGTAAGCGGCAGCGCTGCGCGTAATCGGGAGTGACAGCAAGCCGCGGCGATCCATGAGCCGCGAACGGGCCGGCAAGAACGAGCCGGACTGCGAAGGTGGCACGCAGGGTCGAAGCGCGAACTGAGGTTCGCTCCCGATACTCCGCGCGCCGGATATGCTTTTTAGATTATCAGAAGGATGTTAGTAGGTGCACGATGGGCTTGCAAGCACCTTACCCGGATTCTTGAACTTGAAGCGAAGCAGGTGTAAGGCCGGCGCGTTGCCGCCGGCCCGCGAGATGGATACGGATTCAGCAGCGGCCGATGACCGATGCGGTCGCGATCAGCTCGTCAAGCAGTGCAAGCGAAGCACGCCCAGAGCACGCAAACGGGTCGAGCACAGGGCGCTCGGCATACTTGAGCAGCAAGGAGGGGTTCACGCGCGCGATATTCACGTGCCCCATCGTCCATGCGCCAAAGCGGCGCTCCGGAATTTCCTCGAAGCTCAGGATGCGCACGTTCGTATGCCGATCGTCGCGCACGATTGTGTTGAACAGCTCGCACACCTCATCGCGGCCGCCCTCGAGCACTTGCAGGAACAAGTCGTCGCTGTAGCAGAGCATGCCGGTGATGCCGAGCTTGGGGTTGTGGTCGCGGGATTGGGCAAGAATCGCATCTACAACCGGGGCAGTCAGTGGTGATGCCGCGCGGCTGGCATAAAGCAAACGGACAAGCATCTGGGCCTCAGTTTTTCAGGTTGATGAGGGAGAGGAACTCGCGGCGCAGTGCCGCGTCCTTGAGGAAGGAGCCGCGCATCACGCTGTTGATCATCTTGGTCTCGGAATCCTTCACACCGCGCCAGTGCATGCAGAAATGATCTGCTTCCATGACCACAGCAAGACCGTCCGGGCTGACCTTTCGCATCAGAAGCTCAGCCATCTGGGTGATCGCCTCTTCCTGAATCTGAGGCCGGCTCATAACCCACTCAGCGAGTCGCGAGTATTTCGACAAGCCGATCAGGTTCGAGTGCTCGTTCGGCATCAGCCCGATCCACAGCCGGCCCATGATCGGGCAGAAGTGGTGGCTGCATGCGCTTCGCACCGTGATTGGGCCAACGATCATCAGTTCGTTGAGGCGTTCGGCGTTCGGGAATTCTGTGACCGAAGGCGCCGGCATGTAGCGGCCGCGAAACACTTCGGTGAGATACATCTTCGCTACGCGGCGTGCGGTGTCTTGCGTGTTGTGATCGCTCTCGGTGTCGATCACAAGGCTCTCCAGCACGCCTTTCATCTTGCCTTCCACTTCATCGAGCAGGGCTTCGAGATCGCCCGGCTCGAGAAAGGCAGAGATGTTGTCGTTGGCGTGAAAGCGCTGTTTGGCGCGATAGATCCGTTCGCGAATCCGCGCCGACACCGGCTGGATCGCAGCGGCATCAGGCTTCTGTGAGGCGTCGCTCATGATGGGCCGTTCTGGGGTAATGATGGATGGAGTGTCGTACAACGGCGCTTCGACCGCAAACCCGCGCCATTCGTTCCATCGCCCATCAGAACTCGCCAACCCGCAGATCCATTCATAAGGCGCCACGCTCGGCGTCTACCGCTGAGAGGCGTCAACTGGCGCTCACCGCAACCTGGCGCTGTGCCGCTTCGCGATCCAGAATCAAAGCGGAGGGCTGCCCGTCGTGGCGCCAACGCTCATCGTGGCAGCGCGCCCCGACCTCGGTTGGGTGGGTCGCTTTTGAGGGAGCTCGGGAGGCAGAGAGATGAGAGCAGTTCAACACGCTCAGCATCCGGAAATACTCCGGGATACGACGGACTTCTCGCTCGTACTTGGCGGCCCGTTGTTCCAGGCGCTTCGTCGCGCACATCTGTCGGATAACGAACTGCATCTTGTCGGGCAGCGGATTGGTGTTATCGCGCTGATCTGCTGGCTTCCGCTACTGATGCTGTCTGCGCTTGAAGGCAATCTGCTGCCAGGCAAGCTGGCAGTGCCCTTCCTGTATGACTTCGAAGCGCACGGCCGCTTCATGGTCGTCGTGCCCTTGCTGATCGTCGCAGAACTGATCGTGCATCAGCGTATGCGCACGCTGGTCAGGCAATTTCCGGAGCGCAAGCTGGTTCCAGAAGCTTCAATGGATCGCTTCCACGCGGCGATCGCCTCCGCCTTCCGGCTGCGCAACTCAAGCATCGCGGAAGTGGTACTCGTCGCAGTGGTTTATGGGCTGGGCATTGCGCTGATATGGCGCCACTTCATCGCATTGAATGCGAACACCTGGTATGCCACCCCAAGCGCGGGCGGTTCGGCGCTCACGCTCGCGGGTTTGTGGCTTGGCTGCATCAGCCTGCCGATCTTCCAGTTCCTGCTGCTGCGCTGGTACTTCCGGCTCTTCATCTGGATGCGCTTCCTGTGGCAGGTGTCGCGTATAAAACTCGCGTTGTCGCCAACTCATCCGGATCGGCTCGGCGGCTTGGGCTTTCTCTCCGGCACCGCTTTTGCGTTCATGCCCTTACTGCTGGCGCACGGCGCCTTGCTGGCTGGCAACCTGGCCAACCGCATCCTCTACCTTGGAGCCCCGCTGTTGTCGTTCAAGTACGAGATCATTGCGCTGGTAGTCGTATTGCTCGGGGTCGTGCTGCTGCCCTTGCTGGTCTTCGCACCGCAGCTTGCGGAAACAAAACGCAGCGGCCTGCTCGAATACGGCGCGTTGGCGCAGCGCTACGCGCGTGATTTCGAGACCAAGTGGCTGCGAGGCGGCGCACCGGCCGGCGAAACGCTGATCGGCAGCGCGGACATTCAGTCGCTCTCCGATCTGAACAACAGCCTGCAGGTGATTGCCGGCATGCGTGTTGCCCCCATCACGCGCGACACGCTGATCCGACTGGCCGCCGCCATCGTGGCACCGTTGAGCCCGCTGGTGCTGACGATGATGCCGCTGGAAGAGCTGATCACCCGTTTGATCAAGATACTTTTCTAGCGCCAGCAGCGCTCGCCGATCAATGGAAGTCACGGCTCGCTGTCGGTAGCGCGCCAAGCCACGGGGTCAGATCCACCAGCCGCTTGGCCTGCACGTGCACCACCTCACCGTCGCGCTGCAACTGACCATACACACCCAGTAGCCGCGCGCCGAGCAACTCTCGGCGTTGCCGCTCGGACAGATCAGCGTAGACGACGATATTCGCCTGCCCGGTTTCGTCCTCTAACGTCACGAAGATCACACCGCGCGCTGTGCCCGGGCGCTGGCGGCCGATCACGATACCGGCGGCGCGAACCAGTGCGCGATCCTGCATCTCGCGGATCGTACCGGCGGGCAGGAAACGCCGCGCAGAGAGGCGCTTGCGCAACAGCGCGAGCGGATGGCGGCCAAGCGACAAACCTGTGGCTGCGAAATCCGCGACGATCTCCTCACCTTCGCTCGGTGCGGTGAACCGTACCGGCACCTCGGCCGGCGGTGTGCTATCGAACAGATCACCCTGCCGCTGCACGCCGCTGACCTGCCAAGCCGCCTGCCGCCGATGCCCGGCGAACGCCTTCAATGCCCCTGCCCCGGCCAGCAACTCCAGCTCCCTCGCGCCCTGCATCGCACGATGCGCCAGATCGTCGACGCAGCTGAACGGCCCCCGTTCGCGGGCGGCAACGATGCGCGCCGCGGCCGCTTGCGGATAGCCGCGGATCTCGCGCAGGCCCAGCCGCACCATCGGCCTCACTTCGGACCGCCTCGCACCGGATGGATACTCGAAACCGCTATCCCAATCGCTGTGCATCACATCCACCGGCAGCACCTGCACGCCGTGGCGGCGCGCGTCCTGCACCAATTGCGAAGGCGCATAAAAACCCATCGGCTGGCTGTTGAGCAAGCCGCACAGGAAGGCCTCCGGCTCATGTCGCTTCATCCAGGCCGAGCTGTAAGCGAGCAGCGCAAAGCTCGCCGCATGCGATTCGGGGAAACCATAGTCACCGAAGCCCTCGATCTGCCGGCACAGCGCCTCGGAGAATTCGGGCGGATGGCCGCGCGCGGCCATGCCTGCGCGCAGCTTCTCCTTAAAGCGATCGATATGCCCCTTTTGCCGCCACGACGCCATCGCGCGCCGTAGCTGGTCCGCCTCACCCGGAGTGAAGCCCGCAGCCACCTCGGCGAGCTTCATCACCTGCTCCTGAAAGATCGGTACGCCAAAAGTGCGAGTCAGCACATCGGCCACCTCTTTCGGCAAGCGATTCATGGCGGCCTGCGCCATCGCTGGGTCAGCGCGATAGGCAAGATACGGATGCACCATGTCGCCCTGGATCGGCCCCGGTCGCACGATCGCCACCTGCACCACCAGGTCGTAGTAGGTCCGTGGCCTGAGGCGCGGCAGCATGCTCATCTGCGCACGCGATTCAACCTGGAAGACGCCAACCGAATCGGCGTGGCACAACATCTCGAAGGTGGCGGCATCCTTGTGCGGCACATCGGCCAGGCCAAACTTTCGCCCGCGCCGCTGGCTGACCAGATCGAGCGATCGCTTGAGTGCAGTGAGCATGCCCAGCGCCAGCACATCGACCTTCAACAGCCCCAAGGTTTCCAGGTCTTCCTTGTCCCACTGGATCACCGAGCGATCTTGCATTGCGGCGTTTTCCACCGGCACCAAGCGAGCCAATGGCCCCTGCGAAATCACGAAGCCACCCACATGCTGAGAGAGGTGGCGCGGAAAGCCCATCAGCATGTTGGTCAGTGCAAGCCATTTCGACACGCGCGGGCTCTTTGCATCGAGCCCGATTTCGGCGAGCCGCTCGGGCAGTTGCTCACGCTTGTCCCACCACGCCAGAGAGCCAGACAACGCATCGATCTGCTCGATGCCGAAACCCAGGGCACGCCCCGCGTCGCGCAACGCACCCTTGGTGCGGTAACGGATCAGCGTGGCGGCCAGTGCGGCACGTTCCCGGGTGTACTTTTCGTAGATGTACTGGATGACGATTTCGCGGCGCTCGTGCTCGAAATCCACGTCGATATCTGGCGGCTCGTTCCGTTCGCGCGACATGAAACGCCCGAACAACAGGAAGGCCCGCGTTGGGTCGACCTCTGTGATGCCCAGCGCGTAGCAAACCACCGAGTTGGCCGCCGAGCCGCGCCCCTGGCACAAGATACCTTCACGCTTCGCGAAGCAGACGATGTCATACACCGTGAGGAAGAAAGCTTCGTACTTGAGCTCTGCGATCAGCGCGAGTTCGTCTTCGACACTGCCCAGCACCGTGTCGGGCACCCCTTTGGGATAGCGCTGCGCGAGGCCCGCAAAGGCTTCGCGCCGCAGGTAGCTGGTCGGCGTTTCGCCGTGCGGCACGATTTCGTCCGGGTATTCGTATTTGAGTTCTTCCAGCGTGAACTTGCACTGCGCTGCGATACGGGTCGATTCCTCCAGCATCGCCGCCGGGTACAGGCGCGAGAGGCGCAACGGCTGCCGCAGATGACGTTCAGCATTGGGGTAGAGTTTGTCACCCGCCTGGAAGACCGTGGTGTTCAGGCGGATCGCCGTCAGCACATCCTGCAGCGGGCGGCGCAAGCGTGCGTGCATATGCACGTCGCCACTCGCCACGCAGGGCATGTCACAGGCGTCGGCAAGTGCTTGCAACGCAGCCAGCTTCGCTGCGTCGTCCGGCCCGCTGTGCAGTTCCACCGCCAGCCAGATGCGGCCGGGGAAGCGTTGCGCGAGCCAGCGACCGTCTTCCGCGCTCAAGCGCTCGTCCGGCACCCACAGCGCGAAGCAGTCCGGCACCGCGCCGCTCGGCGGTACCGATTCCAGATCGCCGCGCACCAGTCGATATTCGCCTTTCTCCGCACGCCGACGCCCGAGCGTGATCAGCGCCGAGAGGTTGCCGTAGCCGGCGCGGTTCTTCGCCAGCAGCACCAGCTTGAGGCCACACTCGAAGCGGAACTCAGCGCCGTAGATCAAGCGGAAAGCAATCTCGCCGCCCGCCGCGTCGCGCAATTGCCGCCAGGTATCGAAGGCCCTCACGGCACCGGCAAACGAACACTCATCGGTAATCGCCAGCGCGGTGTAGCCAAGCTGGTGGGCGCGCTCGACCAGTTCTTCCGGGTGCGATGCGCCACGCAGGAACGTAAAGTTCGAAATGCAGTGAAGTTCGGCGTAGGCCGGCAGCGATGTCATGCGAAAAGCCCCTGCAGCCACCAACCCGCGGCATCGCGGTAAATCCACAGCCACTCGCCACGTAAGGAACGGGCAACGTGGTAATCGCGCCGGATATCGCCGAGCCCTTCGCCGGCATCCCACCAGCCACTCTCGATCCGCTCGGGGCGGGTGAGCAGTTGCAGGGGGCCGTCGTGATGTGGGCGACCCGCGCGCTCTGGCAAGGAGCGCGGTTCGCGCAGCAGCCACAACGGGCGCAGCGGTGCATCGCCTGCCACCGCAGCCTGCGGCCAATCAACCGCGACGGTGCTGCATTCGGGGCGGTGCCCCGCTACCGTTGCAAGACCATGCACCGCTTCACGCCCCAATCGCGCGCGCAGGCGTTCGATCACTGGCGCAATGCCTTGCGCACCCGCCTCACCGAACATCGGCACGCTCTCACCCGGCATCGCCTCGATTCGTTCTGCCACGAGACGCAGGCCCACCACGGGGGCTGCAAGTTCAAGCCGATCGAGCCGTTCGCGCAGCACCCGCAGCAGCCGCTCGCCATCGCGAGTAGGCGCAGCAAAGCCGAGCACGAGTTGCGAATCCGCCACGTCCTCATGCTCCAGTTCCAGCGTGCATTGCTGCAGACCGGCCCCTCGCGCGTTGAGCCAACCAGCCAGCGCCTGCAGCAAGCGGCGCGCGCCAAATAGCAACATCGGCGCCTGCTCGACCCGCGCAGGCAATTCGAGGTATTCGGAAAAGCGTTCGGGGAAATCAAAGCCGCGTCGCAAATCAGGCAAATTGCCACGGGCTTGCGCTAGCTGCGCCGGCAAGGCGGGGCCGAAGCGGCGCGCGAGCGTTGCTGCCGGCAAAGCCTGCAGGGCCCCGATGCGCCCGATCCCGAGCACCGCCAACCGGCGCGCAGAACGCTCATCGAGCCCCATCACCGCTACCGGAAGCGCTGCCAGCTGCGCCTGCTCGTCGGCAAGTGTTTGCGTCAGCTCGGGCGGCACGCCCGCACGCGCAAACCACTGCGCTGCGAGCGGCGTACTCGCCAAACCAAGGCTGACCGAATAGGCCTCGGCCGCAACGCCCGCCTCGGCTTGCTGCAACAGGGGTTCGAGGCCGCCGAACAAGCGCAGGCTGCCGCCGATGTCGATCAGCAATTCGTCCGGTGGCGCCAGGCAGACTTGCGGGCTGAAACGCCCAGCCCAGCAGGCCAGACGCGCCAATGCGGCCGATTCGCGCAACGCATCGCGTTCGCAGGCGCTCAACTGCGGCGCCAGGCCCAGGGCGCTCGACAACTTCTGCCCCAACTGCACACCCAGCGCCTCGGCCGAGGCATCCGTCGCGATAACACGGCCGCGCGCCACCGCCACCGCCGGGGGCCGGGCCGCGAAAACTTCGATCGGAAGACGAAACATGCGTAGCGCTAGCCAGCGCATCGAGAGCCTCCCGGGAACCACGCCTGCGCGCAGTCATCACGCCCGGCAAATGTCCGCGGCGCCAGCGAGAACAGGCCTTCGGCCGCAAACGAAAATCGATTGCGAGCCGGGCACCGGCTAAACCCGGGCGCCATTCTTCACCCCTGCAAGCGGAACACCTGTGGCAACACCCTGCGCAACAGTTTGCAAAGGGCTTGGGGTCTGCCGCGCCGCCAAACGCGTCCAATTGATTGGCCGTTCGACCGGCAGGATCAGTGGCGCCGCCAGCGGTGGCCCACGGCGTTTGACGATATGCAGCGCCAGCCCGGTCGCCTCTGCCGCGAGCGAGATCCGGAGCGGCGCCGGCGATGCGCTGTCGACAAATCGATCGGGGCGAAAAACAAAAGCGAGCGCTTGCTGCCCCGCCATCGCCAGTTGCAGGCGGCGCAACGCCCGTGCATCCGATTCCGGCAACCAGGCCAGTAACGCGGCAACCGCGCCACTCGCGAGCAGTTGTTCGCACGCCCAGGCTGCATCGTCGCGTGCAGCCTCCACCACGATCAGGCGTGAAAGACCGGGGCCGAGACCTTGCCAGGCCGGTGCATGCGGCAACCAAGGCGGCGACACCAACAGCACCCAGCCGGCTTCCGCATCGAGCGCACGCAGCGCCGGTCGCAGCAAGGACAACTCTCCAAGGCCACCGCCCAACCCGGCCTGCGGCAACAGTAGTTCGGTCAACGCCCCCCGTGGCCAACCGCCGCCGGGCAGCAAGGCATCAAGGCTGGCAAAACCGCTCGCAAGCCCAGCCTGCTCTGCACAGCCCAGAGCGTCGCCGCGCCACAGATCGGCGCGCTGCAACAGGGCGGAAAGAGGAAACGGGGCGGCAGACATGGCAGAAAGCGCTGCAGACGTGGAAACGGTGGCTCAGTGGCATCGGCAAGGCAGGCCTGCTCATGGCACAAGCACACGCGCTCTCAGGGCAATGCTGCATGCGGCCGAGTGCCGAGACGCGGACCTAGCACCGCATGCCACGCCGGGGCAGCGGGGCGATAAGCGCGCTGCCGTACGCCGGGCAAACATGCAGGGGCTGTGCATTGGCGTTTGCATCAGAGGCATCGCCGATGCCTGCGAAACGCTTAGAAACTGCGCCCGTCGACCTGAACCCGCGGCACGCTGGCCAGATCAAGATCCTGCAGGCAGCGCAGGTTGACCGCCGCGGTTTCCTTGCCATCTGGCGAACGCCCAAACCCGAAAGGGGAGCAGCCGCAGATCGGGCAGAAGTGATGCTGGATCACATGCCGGTTGAAGGTATAGGTACTCATCGCGCTCGGCGGCGTCAGCAGGCGAACCTGCTCGCGCGAGACGAACCAAAGGCAATAGCCCTTGCGGCTGCAGTGCGAGCAGTTGCACTCGATACCCTGCTCGACTTCGCCTTCAACTTCGTAGGCAATCCGCCCACAGTGACAACTGCCGTGATAGTGCATGTTCGCTGCTCCGCTCGATGTCGCACCAAGGAGGCGGCGCGACAACTGTATTTTATTACAGTATTCGAGCGAAGCAAGCGGTCGTTTTTGGGGGTTGCCGCCCGCGCTACGGGTTGCCCGCTGTCACCGCCGCCCGCGGCAAGACCTTGGCGGCCAAGCGCGCATCACCCTTGAGCAGACCGACCTCGTCGCTCAGGATTCGCGCGCTTTCGGTCAGCAGCACATCCGGTTCTTCACGCTTTTTCTTGGCCTTGTCGGTGCGCGTCTTGCCCGCAGGGCGTTCGCTATCCAACAGGCCGTCATCGGCATCGTCCGGGTCGAGCGCGATAGCGCCACCTGCCACAGCTTTGCCTTTGCCGGCCTTGCCTGTCGCCTTTGCGTCTTCCGCCGCACGCTGTTTCTGGCGCGCATCCTGCGCATCGCGCTCGGCACGACGATCGGCTTCATTGAGCGAAACGGTCATGCGTTTGCGCAGCGCGGCGATCTCGTCCGCATCCTCACTCAGACGCTTGAGCGCACGGTCGCTGCTCAACCGCAACTGGTAGCGCGAACGCAGATCCGGAATCAGCCCACCGAGTTCGCCCGCCGGGGTGAAGCCCGCGGGTTTGATCTGGATCGCCGGCAAGGCGTTATCAAAGCTGGATTCGCCCAGACGCTCGACATCACTGAGCAGCGGGAAGGCAATGTCCGGCTTCACACCCCGCAGTTGTGTGGTGTCGCCATTGACGCGGAAGAACTCCGCCACCGTCAGTTTGACTTCGCCGTAGACCGGCTTCTCGGATTTGAGCAACTGGTCGAGGCTGACCACCGTCTGCACCGTGCCTTTACCAAAGCTCGGCTCGCCCAGCACCACACCGCGTCCATAATCCTGGATCGCTGCAGCGAAGATCTCCGATGCAGACGCCGAGAAACGGTTGATCAGCACCGCCATCGGCCCGCTCCAGGCAAAACCGGGGCGGGTATCCGACTCCACCACCACCTTGCCTTGCGCATCGCGCTGCTGCACCACCGGCCCCTGATCGATGAAGAGGCCGGTGATCTCCACCGCCTGCCGCAACGAGCCACCGCCGTTGTTGCGCAGATCGACCACGACGCCGTCGACCTTGTCCTTCTTCAGTTCGCCCAGCAGACGCGAGACATCGCGCGAAGCGCTGCGGAATTCCTTGTCGCCCTGGCGCCGCGCCTCGAAGTCCTCATAGAAAGAGGGCAGCGTAATCACGCCGATCTTGCGCACCGAAGCGCCCTCTTTCACCTCGATGATCGATTTGCGCGCCGCCTGTTCTTCGATGCTGATCTTCTTGCGCGTGAGCTGAATCAGCTTGCGCTTGCCATCGAGCCCAGCATCGCCCGGCAGCACATCGAGCACCACCACGGTATCGAGCTTGCCGCGGATCTGGCTGACCACGTCATCCAGCCGCCAGCCCAGCACCTCCGTCACTGCCGCATTCGTACCCTGCCCCACGCCGACGATCCTGTCGCCCACTTTGAGCTTGCCCGACAGCGCAGCCGGGCCGCCGGGCACCAGTTCGCGAATCGTCGTGTATTCGTCGCGCGTCTGTAGCACCGCGCCGATCCCGACGAGCGAGAGCTTCATCGAAATATCGAACTCTTCCGATGCGCGCGGGCCGAGATAGTTGGTGTGCGGATCCACCGCAGTGGCGTAGGCATCCATGAAGACCTGGAACACGTCGTTCGCGTTGGTCTTGTCGATGCGGCTGAGGAAGCCTTCGTAACGCTTGTCCAGCGTGGCGCGGATCGCGTCGTCCTTCTGCCCGGCCAGGCGCAGCCTCAGCCAGTCGTTCTTGACGCGCTTGCGCCACAGATCGCGCAACTCGTCCTGCGTGCGCGGCCACTCGGCCGCCTTGCGGTCATAGTCCAGCGTCTCCTTCTCGGTAAAGTCGAAGCCCGCCTTCAGCAACTGCCGCGAGTAGGTGTAGCGCTCGATCTGGCGATCGCGATAGGTGTTGAACAGCGCGAACGGAACGCGCATGTCTTCGGCGAGGATCGCGTCGTCCAGCCGCTTGCGCGCGGCGGAGTAGAGATCCACATCGCGTTGCAGGAACAGCACCTTCTCCGAATCCAGCGCATCTAGGTAGTGGTCGAACACCTTCACCGACAGCGCGTCGTCCAGCGGCGGCGCCGAGTAGTGATAGCGCGACAGCAGGGTCGCAACCATCTTCGCCGTCGAAGCCTGATGTTGCTGCGGCGTCAGCGGCGTTCGCGCAGGCGACTCCAGCGCCCAGGCAACGGACAGCGAGCACAGCCACAGCACGACACACATCAGGGTTTTCTTCATTCAGTTTCTCCGCTTTCGCACCGGCCCACCGCCGGTCTTTCACTGTCACCTGCTACCCGACACCGGATTTCAACGATGCCTGAGCGCCGAGCGTATCGCAGTTCATGAACACGCCCCAAGGGCAGTCAGCACAGACTACCCAAGCGCCCACGGCGCAGAGCTTACCCACTTTGGTAAATCGAAGTTCCCGCGGGCACAGTCACAAACGTAACGTCTTGTCGTAGCCGGTGAGTTCAAGGTAGCCACGCCCGATTTCACGGCCACCCTCCAGCGCCCGCACAGCGCCTTCCCAGTAAATCGCACCGGTCGTGCTGCGGGTGTCGAGTTCCTGGTCGTCCATCAGCGGCGTCAGGCTGATGGTACGGCCGGCAAAGCGCACGCTCTGGCTCACCGGCCAGCGCACGCCCGAACGCGGGCTGTGCCATTCGCGCTGCACCTGCCACGCAACGTCCGCCGGGCCGAAGTGCTGGATCACGCCATCGGCGCGCTGCAGCGTGCCGCCGTGCCACAGCGCGCCACCGTCGTGGCGGCGCATGCGGAACAGCATCAGCGCCGATCCGTCGTGAAGATTGATGCCGGTCCAGTCCCAACCCGCTGCATCGGGGTGCATCAGGCTGCTGGACCATTCATGGTCGAACCAGGCCTTGCCGGATACGTTCAACGCCCGTTCGGCGACGCGTACCCGCCCGCGAACCGGCAGTTGCGGCAGGCTCACATACTGGCTGGCGTGTTCCGCCCCCGGCGCTTTCTGGCTGTAGCCGCCCTCGCCGTGCAGCAGCGGAGCCCCGGTCGGGCCGAAAGCAAGCTGCAGAGCGAACTCGCCTGCATCGACATCCGCCTTGAAGTGGGCCGCCTGTCGCCACAGGCGCCAACGGTCGAGCCGCACATCGCAATCGCCCTCGCTCGCCCCAACCAGGCCAGACATGCTGCGTGCGGTGCGGGCGGCATGCAGCAGATGGCCCGCTTGAGGCCTGGCCAGCGCCGCATGCGCAACGACGAGGTGGTGCGGCGCGAAGCGGCTCGGGTTGGCCTCGGCGATGCCGGGGCGAATCTGGAAGAAAGTCAGCTGGAAGCCGAAGGGCGCCAAGCCCACCGCTTCAAGCCAGCCGGTGAGATACCACCATTCGATGCGGTGCGCGGGGTGAGCACCGTGATCCTCCGGAAAGCGCAGCGTCTGCGGCTGCACCGCCGGGTACGCCACCGCGGCAACCGCAGGCGCGATGGGCACGATCGGCGCGGCTGCGATCAAGCCCAGCATGCGACGACGCAGCGGCTGCATCAGGCATCCTCCCGCACTGCGCGCACCGCATCGAGCCGCATTGCCTGGCCGCCCGCGAGGCGCGCTGCCAGTGCGGCGAAGCCGAGCATCGCGACGGCGAACAGCGCAAGGCTGGCGCCGGGGACCGCAAAGTCCATGCTCCAGTGAAAGCTCTGCCGATTCACCACGAAAATCAGCAGCACACTGATCGTCGCCCCCGCCAGCATGCCGCCGAGCACACCGATACCCGCCACCAGGGCGCCTTCCAGCGCAAGCATGGTGCCGATCTGCCCACGCGTAACGCCGATGTGGCGCAGCATGCCGAACTCGCGCCGCCGCGCGGCCGCCAGCGCCGCGAAACTCGCCGCAATGCCGAAGAGCCCGATCAGCACCGCGCAGGCCTCCAGCGCGTAGGTCACCGCGAAAGTGCGGTCGAACAGCGCGAGGCTGCTGCGCCGGATCAGCTCGGCGCTGGCGATCTCGACACCGGGCCCGAACAGCGCTCTGACGCGCTCGCGCAGCGTATCCGGCGCCACACCCGGCGCGGCCCAGATGGCCACGTCGTTGGCACGCATATCGCCGGTCAGCGCCTGGTAGCGGGCGAGGTCGATCAGGATGGCGCCGCTTTGCCGCGCGTAGTCGCGCCAGATGCCAGCGACCTCAAAGCGGTGCTCACCGCCGCCAATCGGAATCCGCACCCGCTGCCCGGTTTGCCAGCCGTAGAGATCGCTCATCGCCTCTGAGACCCAGACACAATCGCCGCTGCAGGGCCGCAGTTCGCGCATCGGAAACACCCGGTCGGCGCCTTCCGCAGGCACCGCTCGGGCGACCAGAGCCACCGGAAGAGCACCCCCATCGAGGCGGATCTGTTCGTGCCGGATCGGCTCAAGCCGCGCGAGCCCCGGAAGCGCCGCGAGCCGCTTCAGCGCATCCGGCTCCAAGCCTACCGCGACTGCGCCCTGCGCGCTGCGCAGATACAGATCCGCCGGCAGCACCCGCGCCAGCCAGGCATCCACCGAATCGCGGAACGACGCCACCATGATGGCCATCGCCACCGACAAGGCGACGCTCGCCAGCACACCACCCGCCGCGATCACCGCATGGCTCGGCGCCGCGGCAACGCGGGCACGCACCAGGCCCAGCAACAGACCGGGCCAACGCGCAAGCCAGCGGGTAAGCAGATGAGCCAGCGCTGGCAGGCACACCACCGCACACGCCAGCACACAGGCAACCGCGAGGTAACCGCCGACCGGTAAGCCGCGAAATGGCGGTAGCGCAGCCAAAGCCACGGCCATCGTCGCCAACACCGCCGCCGCGCGATGATGCACGCGCGCCGGTGGCAGCAAGGCTTGATGGCTGCTTCGCAATGCCGGTGCGATGTCCGCATTGGCGGCGCGCCACGCTGGCCACCACGAGCCCAGCGCCGAAGCCGCGAGGCCCAGCAGCAGAAACGCGGCGCTCGCGAACGGATCGAACTGCAGGGTTGGGCGCGACCCGGCAAAGTACCCGGCCCCCAGGTCGCCACCCAGCGTGTGCAGCGCGAGCGCGGCAAGGCCGTGCCCGACAGCTACGCCGAGCAGGCCGCCGACCAGCCCCACCGCGCAGCCTTCCGCCAGCACACCGCGGAGCAGCTGAGCACGCGTCACGCCTAACGCACGCAGCAACGCGAACTCGGTCTGGCGCCGCACCACCGACAGGCTCTGCGTAGCGAATACCAGAAACGCGCCGGTCGCCAGCGCGATAACGGCCAGCATCGTCAGATTGGCGCGGTAGGCGCGCGACATGTCGGCGGCCTGCAATTCCCGCTGTGCGGGCGGCACCAGCTGCAAGCCAGGCGGCAGCAACGCCTTCAGCGCGGTGCGGGCGGCGGGTGTGTCGCCGCCGGTCGCCCAACGCAGGTCGATGCGCGTCAGGCGGCCAAGGTGGCCGAAGCGCCATTGCGCAGCGGCGATATCCATCAGCGCAGCAAGCTGCCCTGGGCCAAATCCGTTCGCCACACCGCCGATGCGAAGCACGACGGCTTCGCCGCCCAGCTGCAAGCGCAGCGTCCGCCCCGCACGCAAGCCGAAGGTCTGCAGCGCGGCGGGGGACAGGTAGATCGAATCCGGGTCGAGCAGTGCCCCGGCGTCCAGTGTCGGGCCGGTATCCGGGCGCAGCGCGGGCTGGATCTGAAGCGATCGAAGCAGATCAAGCCCGAGCACCCGCAGCGGCGCATCACGGCCGGGCAGGCGTACATCCAGTTCCACCACCGGGCTTGCAACCGCCACGCCCTCGCTGAGCGCGACCCGCGCGAACAACGCGTCGTCAAAGCCATTGCGAGGCCCGACGATCTGCAGGTCGGCCTCACCCGACAGCACGCGGACGCCATGCGCGAATTCGTCGAGCGCGGACCGATTGACCACGCTCACGGCCACACCCAAGGCCACGCCGAGCATCACCGCGAGCAGGCTCAAACTGGTGGCGAAGCGGCGCCGGCGCAAGCTCGATACGAAGAGGCCAAGCAGCAGTTTCATGCGGCGTGCAGCCCGCCATCGGCAAGCCGCAGCACGCGGTCCGCCACCGTCGCCGCGTGCTGCGAATGCGTCACCATCAGGCACATCGCGCCCTGCTCGCGCACCTGCTCGGCGAGCAGCGCCAGCACGCGAGTCGCGTTGTCCGGATCGAGGTTGCCGGTGGGTTCATCGGCCAGCACCAGCGCGGGCCGATGCACCAGCGCGCGCGCAATCGCAACACGCTGCATTTCGCCGCCCGAGAGTTCCGTCGGCATGCTCGCCGCACGCGCCACAAGCCCGACGCGGTCGAGCATCGCCGACGCCGCCACACCGGCCGCCCGCGCGCCGTGGCCGTTGAGCCGCAGCGGCAGCGCCACGTTATCGCCCACCGTCAGATGCGGCAGGATGTGGAAGGACTGGAATACGAAGCCGAGGGCATGTCGGCGCCACAGCGTCAGCGCCCGCTCGTCGAGCCCGCCGAGCGCCTGACCGGCGACAAGGATCTGACCGGCGTCCGGCGGTTCGAGCCCCGCAATCAAGTTCAGCAGCGTGGATTTTCCAGTGCCGGACTCGCCCATCACCGCAACGAACTCGCCGACCTTCATGTCGAGCGACAGCCCGGCGAACAGCACGCGCCCCGCAACGCGCTTGGTCAAGCGAGAAATTTCGAGTTGAACCGCCACCCTGCCCCCTGCCTGATTCCATATCCTGGCGCAGCAAGCGGTGCCACACGGCTCCGCTATACTGCGCCCCCCATGCCGGTCGATCACTACGAGAACTTCCCTGTCGCGTCCGTCCTGTTGCCGCGGCATCTGCGCCCGGCTGTGGAAGCCCTGTACGCCTTCGCTCGCAGCGCCGACGACATCGCCGACGAAGGCGATGCGCCGCCAATCCAGCGCCTTGCGCAGCTGAATGATTACCGGCGCGAGATCAACGCAATCGACCGCGGCGAAACGCCAAAGTTGCCGATGTTCGCACGGCTGGCCGATGCCGTACGCGCCCACCAGTTGCCCACCGTGCTGCTGCGCGATCTGCTCGATGCCTTCAGCCAGGACGTCGGCAAGACGCGCTACGCCGATTTTGCCGAGCTGCGCGACTACACCCGCCGCTCCGCCGACCCTGTCGGGCGCCTGATGCTGCGGCTGTTCCGCGCCGACACGCCGCAGCACATCAAGTGGTCCGACCAGATCTGCACCAGCCTGCAGCTGATCAATTTCTGGCAGGACGTTGCGATCGACTGGGCCAAGGGCCGCGTGTATCTTCCGGCCGAAGATCTCGCCCGCTTTGGTGTCGATGAGCACCAGATCGCTGAAGGTCGCATTGATGCCAACTGGCGCGCGCTGATGGCCTTCGAGGTCGAGCGCACCCGCGCGATGATGCGCGAAGGCGCCGCGCTGGCGCTGGCCCTGCCGGGCCGCTTCGGCTGGGAATTGCGCCTAGTGGTTCAAGGTGGCCTGCGTATCTGCGAGGCGATCGAGACCAATGATTACGACGTGTTCCGCCGCCGCCCCAAGCTGGCACGGACCGACTGGCTGCGCCTGATCTGGCGCGCGCTGCGAATGAAACCATGACGCCTGACGAATACTGCCAACAGAAAGCCGCTGCGAGCGGATCTTCCTTCTACTACAGCTTCCTGTTCCTGCCGCCAGCGCGGCGCCGCGCGATCACTGCGCTGTACGCCTTCTGCCGCGAAGTGGACGACGTGGTGGACGAAACCCTCGATCCGCAGTTGGCGCTAACCAAGCTCGCCTGGTGGCGCAAGGAGCTGGCTGCGGTGTACAGCGGCAGCCCGCAGCACCCCGTTGGCAAGGCACTGCAGCCGATGGTGCAGCAGTTCAACCTGCCGCAGGAGCACCTGTCCGAGATCATCGACGGCATGGAGATGGATCTCACGCAGTCGCGCTATCTCGACTTCAAGGGGCTATCGCTTTACTGCCATCGCGTTGCAGGCGTCGTGGGCCTGCTCGCGGCCGAGATCTTCGGCTACAGCAACCGGCAGACGCAGAAGTACGCACACGAACTCGGGCTCGCGTTCCAGCTCACCAACATCATCCGCGACGTGGGTGAGGACGCCGGCCGCGGCCGCATCTACCTGCCGGTGGAAGAGCTGCAGCGCTTCAATGTGACCGCCCGAGAGATCACCGATCGCAAGCATTCGGACAATTTCCGCGCCCTGATGGAATTCCAGATCGATCGCGCCGAACAGCACTACGAGCAAGCCATGGCGCTGCTGCCGAAGGAAGACCGCAAATCGCAGCGCGCCGGCCTGGTGATGGCCGCGATCTATCGCACGCTGCTGCGCGAGATTCGTGCCGATGGTTGCCAGGTGCTGACCCAGCGCACCTCGCTCGGGCCGATCCGAAAACTTTGGATTGCGTGGCGCACCGCAGTGCGCGCATGAGTCTCAGGCGCGCGCCGGACTAACCGTAGCGGCGCGCAGCGTCCACCGCGAGGCCGGCGCCGATGCTGCCGAACAAGTCGCCTTCAACAGCGCGCGCAGACGGGATTTCAGCGGCAATGCGCTGACGCAGCAGCGGCACGCCGCTGGAACCGCCGGTGAAGAACACCGTGTCGATGCGCGAACGCGGCACGCCGGCGCGGTCCAGCATCGTGCCAACCGTTTCGCCAACGCGGTCCACCAGCGGTGCGATCGCCGCATCCAGCGCGCCGCGCGAGATCGTCGGATGTACCGGCGAACCGCCTTTCCGGTGCAGGCGCGCCAGATCCAGCACCACCTCCGGCACGTCGGAGAGTGCGATCTTCGCCTCTTCCACCTGCAATGAAAGCCAGTGCCCCGCACGCTCGCCGATCAGGTTGAGCAAGAGCTCCAGCTTCTCGCGCTCGGCGCCGTCGCGATACATGTCCTGAAACTCGGTCCACGCCGCACGGGTGTAGCAGAAGTTGATCGTGTGCCAGGTCGCCAGATTGAAGAACGGCGTGGCCGGCAGTTCGGTGCCGTTCTTCTTCTTTGACCGGAAGCCCAGCAAGGGCATCACCTGCGCCAGATTGAACGCGCGGTCGAGATCCGTGCCGCCGATATGCACGCCGGCATTGGCCAGCAGATCCTCGCGCCGGTCATCCAGCTTCGCCCGTTCGGGTGAGAGCCTCACCAGCGAGAAGTCCGAGGTGCCGCCGCCGATATCCGCGATCAGCACCAACTCCTCGTGATCAAGCGATTGTTCGTAGTGGAAGGCCGCGGCAATCGGTTCGTACTGGAAGCTCACCTCGCGGAAGCCCACTGCATGCGCGATCTGCGCGAGGGTGTCCTGTGCGAGCTGATCGGCAGCGCTGTCGTCGTCAACGAAATGCACCGGGCGGCCGAACACCGCCTGGTCGAAGCTGCGGCCGGCCGCAAGCTCGCCGCGGCGCTTAAGCTCGGCAATGAACTGCCGCAACAGATCGCGGAAAGGCAGCAGGCGGCCGAGCACCTCGGTGTTGCCATCCATCAGGTTGGAGCCGAGCAGGGTTTTCAGCGCCCGCATCAGGCGCCCCTCGTAGCCGTCGAGGTATTCGGCCAGCGCAGCGCGGCCGAAGCACACGCTGTCTTCGTCCGCATTGAAGAAGACGGCAGACGGCAGCGTCGGCTTGCCTTCCTCCAGCGTCAGCAAGGCAGGCGCGCCGGGGCGCAACCAGCCAACCGTGGAGTTCGAGGTACCGAAATCGATGCCGCAGGCGCGGGCCGCGTGGTCAAACATGGTGGCGTCTATGCTGAAGGGGCGCGGATGCTACGCCAGCGCTGCGTTGAAGTCCAGCGAAGCGCCCGCCAACGCGCTGACGCGCGTCAAACCTGAGCGCACAGCGCCGGGTGTAGCGTCACAGCCAAGAAGACTCACAAAGGAGGCAGCCATGACGACCCCGCAAGATCTGAGGACTCTCGCCCTGCTAGGCCACGCGGGCGCCGGCAAAACGACACTGATCGAATCAGTCCTCGTTTCCGCCGGCGCGATTCCGCAGGCAGGCAGCGTGGACCGCGGCACCACGGTCTGCGATTACGATCCACTCGAAAAGGAACATGGTCACTCCGCCAAACTGGCGGTCGCAAACTTCGAACGCGCCGGCACGCTGGTGCATCTGCTGGACACCCCCGGTTTCCCCGACTTCGCCGGCCAGGCACTCGCAGCGCTGGACGCCACCGACACCGTGGCCACCGTCATCAACGCGCAGAACGGCATCGAGATCACCGCCCGCCGAGCGATGCTATGGGCGCAGACACGCAAGCTTTGCCGCCTCGTCGTGGTGAACAAGATCGATGCCGAGCGGGTGAACCTGCCCGCCCTGGTTGAAGAGCTGCAGGCTGCCTTCGGCCGTGAATGCCTGCCGATAAACCTGCCCGCTGATGGCGGCGGCCGCGTGGTCGATTGCTTCTTCAATCGCAGCGGGGACCGCACCGATTTCAGCTCGGTCGCCGACGCGCACCGCGCGTTGGTCGAGCAAGTCGTGGAAGTCGACGAGGCGCTGACCGAGCGCTACCTCGAAGGCGAAGAGATCGCCCCGGAAGCGCTGCATGATGCGTTTGAACGCGCACTGCGCGAGGACCATCTGGTGCCGGTGCTGTTCGTATCTGCCCGCACCGGCGCCGGCATTGCAGAGTTGATCGACTTCATGGTTCGCCTCGCCCCCAGCCCGCTGGAAGGCAACCCGCCGCTGTTCGAGAAATGGCCGGGCGGCAACGCCGACGCAGCCGAACCACTGACGGTGAGCCACGATGCGAACGACCACGCGCTAGCGCATGTATTCAAGGTCGAGGTGGACCCCTACATGGGCAAGATTGGCGTGGTGCGGGTTCTGCAAGGCACGCTCACCCCGGATACCCAACTGTACGCCGGCGAGGCCCGCAAGGCTTTCCGCGTCGCCCACCTGTTCCGCATCCAGGGCAAGCAGCTCACGCCGATCGACCGTGTCGGCCCCGGCGAGATTTGTGCAATCACGAAGATCGACGACATCACCTTCGATGCCGTGCTGCACGACGCGCCGGAAGATGCGGTGATCCACTTCCGCCCGCTGCCGATTCCGCACGCGGTGTATGGCCTCGCGGTGCGCGTAAAACGCCGCGGCGACGAGCAGAAACTCGCCGAGATCCTGCACCGGCTTGCTGCCGAAGATCCGGGCCTGCACGTCGAACATGACCTGACAACGCATGAAGCGGTGATCCGTGGGCAAGGCGAGCTGCATCTGAGCCGCATCCTCGAAAAGATGCGTGCTCAGTACAAGCTCGAAGTCGACAGCCACCCGCCAACGATTCCGTACCGCGAAACCATCACGTCGCCGGCCGAAGGCCACCACCGCCACAAGAAGCAAAGTGGCGGGGCTGGGCAATTCGGTGAGGTCTATCTGAAGATCGCCCCGCTCGCCCGCGGCGAAGGCTTCCGCTTTGTCGACGCAGTCAAAGGCGGCACGATCCCGGGCGTCTTCATTCCCGCTGTGGAGAAAGGCGTGCGCGAAGTGCTGGGTGGCGGTGCGATTGCCGGCTTCCCGGTGCAGGATCTGGAAGTGACCGTGTATGACGGCAAGACCCACCCGGTGGACGGCAAGGAAGTCGCCTTCATCACGGCCGGCCGCAAGGCATTTCTCGATGCGATCAGCAAGGCGCGCGGCATGGTGCTGGAACCGATCGTAAACCTTGAAGTGACGGTACCAGAAATGGCGATCGGCGACGTGAATGGCGAACTGGCGCTGCGTCGTGGTCAGGTCACGCAGACCGGCACAGCTCGCGGCGGCATGGTGACGATCAACGCACGCGCGCCACTGGCCGAGCTGAATGACTTCCAGGGTCGCCTGAAGTCAATCACTGGCGGACAGGGCAGCTACACGCTTGAGATGGCCGACTACGAGCCCGCGCCACCAAACGTTCAGCAAGCGCTGAGCGCAGCCTTCAAACCGGTCGACGACGAGTAATCGACCCACGCGCCGCGACGCTGCCGAGCGCGTCGCGGCGCGAATTCACCTCGCTCGGGCAAAATGGACACATGTCCTCGCCCTCCCGCCCCATCGCGCTGGTGACAGGCGCCAACGGTTTCGTAGGCAGCGCGCTCGTTCCACAACTCAAGGCACGCGGTTATCGTGTGCGTGCGGCCCTTCGCCAAGCCCGCCTTGGTGCATGGGATGAGTCCGTCGTCATTGGCGACCTGAACTCAACCGTCGATTGGCGCGTTGCAGTGTCCGGTGTCGACGCGATCTGGCACCTCGCTGCGCGCGTCCACGTCATGAACGAGACCGAGACCGATCCGCTCGCAGCGTTTCGCCGCGTGAATGTGGCACGCACCGCTGAACTGTGTAATGCGGCCGCCGCGGCCGGGGTGCGGCGTTTGGTCTACCTCAGTTCGATCAAGGTGAATGGCGAATCAAGCACGCCTGAACACCCATTCCGACCGGAGGACCCGCCCGCACCCGCCGATCCGTACGCGGTGTCGAAGTTAGAGGCTGAAGCAGCGGTCCTCACATCACGTGTCGACGCCGTCGTGCTGCGGCCACCGTTGGTCTACGGGCCCGGCGTCGGCGCCAACTTTGCGCGGTTGCTGGATGTCGTGCGAAAGGGCTACTGGTTGCCACTCGGTGCGATCGAAAATCGCCGCGATCTGGTGTTTGTCGGCAACCTGGCCGACGCCCTTTGCCTGCTCGGAGACCACCCGGACGCGGTCGGCAAGGTGTTCCTGATCAGCGACGGCGAGCCGCTCAGCACACCAGCGCTGATTCGTGCGGTCGGCGACGCGCTGGGTAAGCGGGCGCACCTGATCCCGGTACCGGCGACGCTGCTGCGCGGGCTGCTGTCGCTGCTCGGCAAATCGGCCGAAGCTGATCGTCTGCTCGGTTCGCTCGAAGTCGACGTCTCAGCGCTGACACACGGGCTTGGCTGGCGGCCGCGGTACTCACTTGCCACCGCACTGGCTGCGACGGTGGCCGGCGCCTGACCCTCAACGCCCGTCGCCGCTGACCTCAAAGGCAAGGTCGAGCTCGAAAGATGTGCCGCGCAGGCTGGTCGGCAGCTCGACCCGCGCCGCGGCCTTCATCAGCGCGTCGCGCAGGCGAAGCTCCAATTCGCGGCTGCCTCGTTCACCGCTGAAACTCACCGCCAGCAAGCGACCGCCGTCCCCGAACACCAGACGCGCTTGCGCGGCGGCACCGGCCGCATCCGCCGGCAAGGAGAGACCTGCAAGTCCGCTCGCCAGTGCGATGCGCACCCCGCGCAAGGCGCTGGCATCCAGCCCCTGAGCTTCGGGCGTCAGCGGCGCTGAGTCCGGTTGAGGTTTGGGCGGATCAGGCGAGCGAGCCGTTCGCGCCTTGCCTGAAGCTACGAACCGCTCCCTTTCGGTTTGCTTGGGCGCGCGAACAGTGGGCCCGCCCTCCGCCTTGCTAACCATACGCGGCGTCGCAGCATCGCCACTTGCACCCAGACCGGTCGCAGCCCCCTTCGCTGCAAGTCGAACCCGCAGACTGCGCGCCCCTACATCGATCGTCGGAAACAAGCCTAGCGCCGCGCCATGCACCACGAGCGACAGCAGCAACGCCCAATAAAACGGGCGGTCGTGGCGTATCGCGCGACGCAGCGAAGTAGTCATTGAAATCACACATGCAAGGCGTATGCTCTACAGGATTGTAGAGAGAGAGTCGCCGTGATCCTCGTTGAACGCGGCACGGTCGCGGGCAATTCGCGACGGCCGCTGATCCTCACGCTCGATGTGCATGGCCAGCCCTTCCGCTGGGTCAGCTGGCAGCATGCAGTGATCTACTACGCGCGCGATCAGGTCGCCTGGTCAGCCGGCGACAACGAATTCATGATCCACGGCGGCATGCGGCGCGACACCGGTCTGCGTTCAGTCATCACCGCCAACAGCATCATCGCAATCCGCGGCAAGGCCCTCAGCCAGCGCGCCTTGCAGCAAGTTCCGCCCCTCTCCAATCGCGAACTGTTCCACCGCGACCGCCAGGTCTGCGGCTACTGCGGCACCCACCTGCCAGCGGGCAAGCTGACGCGTGACCATGTGCTGCCGGTCTCACAAGGCGGACGCGACATCTGGATGAACGTCGTCACGGCATGCGACTTATCCCGATCAAAATCACTACCAGTACACGATGTGAGTGAGTGGTCTCCTGCTAAAACGTCGAGTAGGAGCGTCTCGCGAACCCGTAACCGTTACCAGTTGGCGCTACGAGTTCGCAAGGAGGCCCGATGACACCCCTACTTCTCGCCATTGACAGCGCCGGGTTCCCGGCACGCTGGCTGACCTGGCAGGAGGCCATCGTTGACGACGTTCTGGGGAAGTTCGCGTACGGCTTCGGAGACTTCGAGTTCGCCTTCCGGGGCGGTACGAACCGCCAGACAGGCCTGCAGTCGCAGATCGAACTGAAGAGCATCTTGGTGCTCAAGGGACGCACGCCAGAGGCCTGCAAGCAACCGACTATCGCGCTGACCAACGAGGCCTTGTTCCGCCGGGATCGCAACATGTGCGCGTACTGCGGCAAGGTGGGTTTGAGGGGCCTGACGCGAGATCACATCAAGCCACTGTCCAAAGGCGGGCTCGACTCTTGGCAGAACTGCTGCGCCTGTTGCTCGTCCTGCAATGCAGCCAAGGGTTCGCACACGCTGGACGAGTTAGGCTGGGACTTGCTGTACGTGCCGTACGCGCCGAGCCATCAGGAAGGCCTGATCCTCCAGAACAGGCAGATCCTGGCCGATCAGATGGAGCTGCTCCGGGCGATGCTGCCAAAGCACTCCCGCCTGGCGTCATAGACAGCCTGACAAGCCTAGACAAGTCTTGGCTCGTCAGGCAGCCACGGATCAGCGGCTAGAAGCTCGCCTCGATCGATTCCCACCGCTTGTCCTTGACCATCACGAATCGGCAGCGTCCTGCGGACAGGTTCGCCCATAGGCCGCCGATCAACCGGTCATCTTCCGCGCCAGCCCAACGATCTGCGCCTTTGTACTCGACGGCGAGGATCGGGCCGGGCTGGTCTGCGCTGCCCGACAGCTGACACAGGAAGTCAGGGTAGAAGCGCCCGTCCGCCTTCTGCAGGAAGAACGAGCTGCCTTCGCGCCGAACGAGGTTGCGCACCCAGAACTGGATGCGTCCCTGCTGCGCCTGAATGTCCAGCCAGCAGGCGCACTCGAACTCCTCCTTGCTGTCGAAGTCACCGATGCGGCCGTAGAAGTGCTTGCGGAAGTCGAAGTGCCCGAAACGGCCGTCGTAGTCACGGCTGGGCGCGTAGGCCTGCGCGTGGAATTCGAAGGCGTACTGATCCGTCACCGCGACGCGCGATGCCGCGTCGTCTCCGAACAGCGCCTGCTGAAACGCCTTGCCCACCGCCTGCCTGCGCAGGTCACGGATGCGCGCCTCTAGCAGATTGCGAGTCAAGAACTTTTGCAGATTGGCGCGGGCCAGCGTGAAGCCTTCCCGGCGCAACAGTTCGGTCAGCCACTTGGCAACGAAGGCCTGCTTGCTGGCATGGGTGAGTGACGGCTCCGGCAGGTTCCTGCACAGCCACGTGGCGAGACGTACCTCGTCCCAGTGCTCGGGCTGATAGACCAGCCCCAGGTCACGCTGCAAGTCGGGCAGGAAGCGCGAGACGACCTTGCCGCTCACGCCGTCGACATCGATCTCGCCGCCTTCGGACACCTTGAGGCCCGCGCCCAGCGCAGTGATATCGTCACCTGTCGGCGCGGCGTCATACGCCGACAAGTCCCATGGGTAGTCGAGCACCTCAGGGTCGTCGAACAGTTGCAGCTCACCCTGAACGCGCAAGGCCAGCTGTGGCACGCGGAAGCGCACCCCCAGCTCGGCCGGCTGTTGACGCTCGTTGAAAACTGACCAGAAAAGCGAGGTAGTGCGCGCTGAAAATTGACCAGGGTGATTAACTCGTCTGCTCATTTTTTGAGCAGGATTTTGGA